>JACIWD010000036.1 GCA_014361165.1 Candidatus Mnemosynella bozhongmuii
CTTGATGCACCGTGGTTGAGAGGCTCCATTCCGGGTCAGTTCGTGATGGTCTGGATTCCGGATGCCGGAGAGAGGCCCATGAGCCTCTCTTCTGAAAACTCTATCAGCGTGAAAAGGGTCGGAAGATTCAGCTCAAGACTTCATGAGCTCGAGGAAGGAGAGCTGATTGGAATAAGAGGACCTTACGGAAGAGGGTTTGAAATATTGGATGGCCCATCACTTCTCATTTCCGGAGGAATGGGAGTTGCTCCTCTCTCCTTTCTCGCCGAGAAGCTTGACGATTTCGTCGCTCTTATAGGAGCAAAAAGCAGGGATGAAATTGTTCTTTTGAGGAAGTTCTCGAAGGGAGAGACTCTCATATCCACGGAAGATGGATCGGAAGGAATCAGAGGAGTTGTGACCGATCTTCTCAGGGAAGTTGACCCGAAGGAGTTCAGCTCGATTTACGCGTGCGGTCCGGATGGAATGCTCAGAAAGATTCTTGATATCGCGAAGGAGTTAAATATTCTTGAGAGACTTCAGCTTTCGGTTGAAAGATACTTCAAATGCGGAATAGGTGTCTGCGGCTCATGCGTTCTCGATCCCTCTGGCGTGAGGGTTTGCAGGGAGGGACCCGTGTTCAGAGGAGATGAAATATTTGAGAGCGAGATTGGAAGATACAGAAGAGATGCATCCGGGAGGAGAATCTGGTATGGAGGAGATTCCAAAAGAATATGATTTCAAAGCTGTTGAGGAGAAATGGATAAAGGAGTGGAGGGATGAGGACTTCTACTTCGATTTTGAGTCGGATAGAGAGCCGTATGTCATAGACACTCCTCCACCATACCCAACAGGGAATTTCCATGTTGGAAATGCTCTCAACTGGTGCTACATCGATTTCATAGCGAGATACAAGAGGCTGAAAGGTTATAACGTCATGTTCCCTCAGGGATGGGACTGTCACGGACTTCCGACAGAAGTGAAAGTTGAGGAGCTCTACGGGATAACCAAGAAGGATGTGAGCAGAGAGGAGTTCAGGAGGCTCTGCAGGGAGCTCACAATGAAGAACATTGAGAAGATGAAGGCAACGATGAGAAGACTCGGATTCTCGATTGACTGGAGCAACGAATACATAACGATGCTTCCCGAGTATTACTCAAGAACTCAGAAATCATTTGTGAGGATGTTCAATGATGGCTGGATTTACAGAGATGAGCACCCCGTTAACTGGTGTCCGAGATGCGAGACCGCAATAGCATTTGCAGAGGTTGAATATGAGGAAAGGGAGACCACGCTTTATTACGTTCATTTTGATGGAATTGATATCGCGACCACCAGACCCGAGCTGATGTCAGCATGTGTTGCGGTTGCAGTTCATCCGGAGGATGAGAGATATTCTGATTTGATCGGGAAAAAGGTGAGGGTGCCTCTGTGGAATCTCGAAGTTCCGGTGATAGCTGACGAGGAGGTTGATCCGAATTTCGGAACCGGTGCGGTGATGATCTGCACCTTTGGAGACCGTCAGGATGTGAGGTGGTGGAAGAAATACAGACTTCCTCTGAGAAGAGCCATCTCCAGAGATGGAAGGATGACAGAGATAGCCGGAAAGTATGCGGGGATGAAAATAGAGGAGGCAAAAAAGGAAATCGTGGAGGATCTCAGGAAGGAGGGAAGAATTTTCAAAGAGGAGAGAATAAAGCAGAATGTCGGTCTGTGCTGGAGATGCGACACACCAATAGAGATTCTCTCCGAGACGCAGTGGTTCGTTAAGGTGGATAAGGAGAGGATTCTGAAGAGGGCAAGAGAGATAAAATGGGTTCCGGAACACATGAGAATAAGGCTGGAGAACTGGGTTAGCAGCATGGAATGGGACTGGTGCATCTCAAGACAGAGAATCTTCGCAACCCCCATTCCCGTGTGGTACTGCAAGAAGTGCGGAAAGGTGAAGGTTGCAAAGGAGGAGTGGCTTCCTGTTGATCCGACCCGCGATTCTCCAAGGGAGCCCTGCGAGTGCGGGTCGATGGAATTTGAAGGAGAGGAGGATGTTCTCGATACCTGGATGGATAGCTCGATCTCAGCTCTCTGGGTTGCCGGATGGGACAGAAGAGACAAACTTCTTCTTCCAACGCAACTCAGACCGCAGGGTCATGACATCATAAGAACCTGGGCATTCTACACCATTCTCAGAACAGATGCTCTTGTTCAGAAGATTCCGTGGCACACAATTGTGATAAACGGAATGGTTCTCGGAGAGGACGGGCACAAGATGAGCAAGTCTCTTGGCAACATCATCGATCCTGAGGAGGTAATAGAAAAATACGGGGCGGATGCCTTCAGACAGTGGGCTGCTCTCGGAGGTGCAACAGGATCGGACATCATGTTCAGATGGAAGGATGTCATAGCTGCGAGGAGATTTGAACAGAAGCTCTGGAGCATCTTCAGATTCTCCTATCCGCATCTGAAGAAGGGTGAAGCCGGAGAAATGAGGCTCACACCAGTAGATCACTGGCTTCTGAGGGAGCTGAAAAAAGTTGAAGAGGAATATGAGGAAGCGATGGAGAACTTCAGATTTAATGAAGCCTTCCAGAAGCTGAAGAACTTCACATGGGAGATTCTTGCAGATGAGTACATAGAAGCGGTGAAACACAGGCTTTATGAGAAGGGAGATAGGACTGCTGCAGGCGTTCTCTCGATGACTTTAAGACAGCTTCTTCTGATGATGTCTCCCTTCATACCCTTCATCACAGAGGAAATCTACACAAAACTCTTCGGAAGAAGCATACATAAGGAGAGGTTTGAGAAGCTGAAGGTTGAGATTGACGAGAAGCTTGCCTCGGAAGGAGAGAGAGCCATAAGAATTATCGCGGCAATCAGAAGATACAAATCTGAGAGAGGAATTCCCCTGAATGCACCTCTGAAGAAGATCATCATCTATGGAGATGTCTCCAATCCGGAGGAGATTAGAGGAGCAACAAACTCAGAGGTTGAAATCAGAAAAGGTCAGCCCGAGTTTGAAAGAAGGGTTAAAGCAGTGAAGCCAAAAATGAGCGTCATAGGTCCGAAATACAGGGAGAGGGCAAAGAAAATAATCTCCTTCATCAACAGCAGCGACCCGGAAAATCTTCTGAAAGCCATTCAGTCAGGAAACGCTGAAATTGAAAAGGGGCTCAGAATAGAAATGGAGGATGTGGAAGTGGAATATGAACTTGTTTCCGGAGGAAGGGAAGTTGATGTGATGGAAGAAGAGGGCGCTCTGATAGTTATAGAGAAGTGATTATCCTCCGGAGACAACCTTCAAAATTTTTATCTCTCCCTCTCTGATTTTCTCCTCTACTGGAACGGGTTTTCCGTTTACGAGAACGATGTATTCCTCGGGGTTCAAATTTAAAGAAATGAGGAGGTCCTCAAAAGAATCTTCTTCATTAACTTCAACTTCCCTTCTCTCTTTTCCAATCGAAACTTCGATTTTCAGGTCTCCTCACCTCCAGATTCCTCCAAAAAGCTCTCTTCCAGAAGTTTCTCCTCGAGAAGCTCAGCCTTCTTTTCACCTTTTCTCTCTCTGGACCTTCTGTCAAACTTTCCCATCCCGATCACCGAGAGTTATTAGGATGGAAAAGCTAATTAAATGTTTGTTAAGAAGATGTTTCTTGAAAGTGCCGGGGTGGCAGAGCGGACCAATGCGGCAGGCTCGAGACCTGCTGCCCCTTCCGGGGCGCAAGGGTTCAAATCCCTTCCCCGGCGTAAATTAAAACTTTCAACGCCCCTCCTTTAATTTTTTATTCCAATTCCCTTCCAGATGCCTTCATGGATCTCCACGATGTCTCCCGATGAAGTGAGGGAGATAGTGGGAGGCTGGGTGGAGATATGAAATGGCATCTCATGAGCTCACCCATGCTGCACTCGGCTAGCTTGCAACTATCAAACACCAAAATACTGCAGTTCGAATCATCACAGGTTTAAGTATTTTCAACTCCAGAATATTCACGAGGAGCTATGAGAAATTTAACCGAAGCCCTGTTCGGAATACCCTCTCCGGTGGAGGTGCACCCGGAAATCACAGGAGGTTTCTCAGAGAGCGGATTTCAACGGAAATGGAAGAGTTGACATAGGAGATCTTGCGAAGATTGCGCATCATCTGCTGGGAAAGGTTGATGAACTATGAGTATTTTTTATTTTTAATATTCTTTTTCTTTCACAGGATATCTGATACGGAGTTACGTTTTCACGGAAAGATTTGGTCATGGAGAATTTATTGAGAAATTTAGATAAAGAGAGCTCATAAAAATGGTGAGAAAAAGATAAAGGATATTCTCAGAACATACCTGATTCCTGAGGATGCTCAGGATTGTCTATCCTCCTGTAACCTCCCTCATAACTCTTTCAATCTCTTTGAGAAGCTCGAGGGACAGTTTACTGAAGTTATTCACCATTTAACTCAAATAAAGCATTTATGAACCCTCAACTTCAGCTCACGATCTCCTTTGCAACCCTGTCTATTTCCATCGTGAGTGCAATTCTCATTTCATCACCGCTCTTCCACTCCTCTTCGCAATGATGAGTTTCTCCTTGTCAACTGCAAGAATCGTGCTGCACCTCTCAAGAGTCATGCCCAGAGATTCTGCAACTATGCTCATCGTGTTTGCTGTTCCCATCATGGAGCATGAGCCAACTGAAGGACAGGTCGCTTTCCCTATTTCCTCGAGCTCATCTCTGGAGATCTCTCCCTTCAGAAATGAACCTATGAAGATCCGGAGGTCTGAAAGGGTCAGATTCTCATTTCTGTATCTTCCGGGCTCCATCGCCCCTCCGGTGACGAAGATTGAGGGAATGTTCAGTCTTGCTGAAGCCATGAGCATCGCAGGAACGATCTTGTCGCATGAGGCTATGAGAACCATTCCATCAAATCTATTTGCTTCAACCACAAGCTCAACAGAGTCCGCAATAAGGTCTCTGCTCGGAAGGGAGTATTTCATTCCCTCATGGCCCTGAAGAAGTCCGTCGCATAGAGCTACTGTGCTGAACTCAAATGGAACCCCTCCGGCTTCAGAAATTCCGGTCTTGACAGCTCCTGATATCTCACAAGGAGATGTTTGTAATCTGAAACCATCTCGCTCCATGAATTCACAACTGCGATAAAAGGCTTCTCGAAATCCTCATCAGAGAGGCCAGCAGCTCTGAGAAGACTTCTGCTCGCAACCCTTTCGGGACCTTCAACTATTTCCCTGCTTCTGAGCTTCATAAAAGTTTTTATGCCGGGAGAACCACTCAATTTTTTCATGATTTTAGGTGAAAAATGTTAAATTTGATGAGGTGAAACCTAATGAGTGTGGAGTGAGCGAGATGAATCTCGAAAGTGCCCATCCCTCTTTTCAGAGAATTCTGAGAGAGTTCTTTAATGTGGGAGGGCGTTCGATCCTCATTAAAGGAGAACCGGGAACGGGAAAAAGCATATTTGCTCTTGAAATTGCGAGAATGATGAGTGATTTTGCAAGAGTCTACTACATCTCGACAAGAGTCTCTCCTGAAAGACTCTTCAGATTTCATCCGTGGGTGAGGGATTTTCTTCAGCCAGAGGCTCTTGTTGATGCGGAAAGAGCTCCGAACATTGTGGACGCAAGAAAGAGATTTCAGAAGAGGGATAAAATATCCGAGCTCGTAATATCGATAAAATATGAGGATCGACCCTCATTCATAAAAGCCCTCTTTGAGCTCATCGAAGCAACAGAGGACAGAAGAAAAGTTCTGATGATTATAGATTCGATAGATGCGGTCGAAAAAATCGTTGGAACCTCGGTTAAGGACGATCTGGTCAGAATTCTCGAAGATGTGGAGCTGTATCTCATCATTGTCACCGAAAGAGATGACATTTCCGAGATTGATTTTCTTGTGGATGGCATCATAGAACTGAGAAGAGAGTTAATCGGAGAGCATCTCATAAGAAAACTCATCTTTCTTAAGATGAGAGGGGTTGAGGTTGAGCAAACCGCATATCTCTTCACCCTGAATGGTGGAAGATTTAATATTCCGCCTCCATTAACATCAGAATTTCTTGGTAAGAGGGAACTCTTTGAACCTGTTGGGGATTCTGACGATTTCTTCTCATCTGGTTCCGAATCTCTTGACGGGATCTTCGGAGGATTTCCAAAAGGCTCCTCAATCCTCCTCGAAGTTTCAGAAGGGGTTACAAGAAGGATGTATTATCGACTCATCGACTCCTTTGTCATGAATTTTCTGAGAAATGGAAGAAAGGTTTATGTTATTCCCAGTGTTGGAACCGATAAGAGAGATGTGCTGAGAGGACTCTCACCTTCCCTAAGAGAGGGGGAGCTGGAGAATCTGATTTTCAGCGACAGAGAATGGGGCAGAGAGAGGCTGAGAGGAGAGGAGGCTGAAGAAGAGGCTGAGATGATCTTCGAGCTTCTCATGAAGGAGAGAAGCGAAAGCTATGAAGACCTTCATGTCACCGGAGTTGACTCGATTTACTCGAGATATGAGAAGGAGGCACTCAGGGTGATTGAGCAGATGGAAATCTTCATTAGAGAGAGCAGGGGTCTCGGAATTTTCATAGCAAAACCCGGATGTCCAATTCCCAGAGAACTCTCCAATTTAAGCGACTTTCACATAAAGATGGAGAATGTCTGCGGAGTTCCCGTGATAAGAGGGGTGAAGCCGAAGACGCAGTATTATGCGATGCTCGTTGACCTCTCGGAAGGATTCCCGAGGTTGAGGTTTGAGAAGATCGAGTGAGAGAAAAAGGTTTTATGAGGAGAGCTCTCAACTCAGAGAGGTGAGCGCATTAGCTGGCTTCGTTCTCAAGGTTGCACTCATAAGCAGTTCAGGTGCTCTTGCTCCCGGACCTCTGACAGCAGCGGCTGCAGCCAGCGGAGTCAGAGAGGGGTGGAGAGGAGGCTTCTGGATCAGCGTTGGACATCTGGTCGTTGAACTTCCACTTGTGCTCCTCATCGGATTTGGAGTTGCCTCAGTTCTCACGAGAGCTGAAGTTGCAAGAACCCTTGCTTTCATAGGTGGAATTTTTCTTCTTTTCTTCTCCTACTTAACAGCAAGAGATGCACTGAAAGTTAAATCCATAGAGGCTTCAAAGCTGTCCGCATCTCCCTTTTTCATAGGGGTTGCTCTCTCAGCCCTGAACCCATTCTTCATAGCATGGTGGGCCGGAGTCGGGTCATCGCTTGTGATGGAAGCAGTAACCATGTGGGGATTTGCCGGAATAGGAATTCTTTATGCCTCTCATATCTGGCTTGATTTCTTCTGGCTAACGGGTCTGGCGAGAGTTACCTCTCTGAGCGGATTCAGCATGAGGATTTACAGAGCTCTGCTCTTTTTCCTCGCTCTGCTCGTTGCAGTATTCGCAGTTGACTTCCTGCACTATGCAGTCTTTTGCACCCATCTTCTCCCGTTCTGAAGAATCAGCGAGTCTTAAACTGTTCATTCATCCATCTCTGCAGAGTATCCCGCCTCTTTTATCAGCTTCAGAAATCTCTCTGGAGTCTCTCCATCTGGAATCTCAATCTCGGCACCTCTCAAATCTATCTTCAGAACTCTTGCACCGGCGTTCTGAAGAGATGCCCTGACCGCATTCACACAACACGAGAACTCTTATTAAAGAGTTTTTAATAAAAATTTTCCAGAGAAAATTCAAAAATGCGGGAGATGGAGTATGAGGGAGAGAATTTCCGAGGAAATTGAATCTGTGAAATACGAGATGGCTGAAACTCTCATGAAACTCGTGAGAATTCCGGCCATCTCTCCCGATAATGGGGGAGAGGGTGAATACGAGAAGGCGAAGGAACTTCTGAAAATCATAGAGGGATGGGATTTTGATGAGATAGGGGAGTTTGATGCACCCGATGAAAGAGCAAAAGGTGGCATCAGACCGAATTTGATTGCTTGCTACAAAGGTGAGAGCTCGAGAAGAAGGCTCTGGATTCTGACACATCTCGATGTTGTTCCGGGAGGGGATGAAAGTAAGTGGAAAGTCACAAAACCATTCCACCCTGTTATGAGGGATGGCAGGATTTACGGAAGAGGAGCTGAAGACAACGGTCAGAGCCTTATTGCATCGCTCTATTCAGTTAAAGCTCTAATGAATATGAAGATCAGACCAAAGAGAGACGTTTTGCTTGCCTTTGTGAGCGATGAAGAAACTGGAAGCAGATACGGTGTGAAGTGGCTCATAGAGAATCACAGAGAGCTCTTCAGGAAAGATGACCTGTTTCTCGTTCCTGATGGTGGTAAAAAGGAGGGAGATTTCATAGAGATTGCTGAAAAAAGCATACTCTGGATGGAGCTGAAAGTTAAAGGAAAGCAGGTTCACGGAAGCACACCTCACAAAGGCATCAATGCTCACAGAGTTGCTCTTGAGTTTGCAGGAGCCCTTGACAGGTTTCTTCACGAGAAATACAGCATGAGGGATGAGATTTTTGATCCACCTGAAAGCACATTTGAACCGACGATATCGGAAAACGATTCGAGAGCCCCAAATGTCATTCCCGGTGAGCACAGAGTTGTTTTTGACTGCAGGGTTCTTCCGCGCTACAATCTCGATGAGATCGTGGAGGATACCCTGAAACTGGCTGAGAATTTTGAGAGAAGATTTCAGAGAGACGGAATACCAGAAATTCAGCTGAACATCATTCAGAAATTTCAGGCACCCGAACCAACGGGAGAGGATTCCGAGATTGTGAGACTTCTGGAAAAGGCAATAAGGGAGATGAGAGGAATTGAGCCGAGAAAGGGAGGAATAGGTGGAGGAACCTTCGCATCCTTTCTCAGAGCTCTCGGAATTTCTGCTGCAGTCTGGGAAACAGTTGATGAGACTGCACATCAACCAGATGAATACTCAAGGATAGAGAACATGGTGGAGGATGCCAAGGTAATGGCATACCTTCCACTGATTTAAACCAGGGTGAAGTGAACGATCGTAACCTCGTCTTCAGAAGAGATGCTTCCATAAATCTTCTTCAGCTCCTTTAAGAGCTCCATTCTGGATGAGAATCCATCTCTGAGAGCATCCTCATCTGTCAGTTCCCGAACTTTCTTGATCTCAACCTTGTCTATCCTTGCTCTTGCAAATGTCTCATTCTTCGAAACAAGCTCAACGACCGAGCCAACCGGATAAACTCTTCTTCCCTTCCTTATCGTTGTTATCTTGTTTCCGGTGATGATAGCTTCAATGAACTCCTCATTGAAGTTGATCTTCATAGTAGAACCTCCACATCCTCTCTATTGCATTCCTCATTCTCTTGTAAACCTTGTTGGTGTTTCTATCCCGCATGAGCTCGTTCCAGCTTCTTGCCTGAAGACATTTTGCAACAAGCACATACTCGTCCTTCTTCTTCAGCTTTGCCCTCTCAGCTCTCGAGAAGTGGTATCTTGTCATCGCTCTTACGATATCAACGATATACTCATACTTGCTCAGATTCTCAAGATATTTCTCAATCCTTCTGCGGTCCTCCTCTGTGAAAGCCGGTCTCTCAAGACCAGCATCCTTCTGAAGACTGTCAAAAATCAGGAGAGCGGAAGAAGTCTCAAGATCTCTGAGCTCATCTCCGAGGTATTCTATGAATCTCTTTATGAAATTCCTGTTTATCTCCTTCACGAGATCCTCGACCTCTTCTTTCAGCGCCCTCAGAACAATAACGCTGTATTCTCCGGATATCTCGTTTCTCTGAGGAGTTATGTGGACCGGAATGAAACCGGATTTCATCCAGAATCTCAAGAGCTCTGACGAGAGACCGAATCCACTCCCAACCCAGTGGAAGGATTTTGAGATGGCCTCTTCAACAAGCTTCTGAAGTGCGAAGCTGCCTATTCCCATGTTCATGAGAGATGGGTGGGTTGCTATTCTCACAACCCTCAGGCCTCTGAGCTTTGGAAAATCAAACTTCCAGAAGTGCTTCAGTATGACATCCGGGATGACCTGTCCCTTCGGTCTGTATCCCTCGCTCATCTCCTCTATCATTCTCTCGCTCAGAGCTCCTTCGATGGCTACGTGAAGCGAGCAGATCGTCTTTTCGTTCACCTTAACTCTGAAAGCAAGATGGTTGGGCATATCGAGAAGAATTACCAGATCTGAAGGTCTGTTTCTGTAATGAGCCAGAACATAGATTCCGAAGAATTCTCTGAGGAGTCTCTCGTGCTCAACAAGAAGATCCTTCGGAATCTCCTCAAATTCGATTTCTCCTTCTCTGACCTTCTCGATATCCTCCTCGGTAATTTCAGCTGGCTGGGCATCGAGCAGTAGAGAATCGTATATCCAGCTCTCTATCGGATCTCCTCTGGAGTATCTCACAGGTTCATCGAGATGAATTCTCAGAATGTCAACGCTCTCATCCTCTTCGAGCCTTCTGAGAAATCTGACGCTGAAGCCTCTGCCGGCACCTTCGTATCCGTGAATCGTGCTTGAGAAGATTGTGTAGATTGAGCCCTTTGTTATCTCCCAGAGGACAGGGACATCTATTCCAGCTGCCTCATCTACAATGATGATGTCCGCAAGCTCCTTTTCTTCAAGAGCTCTTCTCGGAACCGCATATTCAACTCTTGCCTCCTCGCTGTTAAGAACGGTAATCATCCTGTCCTCAGATCTTCTCTTCACCCTGTATTTCATTCCGAGAGCTTCCATTGCCTTCATCAGGAACTCAAAATAAGTTTGAATGCTCTGAAGCTCGGGAGCAACAACGAGAATTCTTATCGGCTTTTTAAGCATCCTGTACATCTCGGAAATCAGATAGGGTGTGACGATTCCGAGAACAGCGGTTTTTCCTCTCCCTCTGTTCGCTGTCATGACAAGGGCTCTTCTCTCCTTTTTCTTCTCGAAAAACTTCTCAAAGAGCTCAAGAACTCTGATCTGATCCTGAGTGGCACAGAGCCGGTAGAGCTCTTCTCTTATACTCCCTTCTCTGAAAATTAGCTCATTTCTGTGATTCTCCACATCAGATGGCTCAAATCTCTTTATGATCTCCTCATTTTTGAAGTCATAGATGATTATTCCCCTTGCAGCAGAGGTCCTCTTCTGAAATCTTCTGAAAAATCTCGGAACGATCTCTTCCTCCGAAAATGGCTCCTCAACAAGCTTTTCATGCCATCCGGTGACTCTTTCGTCCCACTCATCAAACGGAGGAGCAACAGCAATGATTATTCCTCCTCCAGAAATCGTTTCAACAATGATTCCCAGATCATTTGGATTGAATCCTTCGGTGAGATCAATTATGAGCGAATCAAATGTCATGCCGAGAAGCTTTTCCGATTCTCTGAAATGGATGATTCTTCCCTTAAACCTCTTCTCAGCGAACTCAAGAAAGGCACTTCTTCCGACCACAAGAAGCTTCTCGCTTTTTCCCTTCACCTTTTCGTGAACTCTGAGAACTGTTTCAACAGCATCAACCAGACTCCATCCCAGTTCCGAGGTGCAGAGAATGACCGCATATCTGTGACCTCTCTTGACCGAGATTTCCGATGCTTTCTGAACCTCTTCGAGAAGTTCCCTGAAACCCATAGTCATAAAAGAATTCGCGGAAGTGATTTAAAGTTTTCATAAAAGAATTCGGAAGGTTTATAGGAATTGAAGGATGAGAGGAACTTTCATGAGGTGGTTTGACTCGCATGTTCATTTGGAGGGAAGGAGCATAGAGGATCTCGAAAGGATGAGGGAGCTCGGTTTGAAGGCTGTGATGAACTGCGCCTTCTATCCCGTTCCACCGGAGCATCCGGAAACATTTCATGATCTCTTCAGAAGAATGCTGATATTTGAGGTCGAGAGGGGAAAGGATGCCGGTCTTCAGGTTCACTCCGCTCTCGGAATTCATCCGAGGTGCATTCCGAAGAACTATCAGAGAGCTCTTGAATGGATCTCAGAGGGAGATGCTGTGGGAGAAATCGGTCTTGAAAAAGGAGGAAAGATCGAAGAGGAGGTCTTCAGGGCTCAGCTGAGAGTTGCTGAAGAGGAGGATCTTCCCTGCATCATCCACACACCAAAGGAGGGGAAGGTGGAGATAACCGAGAAAACCCTTGAGATTCTCGAGGAACTCTCATTTCCGGAATCTCTCGTGCTTGTTGATCATGCAACTCAGGAAACAGCCGGGAAAATCCTTAAAAGGGGTTATCACTGCGGATTGAGCGTTCAGAGCGGGAAGCTCACTCCCGGGGAAGCTCTCGAAATTGTGAGAAAATTCGGAGATGAGAGGATTGTGCTGAACAGCGATGTGGGATTTGCGAGAGCCCAGCTTGATGCGGTGCCGAGAACAGCAGAACTGATAGCCCGGGAGCTCGGGAGGGACGTCTCCGAGAAGGTCGCTCTGAAAAATGCGAAGAAGTTCTTCAGAGTTTAGGAGAAACCCTCGAGAAACGCTCTTACATTTTTCCCGAGAACTGAATGATTGTATCCTCCTTCAAGAGCCCCAAATCTCCTCCCCTTGCATTTCTCCTCTGCGAACTTCTTTATGATTCTCCCGATCTCCCTGTAATCCTCTGTTTCGAGGATTCCTCCCCAGTCGTCTTTATGCCTGTCAAAACCCGCTGAGACAGCTATGATGTCATACTCTTCACTCTCAAGAAAATCTTCAATTCCGGCAATATCTCCGTCGTTCATGTGGAAATATCTCACTCTCTCATCTCTCTGAAATGCATTCGCTGTTCCGTCTCCGTAATGAAGATCAAAGTCAACTATTACTGCTCTTCCGATTCTCCTGCTTTCAAGAAGCTTCTTAACAGCTATTGCAATGTTGTTGAAGTAGCAGAATCCCCAAGAATGGGATGGACTGGCATGATGCCCCGGAGGTCTCACGAGGGCAAAAGCAGGCTCTTCAAAAGCAATCTCGCCTGCCTTTATTGTTCCTCCAGCTGCAAGCATGGCAACTTCGAAGATTCTTGGATGAGACTTCACGTATTCGAGATGCGAGGGAGTGTGAACAAGAAGAATGTCCTCCTCGGTGGCTCTCTCAGCCTCAACAAACTCGAAATCAGAGAGCTCTCTTACTATGCTCTCCATTCTTCCTGCTTCGGCCGCAGGGTCTGAGGTGTAAACCTCGTAGAATTTCTCGTGAAACACAACTTTCATGAGAGAAGTTTATGATTTTTTAAGAATAAAAGGTTTGAGATTGGAAAGGGAAAAGGAGAAGCTCATAAAATTGGCAGATACGTCTCTATCTCATACGGATGCACAACGGTTCTGTATCTGTCCCACTCGACCTTCTTGCTCTTTATGAAGTTGAAGAAGACGTGATCTCCGAGTGCCTCCCTCATCAGTTCGCTTTTTTCGAAGATTCTGATCGCCTCTATCAGACTTCCCGGAAGTGACTGAATGCCGAGCCTCTCTCTTTCCTCCTCGCTCATGTTATACACATCCTTCTCCACCGGATCGGGAAGCTCGTATTTCTCCTCAACTCCTTTCATGCCCGCTGCAAGCATTGCTGCAAAGGCCAGATACGGGTTGCAGGCCGGGTCCGGAGACCTCACCTCTATTCTCGTTGCCCTCTCCTTTCCGGGTTTGTAGAGGGGAACTCTCACCAGTGTGCTCCTGTTTCTCCTTGCCCAGCAGATGTAGACAGGCGCCTCATATCCGGGAACGAGCCTCTTATACGAGTTCACCCACTGATTTGTCACGGCTGTGAACTCCGGGGCATGCTTTAGAATCCCGGCCAGGAAATGCTTTGCGAAGTCCGAGAGATAGAACTCATCGTTCGGATCAAAGAATGCATTCTGATCTCCCCTGAAAATTGACATGTGCGTGTGCATTCCGCTTCCATTTATTCCCGCGATTGGCTTTGGCATGAATGTTGCATAGACTCCGTGCTTCTGCGCAATCTCCTTCACAACTATTCTGTATGTCATAACATTATCAGCCATGGTCAGAGCATCCGCATATCTCAGATCTATCTCATGCTGAGAATATGCAACCTCGTGGTGGGAGTACTCAACCTCTATTCCCATCTTCTCAAGAGCCAGGATTGTATCTCTTCTGAGATCGCTTGCGGCATCGAGGCTCGTGAGATCGAAATAACCTCCGTAGTCAAGGACTTCTGGAGCCCTGTCGCTCTTGAAATAGAAATACTCGAGCTCCGGACCAACGTAATATGTGTAGCCTTTCTTCGCAATCTTCTCAAGATTTCTCTTCAGAACATATCTCGGGTCTCCCTGAAATGGAGTCCCGTCGGGATTGTAAATGTCGCAGAACATTCTTCCGACACCTTCTTTCCATGGCAGAAGCTGAAATGTCTTCGGATCTGGCTTTGCAATCATGTCGCTCTCATCTATTCTTGCGAAACCGTTGATTGAGGAGCCGTCAAATCCCATGCCCTCTGAGAATGCCTCGTCCAGCATCTTCACAGGTATGGCAAAGCTCTTGAGCATTCCGTGTATGTCTGTGAACCAGAGCCTGACAAACTTCACATTGTTCTTCTCAACCATCTCATAGACCCTGTTTATCGCTTCTCTTTCATTCATTTTTGCCCACCACTGCAATGCATTTGAAGACCATCTATATAAATATTTTGTGAATATTGTCATATAGACTTTAATCTTCCATGTGCAAATGTTTAGAAGAGAAAAAGAGGAATTGCTCGCAGTTACTTTCTCACAATAAATTCCCATCTCAGCTCCGGATGAGAGATGTCTTCAGAATTTAAAGCAAAAATTTTATCTGGAGAGAGCAAGAAGGAAGTTCTTGGAGGTTAAGAAAATGAAATACAGGTGCGAGATTTGCGGATATATTTATGATCCGGAGGAGGGAGATCCGGATAGCGGAATAGAGCCGGGAACTCCTTTTGAAGAGCTTCCGGATGACTGGGTGTGCCCGATCTGCGGAGCAGGGAAGGAGGAATTTGAAGAGGTTGAGGAATGAGGAGCTCCTGAGAGAGCTTCAGTTTCTCAGGAATTCGGAAATCTCGGAGGTCATCAGGAAGAGAATCGAAGAATTCATTGAGCTCGGAAACAGAGAAGAGAAAGAGATTTTTAAGGAGCTCTGTTTTTGCATTCTTACAGCCAATTTCAGAGCAGACAGGTGCATTGAGATTCAGAGAAGAATTGACGATGGATTCCTGAATCTGAGTTTTGAGGAGCTGAGAGATGAGCTCAGAAAACTCGGTCACAGATATCCGGAGAGGAGAGCGGAGTTCATAGTTGAGGCTCGAAAACATATCGGAGTTCTGAAAGGGCTTCTCGAAATGGAGGAGAGAGAGGCAAGAGAGTGGCTTGTCAGGAACATAAGAGGTGTTGGATACAAGGAGGCGAGCCATTTTCTGAGGAACGTTGGGAAGATGAATGTTGCAATAATTGACAAGCACATAATGAGCATTCTCTCAGAATTTTTCGGCATTGAGAAACCGAGAAGTATGACGCGGAGAAGATATCTTGAAATGGAGAATATTCTCAGAGGAATTGCAGAGGAGGTTGGGCTCTCTCTTGGAGAGCTCGATCTCTATCTCTGGTTCATGAAAACCGGGAAGGTTCTCAAATGAGTTCAATGCACTTTTCAACAATCCTCTCTTCCGCTCCGGGAAAGCTTCTGAAATTTGGAGTTGCATTTACCTCAAGGAAGTGGGGTTCTGAACCAAGTATGAGGTCAACCGCGGAGAATATGCACCCAACTGAGCTGGAGGCTCTGATTGACAGCTCCAGAATCTCTTCATCAAGCTCAGCACTTTCTGCTCTCGCTCCGAGCGAGATATTCGCTCTCCATTCTCCCTCCCTCGGAACTTTCCTCACGGCACCGAAGATCTCATCTCCTATGACGAAAACCCTGTATTCCTCTCCTCTGATAAACTCCTGAACCATGCTGAAATCTTTTATGAACTCTCCTCTCATCCTCAGCTCAACTCCAATGCCCTGATATCCGAAAACCGGCTTTTTCACAGCATCAAAATGAAGAAGAATCTCCCTTCCAAGAATCGTCCTCGGAAATGGAATTCCCTCTTTCAGAAATCTGAAATATGTGAGGAACTTGTTTCCCGCTGTATTTATGGCTTCCGGTGGATTGAAAACCGGAAGATGTTCGGAGAGGAGAAAGAGCATATCCATTCTGAATGCTCTCTCCTCAAGACTCTCTCCGCCGAGATCCCTGACGAGCAGAAGATTTACATCGGGAATTTCGAGGCCATGTGAAGAATCAAATCTCAGAGAGTCTGGATGAACCGGAACAGCTTCTCCAAACCTTTCAGAGGCTTTGAGAAGTCTCTCGAATCCGTATTCACCTCTGTATCCGATAACCCCTATTCTCATGAATTTCCGATCTCTTCAGAACTTTAAAGATTTTCCCGGGGGAGACCAAAAGGATGAAATAGAATGGAAGTGATGGCAGAAATCATGAAAAGTGATGTTGTGAAGAAGGGAATTGAGAGAGCGCCTCACAGGAGTTTGATGTATGCAACCGGAATGACAGAGGAGGACATGGATAAACCAATCATAGGAATTGCAAATTCATGGAATGAGATCGTTCCCGGGCACATGCATCTTGATAAAATCGCATATTACGTGAAACTCGGAGTTGCCGAGGCAGGAGGAGTTCCAAAGGAGTTCAACACAATTGCGATATGCGATGGCATCGCGATGGGTCATGAGGGGATGAAAGCTCCTCTGATCTCAAGAGAGGTCATAGCTGACTCCATCGAGCTCATGGCCCTCGCCCATCAGTTTGATGCTCTCGTTTTCATAGCCTCATGCGACAAGATCGTTCCTGCGATGCTCATGGCTTCAGCAAGACTGAACATTCCCTCAATCTTCGTCACCGGAGGGGCGATGGAGCCCGGAGTTATTGATCACAGAACTGTTGATCTCGAAACAGTCTTCTCCGCGGTTCCAAAAGCTTCTTCCGGAGAGATCAGCAGAGAGGAGCTCAGAGAGCTTGAAATGAGAGCATGTCCAACATGCGGAAGCTGTGCCGGAATGTTCACAGCAAACACGATGTCATGTTTGACAGAAGCTCTCGGAATGTCACTTCCATACACGGGAGCCTCTCTTGCAACGGATTCGCTGAAGCTGAGAATAGCAAAAGAGGCTGGAAAAAGGGCTGTCGAGCTTGTTAAGGAGAACCTGCTTCCGAGAGATATAATGACGAGAGAGGCATTTGAAAATGCAATAATGGTTGACATGGCAATAGGTGGTTCAACAAACACTGTTCTTCACCTTCCCGCGATTGCAAGAGAGGCTGAAATTGAGCTCGAGCTTGATGTCTTTGATGAGCTCTCAAGAAAAATTCCGCATCTCTCAAATCTCTCGCCCTCGGGACCCTACAAGGTCAGAGACCTTCATCTAGCTGGAGGAATTCCGGCTGTGATGAAGAGACTGAAGCCATTCCTCCATCTCGAAGCCAAGACTGTGAGCGGAAAGAGAGTGAAAGAGATCATAGAAGAGGCAAAGATCATCGATTCAGATGTCATCAGACCGCTCGAAAATCCTGTTCACAGAGAGGGAGGCATAGCAATTCTCAGAGGAAATCTTGCTCCTGATGGAGCAGTCGTCAAGGCATCAGCAGTCTCAGAGAACATGCTCGTTCATGAAGGAGAGGCTAAAGTCTTCGACAGCGAGGAGGATGCGATGGAAGCGGTGATGAAGGGAAGAATAGAGGAGGGAGATGTCATAGTTATTCGCTATGAGGGACCAAAGGGAGGACCGGGGATGAGGGAGATGCTGAGCGTGACCTCTGCAATTGTGGGAGCAGGATATCAGAGAGTTGCCCTCATAACAGACGGTCGATTCTCGGGAGCAACAAGAGGTCCATGCATAGGCCATGTCTCTCCGGAAGCAGCTGAAGGAGGTCCGATTGCTCTGGTGAGAGATGGAGATCTCATAAAAATTGACATTCCAAAGAGACTTCTTCACGTTGAGATCAGCGAGGAGGAGATGGAGGAGAGAAGGAGAGAATGGAGGCCTGTTGAGAAAGAGCTGAGAAGAGGGGTTCTCAAAAGATACCGGATGCTTGCCCTTTCAGCGTCAAAGGGAGCGGGATATGAATTCTGAAAAATGGAAAAATTAATAATTTAGAATTTTGAATGAAGAGGTAAGGATGAGGTGATGAAATGAAACTTGCAATGCTGGAAAAGAACGGAAAAGAAGGGCTGTATCTGATAAAGGATGAGAAAGCCATTGATCTGAGCGATTATGCCTCGGATCTTGTGGAGTTTTTCATGAAAAAAGAGGAGATTGAGGATGAAGTTAAGAAGCTCGGTGGTGGAGAGCCTCTGAGTGAATTCAGATTTCTTCCTCCGGTTAAAAGACCGAGCAAGATAATATGTCTCGGTCTGAACTACAGAGATCATGCTGAAGAGACGGGGGCAGAGATTCCAAAGAATCCTCTTCTGTTTGCGAAGACTCCGAACACGCTGATAGGACACGAGGATAACATCGTTTATCCCGAAATCGTGAAACAGCTCGACTATGAGGCTGAGCTTGCATTCGTAATTGCGAAGAAGGCGAAGAAGGTTAAGAAAGAGGATGCGCTTGACTATGTTGGCGGATACACGATAATGAATGATGTCTCTGCAAGAGACCTCCAGTTCGGAGATGGACAGTGGTTCAGAGGGAAGTCTCTGGACACCTTCGCACCTCTTGGTCCATGGGTCGTCACACCCGATGAAATAGGAGACCCGCAGAATCTGGAGATCTCCCTCAGATTGAACGGGGAGGTGATGCAGCATTCAAACACGAGGAATCTGATTTTCGGAATTGCTGACATCATCGAGTTCATCACACAGGGAATAACGCTTGAACCCGGAGATGTCATCTCAACCGGAACACCCGGAGGAGTCGGATTTGCGAGAGATCCTCCGAGACTCCTGCAGAAAGGAGATGTTGTGGAGGTTGAAATAGAGAAGATAGGAGTTCTAAGAAACAAGGTCGTCTAAAACCGGGAGTTTTTTCCTCACCTCTCCAACTTTTTCAACATTTATCTCACAGCAGAGAATTCCTTCCGATTTCCCGAGTATTCCCTCGGGCTCTCCCCACGGATCTATGACCATGCTGTTTCCTCCAAGGGACTGATCCGGAGAGACCGCATTGCACGCGGCTATGAAGACCTGATTTTCTATTGCTCTTGCTCTGAGAAGAGTTTTCCAGTGCTCTATTCTCGATTCAGGCCATTCTGCAGGGATGACAATTATTTCTGCTCCGAGTTTCACGAGCTCTCTCATCAGCTCGGGAAATCTTATGTCATAGCATATGACAGTGCCCCATCTCAAACCGAGAAAATCGAAGACTCCGAGAAAAGAGCCGGGTGTGAAGATTCTGTGCTCGTTGAGAAGCGGTATCAGATGAATCTTTCTGTAAATTCCAACGAGACCTTCAGGAGAGTAAACCCTGCACTCGTTGTAAAGATTTCCATTCTCAAGAGACGGGAGAGTTCCGCCAAATATGAAGCAGGAATGTGAGGACGCAAATGCTTTAAGAAGCTCATCTGCAGAATTTGTATAAATCCAGGCCTCTTTCAGATCATCACAGTATCCTGTTATCCAGAGCTCTGGAAGAACAATGACATCTGGAGAGAGTTTTGATGCCTCTTCAAGCATCTCAGCAGCCTTTTTCAAATTGGCATCAGGATTTCTGCTGTCAACACTCATCTGAATTAGGGAGATTCTGAGCTTCATGCCATGAAATTGCCCGGAGTTTCTAAAAGCTTTCCCATTAAATTAAATCAGTTAAATTTATCTATTTCCTTAAGCAAACCAAATAAACAATGCTTCTCGATCTTTATGGGAGACCGATTACAAATCTCAGGATTTCTGTGACTCAGAGGTGCAACCTGAGGTGCATTTACTGCCATCACGAAGGTCAGAATGGTCAGTTTGATGAAGAAATCGACAGAGAAGATATTCTGAAGGTTGTGAAAGTAGCAGGAGAATTCGGGGTCAGAAAGCTTAAGATAACCGGTGGAGAGCCGCTTCTGAGAGAAGATCTTCCGGATATCGTGAATGAGATTGAGGGTATGAGAGAGATTTCGATAACAACAAACGGAGTTCTTCTTTCCGATCTTGCCGAGGAGCTCAAGGAATGCGGAGTCACGAGGGTGAATGTGAGTCTGGACTCGCTCAGAGAGGAGCGATACATGAAGGTAACTGGTGCGAAAAAAGGGATTTTTGAGAGAGTGGTTGAGGGAATTGAGCTTGCGCATGAACTTGATCTGACTCCCGTGAAGATAAACACGGTTCTTCTCAGAGGTATAAATGAGGATGAAATTCAGGATTTGATAAACTTCGTAAGCGGAAAGAAGATGATTCTTCAGCTAATCGAACTTATAGGAGATGATGCACTGAGAGGGGACATTCTCAGAGTCGAGAAGGTTCTTCGTGAGAGAGCAAAAGGTGTTGTCTTCAGGAAAATGCACAACAGACCGAAGTATTTTTTGAATGGAGCTGAAATAGAGGTCGTGAAGCCTGTGAGAAATCCTGAATTCTGCATGCACTGCACGAGAATGAGAGTCACGAGTGACGGAAAGCTGAAGCCGTGTCTGCTGAGAGATGACAATCTCGTTTCGATAAGGGGATGCACAGAGGAGGAGATCAGAAAAAGGTTTAAACTCGCGGTTGGTTTGAGAGTTCCCTATTATGGTGATTTTCATGAAGGTAATAACTGTTGCAGGTTATAAAAACACGGGAAAGACATCACTGGTTGAGGAGCTCGTCAGAGAGCTTGGGAAGAGGGGAAGAGTCGGAACAATAAAGCACATGCATCATGAGGAGGACAGAGGGGATACTGCAAGGCACATGAAGGCTGGAGCTGATGCAGTTATAGGAATTTCTTCGGAAAGCTCAAGACTGATGATGAAAGAGCTGAGCCTTCGCGAGGCTCTGGATATTCTCGCAGATCTCGGAATGGACTATGCGATCATTGAGGGTTTCAAGACCTCAGAGCTTCCGAAAGTTCTGCTCGGGGATGCTGAAGCAAATGCAGTAGTGGGGAAGGATCTCAGTGCGGAGGAGATACTTCAGAGACTTGATGAGTTTCCGGAATGGGAGACCGTAAAATCTCTGATCAGAAAGGTTAAGAGTTCTCCAAAAATTGGGGATGTCGGTGCAATAGGTTGTTTCATAGGAGTTGTCAGGGAAGAAGGGGTTGTTAAAGCTCTGGAAATAGAGAAATACGGAGGAGTTGCGGAGAGAATCATGAGGGAGATAGAGGAAGAGGTGAAAAAGGAATTTGGAGTCATAGAGGTGAGGATGCACCACAATTCAGGAAGACTTGTGGGTGGAGAGGACATAGTGTATATTGTTGTTGCGGCATCTCACAGGAAGGAGATGTTTGAGGCTCTGAGAGAAGCGGTTGAGAGAATGAAGCAGAGAGTTCCGGTATGGAAGAAAGAGATCAGAATTGACGGAGAGAGATGGGTATGAAGAAGATGACAAAAATAGTGTGCACAGTAGGGCCCGCTTCGGAGAGAGTCGAGACTCTTGTTGAGATGATGAGAGCTGGAATGGATGTTGCCAGACTGAACTTCTCTCACGGAACTCACGAGTATCACGAGATGCTGATGGAGAACATAAGAAGAGCCTCGGAAATTTGTGGAAAACCTGTTCCAATCATTCAGGACCTTCAGGGACCGAGAATAAGGACGGGAAAGCTGAAAAATAAAAAAATCTTTCTCAGAGAAGGTGATGTGATAACGGTTACCTCGAAGGATGTTCCCGGAGATGAGAGCAGAATCTCAATTCTCTATCCAGGACTCGAAAAGGAGCTCAGGCCGGGAGACTCAATTTTCATTGCAGACGGAATTATCGAGCTCAGGGTTGTTGAGGTCTCTGAGGATGGGCTCAGGGCAAAGGTGATAAGGGGTGGAGAGCTCGGAGAAAACAAGGGAGTGAATCTTCCCGGTGTGAATATAGGTGTCTCCTCGATAACAGAAAAGGATGTTGAGGATCTGAAGTTTGGAATTGAGAGAGAGGTGGATTTCATAGCTCTCTCATTTGTTCGCTCAGCCTCAGACATCCTCGAGCTCAAGAAGATTCTCGAAGATGAGGGTGCTGACATTCCAATAATAGCGAAGATTGAAAAGAGGGAAGCAGTTGAGAGAATCGATGAAATTATTGAGGTCTCATACGGGGTGATGATTGCAAGAGGAGATCTTGCTGTGGAGACCTCTCCCGAGAGAGTTCCGGTCATCCAGAAGGAGATAATTCACAGATGCAATCTCGCCGGAAAACCCGTGATAACTGCCACCCAGATGCTTGAGTCAATGACCTCAAACCCGAGACCCACGAGAGCCGAGGCAAGCGATGTTGCCAACGCTGTGTTCGATGGTTCGGATGCTCTCATGCTCTCCGCCGAGACAGCAAGCGGAAGATTTCCGGTTGAGAGCGTAAGAATGATGAGCAGAATTGCCAAGAATGTTGAGAGATCTCTACTCTACATAGCAAGAATGAAGGCGAGAGAAATCTCACCGGAGCACAGCATAACAGATGCCATAGCCCATTCAGCGGTTGACGCCGGAGAATGCCTCGGTGCATCTGCGCTGATAATAGCAACCCAGAGCGGATATACTGCTCTGAGGGCTTCAAGATACAGACCACTAATCCCGATAATTGCGGTTACACCATCTGAAAGAGTTTTCAGAATTCTGAACCTGAGCTGGGGAATCATACCTCTCCTCACAGAGGTCGCAAAGAGTCACGAGGAGTTCATGGAGAGAGCAATCGAGCTCTCGGTTAAAAACGGGCTCGTGAAGAGAGGAGAGATAGCTGTTGTTACTGCGGGAACCCTTCCGGGAATTCCCGGTGGAACAAATATGCTGAGAATTCAGATAATTGCGGAGGAGATTCTCAGAGGCATCGGAATCGGAGGAGGGGTTGTTAAGGGTGTCGCAAGATTTTACAGGCCCGATATGTCTTCGAGCGGGGAGATACTCCTTCTTAGAAGAGGAGAGGAGGTCCCCCTTGAGATTCTGAAAAGAGCTTCAGGAGTCATCACAGAGGATAGCATCACATCCTTCACATCCATAACATGCAGAGAACTTGGAATTCCGGCGATAGCGGGAGTTCAGAGTGTTGAAAAAATCGAGGATGGCTCTTTTGTAACAATGGACGTGATGAGAGGGATAGTGTACAGGGGGGATGTCAGAATTCCGGAATATCCCGGATTTATTAAACCCTTTCAGCGTCTCAGAACTCTCTGAAGCTCTCTGAGCCTCTCTATTCTCTTCTCAATCGGCGGGTGTGTTGCAAAGAGACTGAGGATGCTCTCTCTCGAAATGGCGGGAACTATGAAGAATGCGTTTGCGCCCTCAACTTTTCTGATCTCATCCTCTGGAACTCTGCTCATTCTTCCGCTTATCTTGAGAAGTGCCGATATCAGTGCCTCCGGATTTCCCGTTATTACTGCACTTCCTCTATCAGCTGCGAACTCCCTTATTCTTGAGAGAGCTCTTATCAGAAGGAAGCTTATGAACCAGACAACCGCTGAGACGACCCAGAGCACAAGGATTGCAGCTCCGTTTCTCTCCCTCTGAGAGCCGCCGAACATTCCATAGAAGAATGCCGAGCGCATCACAAACCAGGCGAGCATCGAAATAAAGCTCGCGATTGTTAGAACGAGAACATCTCTGTTCCTTATATGCGAAATCTCGTGAGCGAGAACTGCTTCAAGCTCCTCTCTGTTCAGCGTTGACAGGAGTCCTTCTGTAACGGCAACAACCGAGTTGCTGAGATTTCTTCCAGTTGCAAGAGCATTTGGAACGGGAGACGGAATTAGAGCAACTCTCGGTTTGGGGATTCCTGCCTCTCTCGAGAGCTTTGAAACGATTGAGTGAAGCTCTGGAGCCTCTCTCTCGCTCAGGATCTTTGCTCCGAGAGACATCAGAACCAGCCTGTCGGAGAAGTAATACTGGGAGAAGAGCAGAATCGCTGCGATGACTGCGAGGAAGCTGACATCGAAGCCAATGTAATAGAGGATGCTCAGGAAGGCAAGATAGAGGATTGCGAGCCCTCCTGCAGTGAGCATCATTCTTAGAGTTAATTCAGGGTCCCTGAAATTCGCCTTCATACACTATCCATCTCGATGAGAAGGGTATTAAAACATTTTCAAAAGCGAAACAATAAATGTGAGAAGGAGAAATAGTCTTTCAGGATGAAATGGAGAAGAGATTACTACTACAGAAGGGCGAAGAAAGAGGGATACAGGTCAAGAGCCTCCTACAAACTGAAGCAGATAAATGAGAGGTTCAGTGTGATAGGCGAGAGTGACGATGTTCTCGACCTCGGATGCGCACCCGGAGGATGGCTTCAGGTTGCAAGAGAGCTGACCGGTGGAAAGGTTGTCGGAGTGGATCTTCAGGAGGTTGAGCCCATTGAAGGAGTTGTGACAATAAAGGGAGACATGAGGGATGAAAAATGCATTGAGGAAATCAGAAAGCACGCTCCTGAGTTTGATGTCATTCTTTCGGATGCCTCTCCAAATCTCTCGGGAAACTGGAGTTACGATCATGCGAGATCCATTGAGCTCGCTCTTTCAGCTTTAAAAATTGCCGACAATCTTCTGAAGCCGGGAGGAAAGATCGTGATGAAAGTGTTTCAGGGAGACCTCTTCGAGGACTTCATGAGAGAGTTCAGAAAGAGATTCAGAAAGGTCTGGCTCCACAGCCCGAAGGCTTCGAGAAAGAGGAGTGCTGAAATCTATGTCATCGGAAAAGGATTCAGGAAATAAGATTTTTCTCTCAGTCGCCGAAACCCCTTTCGGATATCTGAGAGTTCTGGTAAGGGGAGAAAGAATTGAAAGGGTCTTTCTTCCTTCGGAAGAGCTGAGAACATCTTTTCCCGAGGGCTCCTCTGAGATTGCTGAGAGCATCATGGAATTTCTCAGAGGCGAGAGGGATGAGATTCCTCTGAGAATGAATGAAGATGGGCTCACAGGGTTTCAGAGAAGGGTTTTCAAGTGCCTTTCAGGAGTTCCGAGAGGGATGGTCACAACCTATGGCGCTCTGGCAGAGAAACTCGAAACCCGTCCAAGAGCTGTTGCCAGAGCTCTCGCAGCAAACATTTTCCCTCTCATCATCCCATGTCACAGGGTTGTCCGCTCCGACGGATCTCTCGGAGGATACTCTGGAGAAGAGGAGATGAAGGAGTGGCTCCTCAGAATGGAGGGAGTTCCCGTTAAAAAAGGGAGAGTTCCCGAGAATCTCATATTAAGGAGGTTATGAGTCTGAAGGGGGCATCTGTTTTGAAGCCTGTCCCGGAGAAATGAACTCTTGAAGCCTCATAACCCATCTCTCTGATTCTCTCGAGAAAATCCTCCATTTTTGAGGCACTCTTCTTTTTCATCCTGCAGAAAGCATGATGGTCGTAGCACATGGGACTGTCGAGCTCTTCGAGGAGCCTCTCTGTCAGCTCCCTTGCCTCGCCCTCAAGCTCTTCCAGCAGCTTCTCAAGGAAACTTCTATCCTTCGTCTCTCCAGTCCAGAGCGGTCCCATCAGCTTCATCTTCTCCCCGCACTCCGGGCAGAGCTCTGAAGATGGAAGACTCTCTATCTTTCTGAAGAGGCATGAGGGACAGTGAAGAATCCATCCTGTTTTCCTCAGCATCTCATCAGATCTCCTCGCACCCCGTCCGATTAGTAGAATCGCTCTGTAGTAATGACGGGAGGCATAGGTCATCAGGGGTTTTGCGTATTTCTCGAAGACCGCGAGACATCTTGCCGAGAATCCGAGAAGAGCTCTCAGACCGACCTCGGGATAGTATTCTGTTTTGAAGAGGTGCACACCGTATTTCCTGAGACCGGCCTCTGGATGGGAACCGCAGAGAGCTGAAGTATCTGTGGAGGTTACGAAGAGAAGCTTTTTTGCCGATTTTGAAGCTGCGATCATGAAGGGCGCCGGACTTCCGAATGGATCGAGATCGATGGAATCAAAGCTCCTCTCATGCATCAGAGAGGCAGCATCTCTTCCAAGAACCTCACAGCTCAGATTGTTCCTTCTGACATTCTCTTCAGCACACTTTACGGCTCTCGGATTTTTGTCATTGAGGATGCTCTCAACACCGGCTTCAAGAGCAACCCTTATTCCTCTGATGCCGGTTGCTGTGAAGGCATCAAGATAGTCTCTCGCTCCAAGAACTCTGAGAGCTGCGACAGTGATGTCTCTGTTCATCTTCATGTGGGGATTGTAGAACACTCCTTCACAGACCCTGATTCTTGCCTTTCCCTCTGTTATCTCCAGAGAGATCACCTCTGCTGAGATCTGAGAATCATCTCAACGACTCCTTTGCCGAGGAGAGCTTCTGCAACATCCCTTCTCTTCACAAAATCCTCAAAATTTCTAATGCCCGAATTGAAGAGCTTTCTGGCTCTCACCCTTCCGATGTTTCTTATCGAGGTAAGCGGAAGCAGCTCCTCCTTTACTCCGTGCTTCAGTCTGAGCTCAAGCTTTCTCGCAAGCTCGGAAGAGATGCCCCTGAACCTGAGCAGCTCCGCTGTTGCGTGAACGAGCCATTCTGCAGTCTCTCTTAAAGAGAAGATATCTCCCGGACCGACACCGTATTTTGCCTCAAGTTTCTCTTCGGGAACCTCCTCGATCCACTCGTAGAGAAGATATGCCGTCTTCAGAGCAGAGAGAAGATATTCATAATCATCTTTTGCTGTGGAGAAAACCAGTTCCTCTTTCCTGCTCTCCGCTAAGGGAACCACCCAGTCGTAATCTCTCTTTCCAAGATAGAGAACCCTCATATCGGGAGTTCTGCAGATGGAGTGGAGAATGGTGAGCTCGGTGAAGTCATCCCTGTTCAGATCATCAAGAATCATTTTAGCAGAGAGCGGATCGAGATAGAGTCTCGAAACGAGCTTTCCGAGAGGAGTTGCACTGAGTTCCTCATTTCCATCTATCATCTCTGAGGTTCTGAGGAAATGGAGAACAGAGGAGACTCTCCTCTCAAGAGTGTAGGGAGGTGCTGAATAGGGATAGAATGTTTCGGAGATGAATTCCAGAGCTTCCTCCTCACTTCTGACATCTCCCGAAGCGATTAGAGAGAGGATGTGACACCGAAGAGCTTT
>JACIWD010000037.1 GCA_014361165.1 Candidatus Mnemosynella bozhongmuii
GTTCAGATATGGGTCAATTTTTATGGGCACGACCTTGAAGCCCCTGTCCTTGAGTATTCTCCCGGTTGACGCTGCTGTTATTCCCTTGCCAAGACCGCTCATAACCCCTCCTGTTATGCATATGTATTTCATCTACCCACCTCTGGATAAACAGCCTTCAGCGTTTCAACAAGAAGGTATGTGAGGAATGAGGAGAGAAGATATGCGCCCCAGAAGGCTGGCCTCGCAAGCATGCTCTCCGGGCTAAAGGAAAGTTCTTCAAAAACCGGTAAGAGGAAGTAAAGTGCAGAGAGGATGATGAAGATGACTGCAAGGTATTTCAGCACTCTCAGAGAACGCGAAAATCGCAGCAGCAAATGCTCTCTCTGACTCTCACTTTCATTCACCTCTTTTCTGAAAGAAAACTGAGGAGTCTGAGAGACCTCGACCCGCCTCTCCTTCCTGTGTCCCTCCCCTCTTATTATTAGAGGGACGGAGCTTCTGTGAGCTCCGTATCCCGTCGTCACTATCAGCTCACCTCTCAGCTCCTCATCATTTCCGGTAACAAGAGCCGGAACAACCTCCTCGTATTTCACATAGGGATTCTCCTTCAAAATTCTCACATTCTCCTTCAGCTCATCAGAGACAGAAAGGTTCACATGAGTCGGAGTCCCGTAATTCACGAGAAGAAACTCCACAATTCTCTCCTCATCAGGAGAAACTTCAATCTCAATTTCAGGGTCCTCAAACTCTATGGAGTTCAGACCTCTTCTGTTTATGAAAATCTGATAGATTTCAATCACCACCGCTCTCTCTCATCTCCTTCGGTCTTAAATCTGGAATTCCATCTGTAATTCTGTATCTCTCTCCACAATTCCTGCAGATAAGCTCACCTTCAAGTATTTCCTCATTCTCAACCTCTGCTACAAGCTCGAGCTCACCTCTGCATTCAGGACATGCAAGAATTTCAAGAGTCTCCTTTTTCATGCCATGGAATCTCTTGCTGAAAGAATATAGAAATTTCGATGGGATTCATCTTAAAGATATGCCGAACCTCTCGCCAAAGAGAAGAAGAAAGAGGATTGTATAGCCGAGAAGAAGCATGAAAAGGGATATCAGCCACAGTCTCCGCAGGAGCCATGATTTTGTCTCAGCTGATAACTCACCGCTTCTCAGCTCTCTGATGAGGTCTCTCACTCTCATTTCTTTGCCTTTATCCTCTTCAACATGAAAATATTCTCTCTCTCCATCTCCTCAAGTCTGAACTGGATAAACCTGGCAATCTCCCTGAGCTCCGGAATAACCCTGTATTCAAGAGCATTGACTCTTCTTTTCGTTTTATCAATCTCCTCAAGAAGTCTCCTCATGGTCGTCTCTATTTCAGCAGAGAGAATGACTGTTTCAAGAAGCCTCTCGTATGCTTCGGAAACCTCGTCAATTCTTGAAGATGTTCCGATGATTCCGTATCCTCTCTCATGGGCGTTTTTCTCAACCCTGCTTGCCTCGATTATCGGAACAACAACTCCCATTATGTTCTTGCTCTTTATTATCACCTCTGGCTCGCTCTCAATGGCAAGAGCAGCAGCCTCAAGAGCGAGAGAGCCATCGTAACAGAGAGCATCCCTCATTCTCTCCTCAGCCTCTCTCATCTCCCTTTCCATCCTCTCTCTTATCTCGATGGCTCTCTCGAGAATGTTCCTGAATTCGAGGATAAGACCGTCTCTCTTCTTCTTCAGAAGCTCATAGCCGGATTCAGACAGCTTTATCCTTCTCTTCACTTCCATCAGTTCTGAACGGGTTGGCTTAACTTCACGAAGCACCATATTTCTTCCTCTTCTTCGGATGATACTTTTCTATCGTTTCTCTGTCCATTCTTGTCAGCTCCTCTTCTGGAAGTTCTGCAAGGAGCTCCCATCCGAGGTCGAGAGTCTCCTCTATGCTTCTGTCCTCCTCCCTGCCCTGCCTGACAAATCTGTCCTCGAAGGCATCAGCAAACTCAAGGAACTTCTGATCTCTCTCTGAGAGAGCCTCCTTTCCAACTATTGCAACAAGCCCTCTCAGATCCACTCCTTCGGCGTAGGCGGCATATATCTGATCTGAGAGCTGTTTGTGATCCTCTCTCGTCCTTCCGGCACCTATTCCATTATCCATAAGTCTTGAGAGGGACGGAAGAACGTTTATCGGTGGATAAATTCCCTTCCTGTGAAGCTCCCTTGAAATGACTATCTGTCCCTCTGTGATGTATCCCGTGAGGTCGGGAATTGGATGAGTTATATCGTCTCCCGGCATTGTGAGAATTGGAATCTGAGTTATCGAGCCCTTTCTTCCCTTTATTCTTCCGGCTCTCTCATAAATTGTTGCCAGATCGGTATACATGTAACCCGGATATCCTCTTCTTCCCGGAACCTCCTCTCTTGCTGCACCTATCTGTCTGAGAGCCTCGCAGTAATTCGTCATGTCCGTGAGAATAACAAGAACATGCATGTCGTTCTCATAAGCGAGATATTCGGCTGCGGTTAGAGCCATTCTCGGTGTTATGAGCCTCTCAATAGCCGGATCATCTGCAAGGTTGAGGAACACAACAGCTCTTTCGAGAGCTCCCGTTCTCTCGAAGTCCCTCATGAAGGTCTGCGCCTCTTCATGAGTTATCCCCATCGCAGCGAAGACAACAGCGAATTCTTCCTCTGCTCCGAGAACTTTTGCCTGTCTTGCAATCTGGAGTGCAATCTCATTGTGCGGAAGACCGCTTCCGCTGAAAATGGGAAGCTTCTGACCTCTGACTAAGGTGTTCATGCCATCTATCGTTGATATCCCTGTCTGAATGAACTCTCTCGGAGTATCTCTTGCCCATGGATTTATGGCAGCTCCGGTTATCTCCCATCTATCCTCCGCGATGATTCTCGGACCACCGTCGAGAGGATCTCCAGAACCCGAGAGAATTCTTCCCAGAAGGTCTGATGACACGGGAAGCTTTATGGTCTCTCCCGTGAATCTGACTCCGGCACTTCTGTCTATTCCGGAAGTTCCCTCGAAGACCTGAACAACAACAAAATCTCTTGATGTGTCGAGAACCTGTCCCCTCTTTTGAGTTCCGTCGCTGAGAGTGATGTA
>JACIWD010000038.1 GCA_014361165.1 Candidatus Mnemosynella bozhongmuii
GAATCAGCTCATATAATCCCTTATTTCCTCTATTGCCTTGAATATTTCCATCATCAGAAGCTGTTGATGAGCACCAACTTCTGTAATCACGGCTAGAACAGTTGATCTTGAGGCTGGATAGAAAAGAACTCTTTTGGTCTTGAATGTATAGCTCACGTTGTCAAGCCCTTCCATCTCTATAACTCTGAGAACATGTTTGACCTGATTTTCCATCCACTGGAGAACACCGAGGAGCGAGTAGTCTCTCCGGGAGATCTTCATTGCAATTATTTCGCCATCTAGCCTGTAGAGTATCGCTGCATCCACCCACTCGGACTGGCTGAGCTCTTCGAGAACTTCTCCAGGACTTCTCAAAATTCTCTCCCCAGTTCTGCTCTGAACATCATTTGCAGAACCTTCTCAGGACTCTCATCTCTCGTCCATGAATTTTCAAGAGCCTCTATTTTATTGAGAAGAACGCTCTTGATTTCATCATCGAGCTCCATGATCCTCTTCTTCGCAAGCTCAAAGTACTCCCTGTAGCCTGTCTTCGGACTCACTTTGTTTATCTGATCCTCGCTCACATCAATAACTATTCCGAGCCCTCTCTCGATTGTGAAGGGGTAGAGACCCTCTCCATGCTTCCCTCCTCTGAACTTTATGATTCTGAGTGTTCTGTCATATCTCTCCCCGTATCCGAGGCTCTGAAGCTTTATAACCGAATCCGCAAGATAGAGGGGCATTGTTCCGACACCTTCCATCTCCTCAAGGGTGACAACCGAAGTTCCGAGTCTTCTCAGACCATTGAAGAACTCGCTTATTGTTTTTCTGTGTCTTCTCTGCTGGAAATTGTATATCAGAGGAGTTATC
>JACIWD010000039.1 GCA_014361165.1 Candidatus Mnemosynella bozhongmuii
AGCCAGCGCTTCTGTGTGTAGAACTCCTCCTTCATGCTCTCCTCCCGCCGGATGCTACCTGTACGCATCGACCAGCGCCACCCTCTCCAGAACCAGATCCGGTATCCTGTCCTCTCCAGCAGCCTCAATCTCTGCATCTGATATATCGTAGAATCCCCTCACACGCTCAGCATTGAAGGAGATCCCGAGATCATCGGGCTCTATGAGCGTGTTTGCGATCCTTCTGACCTCAATCTCCTCGAGATCGTCGACGATGAGCAGGGCGACACGCTCTGTCGCATCTGACACACCCAGAGACAGCGCCTTCTCTATCTGCCTCTGGCCGGATGCGTATCTCAGGATCTCTATGCCGAGGTCCTTCGCCACGTTTCTGCCCTCCTGGAATGCTGCTATGGCCTTCTCTGCTGCGTAAAACACATGCCTCTCGCTCACAACCATTGCAGCATCAAGTGCCTGGATCAGGTAGCCCTTTGATCTGAGGTTCTTTATGGCATTCACTATACCTGGAATCGGCCTGCCGAAGAGTAGCCGCATAACAACCCGAGGATGTCCTGGTTTTTAATAGGTTGTGGTACGTCGGAAGGAGCTGTCCGAATAGGAGCTTTGGCCGGGAAATCCGGACCTTCTCCGTTTGCATGCCGGAAACACCTAATCCTCATTTGGACACTGGGATTGAGAGCTACATTTATCTTTTGAGAAATATCTCACTGATATGATGTCG
>JACIWD010000004.1 GCA_014361165.1 Candidatus Mnemosynella bozhongmuii
GAACTGGGAAGTCCCGTGGGGTAGTGGCCAATCCTGCAGGGCTTTGGACCCGGCGACCCCGGTTCGAATCCGGGCGGGACTATCCTCAAATTTCATTTTTACTTCAGAGATGAATTGCTCTCACAAATGTTCTGTAAAAATCTCTGTCTGCAGAAAGCTCCACGTATTCAACTTTCTCAAGAGCTCTCGCTATCTCCTCCCTCTCTTTAATCGATTTCAAAACCATCTTTGCTCCCGCGATTGCGGAATCTCCTGCAAAGATGATTCTCTCTTTCTCAACTTCCGGGAGAAGCCCTATGATTTTTGCGCTTTCAAAATCGATGTGTCTTCCGAAAGAACCTGCTATGTATATCCTCTCTATCTCCTCTCCGGAGATTCCAAGCTTTTCAGCCAGAGTCATCCATCCGGCTTTTATCGCTCCTTTCGCCATCAGAAATTCGCTGATATCTCTCTCGCTGATGTAAATCTCCCTTCCGTTCCAGCTCTCTTCAGGAGGAACGACAATTATGCACTTCAGCGAGTCTCTCAGAACAGCCTTATCCTCTCTTATTATCTTTCCGTTTCTGTTTATCCAGCCATTTTTGTAGAGCTCCGCAATAATGTCAATCATTCCGCTTCCGCATATCCCTTTTGGTCTCTCTCCATCTATCGTCTCGTATTCAATTTCATCTCCATTAATTCTCACCTTCTCTATCGCTCCGCTCACAGCCTTCATTCCGTGAGTTATGTGGGCCCCCTCAAAGGCAGGACCTGAAGGAGCAGAGCAGACAAGAATTCTTTCCGAGTTTCCGAGAAGAATTTCTGTGTTTGTTCCAATATCAATCACCATTGAAAGTTCTTCTTTTCTGTAAATTCTCGTCGAGAGTAAATTTGAAACCGCATCGGCTCCGACAAATCCGGCGATAAGTGGCAGAGAGGTCACCCTGCCCTCCTCATTAATCCTCAGTCCGGTCTCCTTTGCGGAGTAGCTGATGAAATCTCCAACAGCAGGTGTGAACGGAGAAGCACCTATGAAATTCGGAGGTATCCCGAAGAATATGTGGTGCATCACGGAATTTCCGACTATAACGGCTTCGTAAATCTTCTCAACTTCAATTCCTGCATCTCTGCAGCTCTCCTCAATCAGTCTGTTGAGCTCTTCCACCACGATTTTCTGCAGCCTTTTCAGATTCTCCTCGCTTCTCGAAGCATATGTGATTCTCGAAACGATGTCTTCTCCGTATGCCACCTGCGGATTTTCAGAAAATTTTCTTGAGAGAGTCCTTCCGCTTTTCAGATCAACAAGATGGCATATGAGCTTTGAGGAGCCTATGTCAAGAGCCACTCCGTAGCATCTCTCTGAGGTGTCACCTTTCTCAACACTCAGAAGCTCATCTCTCCACAGAACAGCGGTTATGTCCCATTTGGACCTTCTTAGCAGAAAGGGAAGCTTCCTGAGAAGCTGAAGGGATATTCTGAAATCTCCAATCTCTCTTTTCAATCTCTCAACATCGGGAAGCTGATCTTCGAGAGATGGCTCTCTGATCTTCACATGAATTTTTCTGACAGCCGGAAGAAGTTCCACCTCCTCTTCGATTGTGCTCTCCGAAATTCTTCTGCCTTCACTTCTGCTTTCAGGAGGGATGAAAACTTTCAGCTTTCCCGAAATTCTCAGCTGACATGCCAGGCGATAGCCGCTCTCAAGCTCCTTTTGCGAGAGCCTCTCCCTCTCCTTTTCTGTGGGCTCATTGCTCTCTCCCACGAGCTCTATTATCTGAATCCTGCATTTCCCGCAGTTTCCGTTTCCACCGCAATCCGCTCTGATCTCTATTCCTGCCTCTCTCGCCGCCTCCAGCACATTTTTCTCATCATTTCTTATTCTCTTTCCAGATGGCTCAAAGATGTACTCGTTCATGTTCTCACAGTTCTAAAAATTCTCCTGTTCTTTTCAGATATCTCATGGATGTGTCTATGAGATGAACCGCAGGAAATATGAGCTTTGAGTCCTCTATGGGTCCGTAAAGCACGAAATCGAATCCGAAGACAAGAGAGTAGACGTTTGCGGTCAGGGAAGCGTATTTGAATGCCTCTCCTCCAAACCTCTTTTTAAAACCTCTCCAGCTTGCAACAGCATTGTGCGCTCCGGAACCGCAGGGAAGACCCCCTCTCCTCTTTATCTCAATCCCTGCTTTTGTTGCAGCAGGCAAACTCGGCACGTCCATCACGAATGTATCGATTAAGGGCATCTCAATTCCTGCTTCTGAAAGCATCGGGAGAATCTTCTCAAAACTCTCAATTCTTGCCTTTGCACTCATAGTATTCGGAGTGTAGCACAGAACTATTGCAGATCTGACTTTCGAGTTTCTGAGCTCTTCAATCTCCCTCTCTCTCGTTTCAGGAGTTATCGAATTGTATATGACTCTCTCCTCCAAGCCGATCTCATGAATGAACCTGAGCGTCTCAATTCTCACATCAGTGTTTGCGGAATCCACCAGAAAGGGTTTTTCTGTCACATCTGAGACGAACTCAATGTATCTCTTCATCGCCTCTCCACTCATTCCAACCACGTCGAGAATTCCTGGATTTCCGGTCTTATCGCTCAGCTCTTCCATTTCAGCTATCAGCTTTTCAGCTCTCTCTTTATCGAAAATACCCTTTTTTTCATCCTCTACAATCCTGTGACCTCCGTAGAAGATGCTGCCTATGAGCACGGTTGGATTCTCTCCCTTCGAACCTCCAAATTTTACTCCGGAAATCTCAAAGACTTTCTGATTTTCGAATCTTAACACCGGGACACCTCCAGAAAAGGAGATGGTGGCATCAGATTTAAATAATTTCACACCCTTCTGGAAACCTCTTCAACCAGTCTTCTTATCTTTTTAATCCCCACCGACGCATCATCTGCCCAGTCATCGGCTCCGACATATTCTCTTGCTCTCTCATCAACCGCTCCTCCACCTATAATGATTTTAACCCTCTCTCTCAGCCCGGCCTCTTCTATTCTCTCAACAGTTCTCTTCATTGATTCAATCGATTCTGAAAGAAGTCCGGAAAGTCCGAGGACATGCGGAGAATTCTCCTTTACGGCTCTGACAAACTCATCCGGAGGAACATCGACACCGAGATCCACGACCTCAAAACCCTCAGCTTCCAGCAGAGCAACCACAATGTTCTTCCCTATGTCATGTATATCCCCCTCAACAGTACCGATAACCACTTTTCCAGCACTTCTGCTATTATCCTTCCCCATCTTTGGTCTGAGTATTTCCATGATTCTGTTGAGCATCTCTCCCGTGAGCATCAGGTCGGAGACAAAATATTCGCCGTTTTCGAATTTCTCTCCTATTATCTCCGACGCCTTTCTGATATCCTGCAGAATTATCAGAACATCTTCTCCACTCTCAATTCTCTTCTCTGTGAGTTCAATTGCTCTCTCTTCATCTATTTCCACAATAGCTCTTATGAAATCCTCCCTCACCGACACACCAATCCCTTTTCAAGAAGTTCTGGTATGGGATTAAAATTTACCGTTCAGGACATGTATTTCAGAAGACCGGAGTATTTTATCCCTATCATCACGAGAACATAGAAGAGGAGTCCCCCGAAGAGGGATGGTATGAGCCCGATGAATCTGTATGTCAGGACTGTGAAGAAGACATATCCAATCCATGGAATGAGAGCGATGAGACAGTTTGGATAGAGGATTCTGATCGCAGCTTCTGCATCTCCGGTGAAGAGATATGTGAATATCACGCTCGTCATGGTGATGAGAGGAAGGAAGATGATGAGCGCAGCATAAAAGGGATCTCTGATAACAGCTCCGAAATAAACAGATGATGTTACAAGAGCTCCGCTGATGAGGAAAACAAGCAAATATTTAACAATCTCCATTCACATCATCCCTGATTCTCATCCATATTTCTTCGGAAATCTCCTCCGGTGACCTCTCAGCAGAAACAATTATTCTTCTCATCTCCCTCATCCTCTCATCCTCTCTTGTGAAAATCTCGAGATACTTTTCTCTCACCCTCCTCAAAAACTCTTCGTTCTCGAAAATCTCCCTTCTATCTCTCGATTCAGAGACCCTCTTCAGTGAGACTTCTGGAGAAACATCGAGAAGAATTGCGATGTCCGGAAGAATCGCAAACCTGTTTATCTCCCATATCCATTCCTCATCAACACCCTGAGAGGATTGATATGCGAGAGAGGAGAAAAGGTATCTTTCCGAGATGACAGTGTAACCACTTCTCAGAAGCTTCAGAATCTCATCAACATGCTCTCTTCTGTCTGCAGCGAAAAGAAGTGCCATGAGCTCTGGAGAAGCTCCATGCTCCTTCAGATAACTCCTTATGACATCTCCGATTCTTCCTCTTGTTGGCTCTT
>JACIWD010000040.1 GCA_014361165.1 Candidatus Mnemosynella bozhongmuii
CTGAGAAGGAGATTCTGATACTGCCCGCATTCAACAGCATCTGCGGAGGAGCTGAAATAAGTGATGCTCTCAAAGATTCTCTCATTTTAAGAAGCTTCTGCAAGAGCTTCGAACCCGAAGTTTATCTGCTCGACGGAATAAAAGTGGAGGCAGGACTGAGAAGTGAGCTTTGAGCTTCTCCATCCGGAAGTCCAGAGAGCTCTCAGAAAGGCCGGTTTTGAGATTCCCACTGAACCCCAGAAAGCTGCGATAGAAAAGATTCTTGAGGGAAATAATGTTCTTCTTCTTGCTCCAACCGGAAGCGGGAAGACGGAAGCCGCGATGCTTCCGGTTCTGAGCATGATGATCGAGAGATCTGCGAAGGAGATATCTGCCCTTTACATAACACCTCTGAGGGCTTTAAACAGAGATATGTTCAGGAGACTGAAGTTCTGGTGCGATGAACTCGGATTCTCGATTTCCGTGAGACACGGAGACACTCCGCAGAGCGAGAGAAGGAGACAGACTGAGAGGCCTCCGAAAATACTCATAACAACTCCGGAGACTCTTCAGGCAATTCTTGTTAACAGAAAAATGAGGGGTCACCTCAGGAATGTCAGATGGATCATTGTCGATGAGATCCATGAGCTTGCGTCTTCAAAGAGGGGTTCTCAGCTCGCGGTGGCCCTTGAGAGACTTCACGAGATTTCCGGAGAGTTTCAGAGAATCGGGCTCTCGGCAACTGTGGGAAATCCTGAGGAGGTTGCAAAACTTCTTTTCGGGACTGAGAGAGAGGGGGAGATCATAAATGCATTTTACGAGAAGCCATTTGACTTCAAGGTCATTCTTCCGGAGAAGAGAGAAGAGGATGTGGAAGCCTCGGAGATAGCCGGAACAACGGAAGAGATAGCGTCCGCAATAAGGAAAATGAAGGAGATAATGGAGAGAGGGCGCTCCACACTGATTTTCGTTAACACAAGGCAGACAGCAGAACTTCTTGCTTCGAGGATGAGAAAACTCGGGATTGATGTTGCGGTTCATCACGGTTCTCTATCGAGAACTGCAAGAATCGAGGTTGAGGAGGCTTTCAAGAGAGGAGAAATAAATGCAATGATATGCACCTCTTCAATGGAGCTGGGAATAGATATAGGGTTTGTTGACTCCGTAATTCAGTTTTCCTCACCAAGAGAGGTTTCAAGACTCATTCAAAGAGCGGGAAGATCGGGTCACAGACATTCAGAGGTTTCGAGAGGTTTCATAATTGCCCTCACACCCGATGAGGTTCTCGAATCAGCGGTTATAGCGAAAAGAGCTCTCGAGAAGAGAGCGGAGAGCATCAGAATTCACGAAAAGCCTCTCGATGTTCTTGCAAATCAGATTGCCTCAATCGTGAATGAATACGGAGAGATTGAGCTCGAGAGAGTTTTCAGAATAATCAAAAGAGCATATCCCTTCAGAGAGATTGAGAGAGATGAGCTGAGAGAGGTCTGCGAAATCCTTGAAGAGGCAGCTCTGATAAGAATTGAGGGTGAAACTCTTCTGAGAAGGAGGAAGCTGAGGGTATACAGCTATGAGAATCTTTCGATGATTCCTGATGAGAGGAGGCTGGATGTTCTGGACATATCCTCAAGAAGAATCATAGGACATCTCGATGAGTCATTTGCGGTGACGCTCAAAGAGGGAGACGCATTCATAACCAGAGGCGAGTGCTGGAGAGTTGTGAGGATGGGTGAGAAAATTGAGGTTGAACCCCTTCATTCCGAGATGGCTGAAATTCCAAACTGGGTTGGAGAGGAGATACCCGTTCCTTTTGAGGTTGCGGCAGAGGTAGGAGAGCTGAGAAAGAAGGTTCTCTCCAGTTTCGATGAAGTTCTGAAAAATTATCCGGTGGAGAGAGAGGCTCTTGAAGCGGTTAAAATGGTTCTGGAGAGACACCTAGAGAGAGACCTCGAAATTCCATCGAATAGAGATGTTGTCATCGAAAATGGAGATTCCATTGTCGTAAATGTCTGCGGAGGTCACAGAATGAATGCAGCACTCGGATGGATTCTCAGCGCGCTTCTCTCTTCAAAACTTGGAGGAAGTGTTGCAATGGAGGTTGATCCTTACAGAATAATCCTCCTTCCGCCGAAAAGAGTTTCAAAGGAGGAAATCTCGGAAATCCTCAGAGGAGTTTCTCCCGAGAGTGTTGAGGCGCTTCTCGAAATTGTGCTGAGAAACACGACACTCTTTCAGTGGAGATTCATGCATGTTGCAAGAAGATTTGGTTTGATCAGAAAGGATGTGGAATACGGGAAAATCAGCCTTGCTCCGCTAATAGAAACATACAGGGGCACTCCGGTATACAGGGAGGCTCTCAGAGAGATTTTTCATGAGAGGCTCGATGTGGAGAGGCTTAAAATTTTTCTGAGGGAGCTCAGAGAAGGGAAAATAAGAATAAAGAGTTCTCCTCCACTTCCTTTAACAGCAACAGGATATTATGGTGAATTTGGCATTGTTATACCGGAAAGGAGCGAGATTTCGGTTCTTCAGGCTGTAAGGGAGAGAATAATGAATGAAAGGGTCATTCTTGCATGCCTCTCATGTGGAAAATGGAGCATGAGAAAGAGGGTCAGGGAGATTGAAGATGAGAGGTGTCCTCTCTGCGGTTCAAATATGATAACAATGCTGAAGAGGTATGAGGAGGAGAAGCTTGAGGTGGTGAGAAAAAGAGAGCCGAGAGAGGAGTTCGAGAGGCTTCAAACTGTTGCGAAGATTCTGAATGTTTACGGCAGGAAGGGTGCGATGGTTCTCGCCGGAAGGGGAATAGGACCGAGAACTGCTGCAAGAATACTCAGAAAATTTTTCAGAGATGAATATGAGCTTCTCAGAGAGATTGTCAGGGAGGAGAAGAAATTTGCCATGTACAGGCAGTTCTGGGACTGATGAAAATATTTTAAATACCATTCTCTCAAAACTCAGGTTGTGAAGGAACTCCAGTACACCGTTGCTCAGGCATTCAAGATGAGAGGAAAGGAGGAACTGACAACAAGAGAGTTTGTGTTCGTTCTCTCCTTCGACCTGAAATGGTTCTCGCCGGAGGAGGCAAGAAGAATCCTGTACATGGCAAAAAAGAATAATCTGGTTGAGATTGACGGCGACAGGGTTCTTCCGAAATTCAGAATATCTTCGGTCCAGATTCCCTTCGGATTCAAACCGAGTGAGGAGGTGTGGAAGGAGAGGAGTCTTCTCGACAGAATAAAAGAGAGGATCGCCTCCTCCTCAAATATAGGTGCCGAGGAAATTGAGAGAATGATAAGGGAGAAAATGGAAGAATTTCACAATCTGATTTATCCGGAAGTTGCCGGAATTCTTGTCGCGAGGAAATATTCGGATATCTCCGATCTGAAAGAGGAGCTTATCGATTCGCTTTTCTCCCGAGATAACAGAGTTTCGCGAGAAACGCATTCAGCTGAATGAACTCGTTTGCTCCCTCTGTTATCCTGAAGTCAGTTTCTCCGAGAGCCTCCACTGCCTCTATCATCAGCTCATCATCCATGCTTCTTCTGAGAAGTTCTCTGTAAAGCTGAGAGACCACATCGCTTCCGGAGAGCCCATATTCAAGGATGACTTCCTCCAGTTTGCTTCTCGCTGACGCAAAATCTCCTTTCAGCGCCATCTCAACTATTTCTGAAATCTCCTCAGGTCTGGCAGCGGATGCAATCCTGTGAACATGCTCGCTTGTGATTTTCTCTCCAAGTGAGGCACATGCCTGAAGAATGTTTATTGCTCTCCTCATATCACCCCTTGCAATGTAGATTATCGCCTCCATTCCATCTTCCGTAATCTCAACATTTTCCTTCTCCGCGATGAAGCTCAATCTCTTCCTCATATCCTCATCAGGAATTGGAGAGAATCTGTAAACAGCACATCTCGACTGAATTGGCTCAATGATCTTTGAGGAGTAGTTGCAGGAGAGAATGAATCTGCAGTTTGAGGAATACATTTCCATTGTTCTTCTGAGAGCTGACTGGGCATCAGGAGTGAGAGCATCTGCCTCATCAAGAAAGATTATCTTGAAATCCGCTCCTCCAATCGGCGCCAGTCTGGCGAAGTTCTTTATTCTGTTCCTGACAACATCTATTCCCCTTTCATCACTTGCATTCAGTTCTATGAAATTTGACTTCCAGTTCTCTCCAAAGAACTCCCTTGCAAGAGCTATTGCACAGGCAGTTTTCCCGGTTCCCGGAGGTCCGGAAAACAGCAGATGCGGGAGAGTTCCGGATTTCACGTAGGATTTCAGATGACTCACAACATGCTTCTGATCGACAACCTCATCAAGATTCTTCGGCCTGTATTTCTCCACCCATATTTCCAC
>JACIWD010000041.1 GCA_014361165.1 Candidatus Mnemosynella bozhongmuii
TAGTCAAATCCTATATCTTCACACTGGGCTATAAATTCGGCATGCAGAGGTATAACCTTATATCTTCCGTAGATTATTGAACGTGCAAATTGGTCGCCTATGTTTATACACAACCTCCTCCCAGGTTTTAAAATTCTGTAACATTCTTTCCACACACGATAAAGATCCTTCAAATATTCATGCAGAGATTGACCATATCCGATCTGTCCCTCAACTCCATAGTCTTTAATATGCCAATAAGGGGGTGAAGTAACAACTAAATCTATGCTACTATCTTCAATCTCAACCATTTTTCGACTGTCACCTATTATTATCTTTGCCCAGTTGTCCATCATTTCACCATAAATACATATGCAATAATAACATTTTTTCTGCTAACGAGTATTTCACGCACTTTTTATCAGCATAACTTCCTGAGGAGGGAGTTAAATCGAAATTTTATAAAGCTGAGTTTCATATAATTTTCTCTGCAATTGGATATTAAAAAAGCTTACTCCGGAAGAGAGAGGTTAATAGAAGCTTTGGAATTAATCTAAAAATAGAGTGAGGAGTAACATATTACCGCACCAGGTTAGAGGAGTTTATCTCCAACAATGAGAGGGCAGATGTTTCAAAATGAATAACAAGTCGATTAAAACAATGCTTTTGGGAATTATGATAATGCTATTCGGGAGATTTATTATGTTAGATCCATCAAGCGACTTAGGAGATGTTGAATTTTCATCATTTTGACCGGGATTTTTGGCATGGTTCAAAAGGATTAAAAGACACAAAAATATTAAAAAGCGTGGAAGATAAGTTTGAAGGGTTACCATCCTCATGGAGGACGGAAGATGTTCAGAGATGTTAAACCGCAATACAATCCTCAGGAAATTGAAAAAGAAATTCAGGAGTTCTGGAAAAGAGAGAAGATTTATGAGAAAACTCGCGAGCTCAGAAAAAATGAGAAAGATTTCTTCTTTGTTGATGGTCCTCCCTACACGACAGGAGAGATCCATCTCGGAACAGCATGGAACAAGATCATCAAAGATTCCGTGCTCAGATATCTCACAATGAGGAAATTCAGAGTTGAGGATCGTCCCGGATGGGACATGCACGGACTGCCAATAGAGGTGAAGGTTGAAAACTATCTCAATTTCAAAAGCAAGAAGGAAATAGAGGAATACGGAGTGGAGAAGTTCATTGAAACGTGCAAGAAGTTCGCCATTGAGCAGAAGGACAGGATGACAGAACAGTTCAAGAAACTCGGAGTGTGGATGAAATGGGATGACCCGTACATGACGATAACTGATGATTACATTGAAGCTGTGTGGTGGACTCTCAAGCAGGCTCATGAAAAGGGGCTTCTTGAAAGAGGTCTCAGAGTTGTGAACTGGTGTCCGAGATGCGAAACTGCTATTGCGGATTCAGAAGTGGAGTACTGGGATGAGGAGGATCCCTCGATTTACGTTAAATTTCCTGTGAAGGGTGAGGAAAAAACGTATCTTGTCATCTGGACAACCACTCCGTGGACGATTCCAGCAAATCTCGCGGTTGCGGTTCATCCCTCTCTCGAATATGCGAAGGTGAGAGCGAGAAAGGGAGACGAGGAGGAGTTTCTCATACTTGCCTCAACTCTCGTCGATGAGGTTCTCAAACTCGGAGGATATGACGAGTGGGAGATTGTTGAGAGCTATCTCGGCGAGGATCTTGAAAATCTTGAATACGAGCATCCTCTGAAAGAGGAGGTGCCTGTTCAGAAAACCTATGAGCACAGAGTTTATGTTGCTGATTTTGTAACGGCTGAGAGAACAGGATGCGTGCACTGTGCTCCTGCTTACGGTCAGGAGGACTTCGAGCTCGGAAGAAGGAAAAATCTTGAAGTTCTGAATCTTCTCGACGAGAGAGGAGTTTACACGGAGAGGGCCGGGAAATATGCTGGAATGCACATAAAGGAGGCGAATCCGCTCATCATCGAAGACCTCAGAAATAAGGGCCTCCTGCTTCATGAATCGAAGATAGTTCACAGATACGGTCACTGCTGGAGGTGCAAGACGCCCATAATCTTCATGGCGACTGTTCAGTGGTTCATAAAGATAACAGAGTTAAAGGAGAGAATGCTTGAAGAGATAAAGAAGGTTCGCTGGTATCCTTCGTGGGCTGGAGAATCGAGATTCAGGGACTGGATTGAGAACGCTCACGACTGGTGCATTTCAAGACAGAGGTACTGGGGAGTTCCTCTTCCAATCTGGGAGTGTGAGAGGTGCAGGAGAATAAAGGTAATTGGAAGCAAGAAAGAGCTTATTGAAGCTTCCATCGAGAAACCGGAGAATCTCGAGCTTCACAGACCGTATGTGGATGCCATTCATCTTCCGTGCGAGTGCGGAGGTGTGATGAGGAGAGTCGAGGATGTATTTGATGTCTGGTTTGATTCAGCGGTTGCCTCATGGGCAACTGTTGGATTTCCGCAGAGAAAGGATAAGTTTGAGAAACTGTGGCCTGCGGATTTCATAACCGAGGGGCACGATCAGACAAGAGGATGGTTCTATTCCCAGCTTGGAGCTTCAATGGTTGCTTTTGGAAGAGCACCCTACAAATCCGTTCTCATGCACGGATTCACGCTTGACGATGAAGGAAGGAAAATGAGCAAATCTCTCGGAAATTATGTTTCTCCGGAAGAAATCATCTCGAAATACGGAGCTGATGTTCTCAGAGCATATGTCCTCTCCTCCAGTGCCCCATGGGATGACCTGAGATTCAGCTGGGAAGAGCTGAGGAATGTTTACAGAATCTTCAATATCTTCTGGAATGTTTACAGGTTCCCCCTGCCCTACATGATTCTTGATGGATTCTCTCCTGAAGACTGGGATATGGAGAGGGTCAGAGAGCATCTGAGGGTGGAGGACAGGTGGATTCTCTCAAGGGTGGATTCCTGCGCAAGAGATGTTGAGAAATTCATGAGCGGATATGAATTCCACAAGGCCCTCAGGTCGATTTTCAATCTCATAACAGAGGATATCAGCAGATGGTACATTCAGCTCGTCAGACCGAGGGCATGGATAGAGAAGGACGATCCGGACAAGCTGGCGGCATACAATGTCCTCTATTATGTTCTCAGAAAGCTGGTCCTCATGCTTGCACCGTTTGCGCCTCATCTGACCGAGAGCATCTTCCAGAATATAAGGAGGAGGGATGACCCGCCCTCGGTTCACATGTGTGAGTGGCCCGGAGAGCATCGATTCATTGACGAGGAGCTTGAGAAGAACATGGAGCTTGTGAGAGAGATTGTCGAGGAGGTTTCGAATCTCAGACAGAAGATAAAGAGGAAGCTCAGATGGCCTGTGAAGAGAATCATTGTCGTGAGTGATGAGGAGACTCTGAGATCTCTTGAGGAATTCTCATCGATTCTCCTTGCCCAGACAAATTCCAAGAAAGTTGAGTTTCTGAGCGATGAGGAATTTGAGAAAGAGGTTGAGCACAGGCTCTCGCCAAAGTTCGAGGTCATAGGACCGAGGTTCAGAGGAGATGCAAGGAGAGTCGCCGAGATAATATCAGAGATGAGATACGAGGATGTGAAGGGCAGGGATGTCATAGAAGTGGATGGCTACGAGATTACGAAAGAGATGTTCTCAATCGAGAGGGTCATCCCGAAAAACCTGATTGGAGGAGAGTTCTCCAGAGGCAGAATCTATCTCGACGCTGAAATGGATGAGGAACTCGAAGCAGAGGGATTTGCAAGAGAGGTCGTGAGAAGGATTCAGGAGATGAGAAAGAGGCTTCAGCTCGAAGTGGATGAAATGATAAGAACTTCGGTTAAAGTTGATGACGAGAGAGTGGAGAGGCTTCTGAAGAGGGAGGAGGAGTTCATAAAGAATGAAACGAGATCAGAGGTTCTGAGATTTGGAGAGGTTGAGGAGGAGTTCTCCGAAGAGTGGGATGTTGAGGGAAGGAAAATTAAGATAGGAATTTCGAGAGCGGGATGATATTTGAGATATGGGAACCATATTACGAGGAAATCCTGAGAGATTTCAACTTCAGCAGAGATAAGGATGAGCTCTCTGCTGAAGTTCTTTCCATGATTCTCAGGGAGATGGGAGAGGATTCCATAGGAGAGCTGAGAGAGCTGATAGAGGGAAAGAGCACTGTTGTTTGCGGAAAGGCGATTTCCGAGGAGGATCTTGCGGACCTCTCCTGGGATGTTCTCATAGCTGCAGACGGGACAACGAGCATTCTTCTGGACTTTGGAATCGTTCCAGATGTTGTTGTTACCGATCTTGATGGTGACATAGAGGATCTCCTCAGAGCGAACACAAACGGAGCGCTCATGGTAATTCACGCTCACGGCGATAACATCGGGAAAATCATCGAGCACACGAGGAAGTTCAGAAGAATTGTCGGGACAACCCAGTCAAGACCTCTCTACAATGTTCACAACTTTGGAGGATTCACTGACGGAGACAGATGTGTCTTCATGGCAGCAGAAATGGGAGCATCCTCAGTAATCATTGCTGGATTCGATTTCGATGATGAGAGTGTTGGAGAAGTTAAAAGAAAGAAGCTGAAATGGGCTGAGAGGCTCATCTTCGAGGTTCTCCCCGAACTGATCAGAATCTGAAACCAAATCTCAGCGCAACCTGATAGCACTCCTCGACAATCTTCTCCCTTTCTATCACCTCTCCGCTGCCGAGAGCGGTGCACAATTCATCGAAGAGAATAAGAAAGGACTTTCCTCTGTAGCTCACGAGATCCTCTTCTCTGAACTTCATTCCAATCCTCTCAGCAGTTTCCTTTGTGACGATTGAGAATGGAAATGTCCTGCA
>JACIWD010000042.1 GCA_014361165.1 Candidatus Mnemosynella bozhongmuii
TCTGAGAGCGAATTTTCGGATTTTGGAGATTTTGAAGGGAGAGAAATGGAAAAGAAGCGATATAGTGAGGGATTGAGAGGGAATAAACAAAAAATATAAGGTGAAGTTCCAGATGAATTTGGGGCAGAAAAACTCTCGCGCAAATACATTTCACAAAAGTAATATACGAGAAATTAATGAAAAATCACAGATAATTCCAGCTCATGAGTGGTGTCTCGATGAGACGAAAAGTATTCCTGATAACCGGGAGAACGATTGAACAGGGGGTCTCGCTGGAGAGTAAAACACTTGAGAGCTATTTTGAGAGCACGTGTGTTTGTGAAATGAATCAGGAGTTGATGAAGGAGCTCGGAGTCAGAGAAGGAGATTCCGTGAAGGTCAGGAGCGAATTTGGAGAGGCTGTCGTCAGAGTAAAGAGAAATGATGGAAATCCTCCGGATGTTATCTTCATTCCAATGGGACTGTGGGCAAATCTCGTCATTGACCCGCGAACCTGCGGGACGGGAATGCCCGGATATAAAGCCATTGAAGTTACCGTCGAAAGGACTGAGGAGAGACCGAAAAGCATGATGGAAATTCTCGCTGAATATGGTGGGGGAGAGCCAATATGACGCTCTATACAGATCTTGTTTGTCCATTCTGTGGATGTCTGTGTGATGACATAGCTGTTGAGGTGAGAGATGGAGAGATTCATGAAGTGAGAAATGCATGCGAGCTCGGATACTCGAAGATTGCAGGACATCACGTGAGATACAGGGCCCCAATGATAAGAGAGAACGGAAAACTTAAAGAGGTATCCTATGAGGAGGCGATTGAGAGAGCTGCTGAAATTCTTGCAAACTCAAAAAGAGCTCTTTACTATGGATGGAGCAACACAACATGTGAGGTGCAGAAAATAGGAATACATCTCGCGGAGCTGACCGGAGGAGTCATAGATAACACCACCTCTGTCTGCCATGGACCGTCTGTTCTCGCGATTCACAATGTCGGGTATCCGGGAACGACTCTCGGACAGGTGAAGAACAGGGCAAACCTGATAATCTACTGGGGATGCAATCCGCTTTCAGCGCATCCGAGACATCTCTCGAGATACACCACCTATCCAAGAGGATTCTTCAGACAGAAAGGATACGAGCAGAGATATCTGGTTGTTGTTGATGTCAGGGAGACGGATACCGCGAAGATGGCAAACAAGTTCATAAAAATTGAGCCAAACAGCGATTATGCCGTGATAAATGCTCTCAGAGCAATTCTGAGAGGGCATGAAGACATCATACCTTCAGAGGTTGGAGGAGTTCCGAAGGAAGAGCTTGTCAAGCTGGTTGAGAGAATGAAGAAAGCTGAATTCGGTGCCCTGTTCTTCGGTCTCGGGCTAACGATGACAAGAGGGAGATACAAGAATATAGAGAACGCAATAAAGCTCGTTGAGGAACTGAACAGATACACGAAATTCACACTCACTCCAATGAGAGGACACTACAATGTTACCGGCTTCAACCTCGTGTGTGCATGGGAAACAGGCTATCCCTATGGAGTTGATTTCTCCAGAGGCTATCCCTGGTACAATCCCGGAGAGACGACCGCGGTTGATGTGCTTCTGAAAGGTGATCTGGATGCCCTCTTTGTCATGGGCTCAGATCCAGCTGCGAACTTTCCGAAAGAAGTTCTGAAAAAGATGGCTGAAATTCCAGTAATTCTGGTTGATCCATTCCCGAATGCAACTTCTGCTTTTGCTGATGTGATCATACCTTCTGCAATAAATGGTGTTGAGGCAGAAGGGACTGCATACAGAATGGATTCTGTTCCAATAAGACTGAGAAAATTCCTCGACACCGAATTTCTGAGCGATGAGGAGATAATGAGGAGAATCTATGAAAGTGTGGAGAGGAGGATGAAAGGTTGAGGATCCACATAAAAAACGGCATTGTTTTTGACCCTCTGAACAATGTTCATGGAGAGGTCATGGACATCTTTATAGAGGATGGAAAAATCGTCGAGGAGTGCAAAGCGGAAAAGACAATAGACGCTTCAGGAAAACTCGTCTTTCCCGGAGGAATTGACATCCACTCCCACATCACTGGCCCGAAAGTTACAGCAGGCAGAATCCTAAGACCGGAGGATCACAGGAGATGTGTTGAGAGAAGGAAAAACGGGCTTCACAGCGGAACGGGATTTACGATTCCCTCAACCAGAGTAACGGGATACAGATATGCGAGAATGGGATATACGACCGTTGTCGAGGCTGCAATGCCTCCTCTTGAAGCCAAGCACACACATGAAGAGATCACCTCAACTCCGATAATTGATATCGCTCCTCTGACACTCTTCGGAAACAACTGGAATGTCATGGAATTTGCCAGAGAGAAGGACTACGAGTCTCTCTCAAAATTCATCTCCTGGATGCTCAGAACAACAAAGGGATTCGGTGTCAAGCTCGTGAATCCGGGTGGAGTTGAGAACTGGGGATGGGGCAAGGATGTTGACAGCATCCATTCAAAGGTTCTCAATTTCGATGTCACTCCGGCTGAAATCATAAGAGCTCTTGCAATTTCAAATGACTTGCTCAGACTTCCCCATTCAATTCACATCCACTTCAACAATCTCGGACACCCTGGCAATTATGAGACAACTCTCGAATCAATGAAGCTTGTTGAGGATCTTAAAGGCGAGAGGCAGAGCATGCATGCAACTCACCTTCAGTTCCATGCCTATGGAGGAGACAGCTGGAAGAACATGAGATCTGAATCGGAAAAGATTGCTGATTACATAAACAGACACGAGCATATAACTGCGGACATGGGACAGGTGATTCTCGGAGATACAACAACAATGACTTCGGATGGACCCATGGAGTTCTCCCTTCACAGGCTGAGCGGAAGAAAGTGGTCCAACCATGATGTCGAGCTTGAAACCGGGGCGGGAATCATTCCGGTGTTCTATTCCTCCAGAAATGCTGTTAACTCAATTCAGTGGGCAATCGGTCTTGAACTCGGACTTCTTATAGAGGATCCCTGGAAGATTTTCGTCTCAACCGATCATCCGAATGGAGGGAGTTTTCTCTTCTATCCTCACATCATCTCCTGGCTGATGAGCAGAAAGAGAAGAGAGAAGACTCTCAGCAGGGTTCACAGTGCCGTGAACTCAAGGGCAATTCTCGGTTCAGTAGACAGGGAGAGGGATTTCAGCGAGATATGCATAATGACGAGAAGCGGTCCCGCGAAAGCTCTCGGACTTCACAAATATGGAAAGGGCCATCTCGGAACTGGTGCGGATGCTGACGTTGCGATTTATGACATCGATCCGAGAGAGGTTGACCCGTCTGAAGAGTACAACAGGGTTCTAAAAGCATTCAAGCAGACTTTCTGCACGATAAAGGGTGGAGAGATTGTCTCGCAGAATGGAGAAATAGTTTCTCAACCAGAAGGAAGGACAATCTGGTGCAATGCTGAGATTGAAGAGGATGAGAAGATAAGAAGGAGGATTGAGAAGAAATTCTATCTGAATTACACTGTCAGCATGTCAAACTATCCCGTATTCGACGAATACGTTCCAAATCCAATGGAGATAAAAATAGAGGTGAAATAGATGTTCAGGCTCAATTTAAAAAGGATTCCAGAAATTTTCCTCGATCTGGAACTTCTGACTCCAGAGAAAACTGATGGGATGAGCCTCTCCGAGCTGAGAGATCTTCCGCTGAAACAGGGAAATTCAGAGGTTTCCCTCTCAGAGTTCTTTGAGGTTGAGGAAACGGAAGGAGATGCTCTGATCATCACAGGAGACCTTTCGAGAACAAGGAATCTTGGATGGAAAATGAGGAAGGGGAAGATAATTGTTGAGGGAAATGCCGGAATGCATGTTGGATGTCAGATGAAGGGAGGAGAAATAGTAATCAGAGGAGATGCGGATTCCTGGATAGGATGCGAGATGAGAGGAGGAAAAATTGAAATTTCGGGAAAAGCCGGAGACTATGTTGGCTCGGCATACAGAGGATCTGAAATAGGGATGATGGGAGGAGAGATAAAAATAGGAGGTTCGGCAGGAAATTTCGTCGGAGAATTCATGAGCGGCGGAGTCATTGAGATATCCCTCGATGCAGGAGTTCATGCAGGAAGCAACATGAGCGGAGGGGAGATAAGGATAGGAGGCACTGCGGTTCTTCCCGGAGGAGGTATGAGGAAAGGGACAATGAGAATTGAGAGAGTTCTGGAAATGCTGCCCACCTTTAAATTTGAAGGTGAAGAGAACGGTTACTCTGTTTTCTCGGGAGATTACGCCGTAAACGGAAAAGGAAGAATCTATGCGAGAGAGCTCGGATGAATTTCTGGAGCTCAGGGAAGCTCTGAGGAGGGAGAGAGGAGGAACTTCTCCTCAGAAGGAGTGGGTTCCCAGAGAGGTAATAAGAAGGATTTTCCTAAATGATGTTCCTGTGGCAACCCTTGTATGCTCTCCGGGATATGAGAGGGAGCTTGGAGCCGGATTTTGCTTTTCTGAAGGCTTTATCAAGAGGGAGGAGCTTGAGGATGTCATATTTCAGAGCAATGAAGTAAGAGTTCTCAGCTGCGGAGACGCTGGCGAGAAGAGTTTTCTCCTTGACTCTTCTGGATGCATTGGCACGGGAACAGCAGAGCTCCCTGAAGTCAAATCTGAGCTCAGAGTTCATCTTGAGAGAATTCTTGATTCTGTAAGAGAGCTGAACTCGGAAGAATACGAGAAATCCAAGGGTGTTCACACAGCGTGTTTCTTCAGAGCTTCCGGAGAGCTCGTTAAGAGGGTTTCGGATGTTGGAAGAAGCAATGCTTTAGACAAGCTCATAGGGTGGTGCCTTCTGAATGATGTGGAGCTCTCGGATGGATTTGTTCTGATGAGCGGAAGACATTCGCTCGGAACGATGATGAAAATTGCGAGAGCTGGAATTCCTGTTGCGGTCTCAAAGGCATCGGCCCTCTCCATGGCTGTTGAAATCGCGGATATCTGCAAAATCACCTTATGTTCATTTGCGGATGGAGAGAAAATTGTCATATACACCCATCCAGAAAGAATCATTTGAAAACGTGAAACAGAGCAATTCTCTCAATCACAAGCTCCTCAATTTTCTCGGTTCCCACCGCTTCAATCTCCTCAGCAGTTATATCGAAAATCTTCATGAGCTTCTCAATCTCAACGCTCCTTCCAATAACCTTCTCCTCTCTGATCCTCTCCTTCATCTTTCTGACTGCTTCCTCAACATCCTCATTCTCTCCGAGAATTACGATGACGAGTCTGTTCAGCCCTTCTCTGACACCGTATTCAAGAGCCCTGCTTATGTTTCTCGTTGCAAGGGTGTAGAGAAGAATCTCCATTCCAGGATTCTTTGCGATGTTTTCCCCTTTTTCAAATGATTCGAGAGCCTTTCTGACTGCAAACTCTATCTGCCTTCTCGAAATCACGACTTCAGCAGATATGGGCTGAACAACTGCTCTGAAACTTCTGCAAAAATCGAGAAAGCTCTCGAGGTCATAGATTTCCGCGACACCTTCGAGAATTTCGAGTTTCATTCCTCTAAAGCCTTCGCTATGCATATGAGATCACTCAGAATTGCACTTGCTGTCTCAACAGATCCTGCTCCCCTTCCTGTGACCGTGATTTCTGATGCGAGATCAGTGTATATTGCGGCTGCATTCAGGGTTCCTCCAACCGCAAGCGGATGTCCGAGGGGAACAAGCATTGGTGAGACTCCCATCTCCACCTTTTCACCATTTTTGAGAGCATAACCAACGAGTTTTATTGTGTATCCCCTCTCCTGAGCCAGAGCCAGAGCCTCAGGAGTTATCTCTGTTATTCCTCTCCTCGGGATATCCTCAAGAGAGACATCCAGATTGAAAATGGTGTTAACCAGGATTGCAAGCTTGACAGCGGTGTCAATGCCATCAACATCATAGCTCGGATCTGTTTCAGCTATTCCTATTTCCTTTGCCTCTGAAAGAACATGCTCATAGGGAAGCTGTTCGCTCGCCATTCTCGTGAGAATATAGTTGCAGGTTCCGTTCAGGACACCGACAATTCCGTTTATCTCGTTGCCTGCAAGAACATCCTTTACGAGGCTTATCACAGGCATTGCTCCGCCCACGCAGGCCTCATATCTGAAGTGCAGTCCCTTCTCCTCGGCCATTGATACCAGCTCTCTGAAGCGAAGCACCAGAGGACCCTTGTTCGAGGTTACAACATGCCTCTTATTTTCAAATGCGGTGATTATGTGGGAGAGCCCCGGTTCTCCGGTCTCAACATTGGTTGGAGTTACCTCTATCACCACATCATGCTCGACATCACGGATGATCTCAAGAGAGCTCCTTCCGCCATCTCCCACCCTTCCGGTCTCCCTTTTCCTCTTCAGTACATCTTTCAGAGATACTCCATTTTCATCCACGATGGACGATGAGGAATCCGCAACTGCAACGACCTTGAAATCATAGCCCATCTCTCTCAGAGCCCTTTCCTTCCTCATCAGAACCTCTGCAACACCCTGGCCGACTGAACCGAAACCTATGATTGAGAGTCTCAGCTCCATGAAATCCACCTCACGGGCTCTATGAGGAGCAGATTTTTCTTTCTGCAAATTTCTCTCAGAATTTTCAGTGCCTCTTTCAGACTCTCCTCATTAGTTGCGCTTATGGTCATGAAGGCCGCGGAGGGCTTCTCCACTCCGGGCATCTTCAGAGCAAGGTCAATGACTTCCGCAAATCCTGTTCTGTCTATGGCATCAATCGTATCCCTGATGTCAGTATGAACAACATGACCGACAAGAATGACGGAGGTTGTTTCTCTGAGCCTGTCCTCTCCAAATCTCACAATCCTTATTCCCTGAGATTCGAGTTCATTCAGAAGTTCTTTCAGCCTTTTCTCATCAATCTCAAAGGTTATCTGAACCGGAACCGCACCGGTTGGAGTTTTCTTGTCCCTGTGATGAACAACACTGACAATGTTCCCGCCCATCTCGGATATCGGTCTGAGAGCAGAAACAAGCTGGCCGGGAATGTCCTTGAGTTCGATGTCCATGGAGATCCGGATCATCGAGGGTAATGAGGTTGAGAGGAGATAAATAGGTTTTGGATGCATTTCGGAAATTTTATATTTTACTAAAAAGTAAAAACAAGTGATGGGTGAGATTGAGGAGAAGATAATGCATTCATGTTCGAGAATCTCGAAAAAATGGGGCTTTGGAGCTCCGCTTGGGAGAATTCTCGGTTTAATGCTTATAGAATCGAGACCGATGACGCAGAGTGAAATAAAGAGAGGTTCTGGCTACAGCAAGGGTCTTGTAAGCAGAACTCTGGCAAAGATGAGGGAACTCGGTATGGTTGAAGTTGAGAGAAACGGAAGAGAGCTGATATACTCTCTGAGATTCTCCCTTCCCAGCATTCTCAGTTTGATGGTTGAGAGATTTCTTGAAGAAGACATCAGACCGATTCTTGAGAATCTTTCGGAAATAGAATGGGATGGAGACAGGAGGAGGAAGCTGGAGAGAATGCTGAAGGAGTACTCTGCTCTAAGCACTGCAATCAAATCCTTCTCCTCAATTCTCAAGGAATATTTGTGAGGAGGTGATTCTCATGAGTTCTCCCGAGATTATCCTGACTGCGGACGAGACAATGATGTCGAGATACAATGGAGGAATTTTTGTTGGCTTCTCGACCTGCATGCCGGCTGGAGTGATTCCTGAATGGCTCTATTTCAGATTAATTGCACCTCCTGTTCCGAGAAAGAATGGAAGAGCCCTTCAGTGCGACTTCGGGCTGAGGATTCTTGAAGCTGTGCTGAAAAAAGAGTTCGGAGAGGATGCAGTTGAGGTTGTTCATCCGAGAGACCTTGAGAGAGTTGCGGGAAAGGAAACAGAGATAATCGGAATCACCGGTCACGATTACCTCGGTCTGAACCCTCCGACCTCCGAGTTTGCAGACCTGTGCCCGACAGGAGAGCCTCTGAACAGAAAGAAATTCCTCGAACTGATGTCAAAGAGAGTTATGAAGGAGAAGACGGTCATAGCTGGAGGAAAGGCTGCATGGCAGCTTGCAGATGAGGAAATAATGAGGAAGCTGAACATAGATTATGTTTTCATAGGAGAGGCCGAGGTCACTGCTCCCGAAGTTTTCAGAAAGATTCTCAGCGGAGATGACCTTCCGAGGATAATCTGCGGGAAGGAGGCTGAAGTTGAGGAGATTCCGAACATCAGAGGTGCAACGATTCACGGACTTGTGGAGATAGCAAGGGGATGCGGAAGAGGCTGCAAATTCTGCACACCAACAATGCAGAAATTCAGATGCAAGTCCGTGGAGCACATTCTCAGAGATGTTTCCGTGAATCTCATGAACGGACAGAGAAGCATCTGTCTGCATTCAGAGGATCTTCTCAGATACATGGCAGATGGACTGAGGGTTAACGAAGAGGCTGTCAAAAAGCTAATAAGAGAGGTAATCAGGCTCAAACCAGAGAAACTCGGAGTGAGCCATGTTGCTCTCTCCACAGTCTATCACAACCCGGAACTTCTCAGAGAGATCTCCGAGATGATTTACTCAAATCTCGATCAGAGCTTCATAGGAGTTCAGACAGGAATAGAGACTGGAAGTCCGAGACTGATGGAGATGTACATGAAAGGGAAATGCGCTCCCTCTCCTCCGGAGAAATGGCCCGAGATTGTCAGAGAGAGCATAGAAGTCATGAACGAGTGCAGATGGATTCCAGCGGCAACCATCATAAACGGACTTCCGGGAGAGAGAAAGGAGGATGTTCTGAAGACCATTGAGCTTGTTGAGGATCTCAGAAATTCGGAAGTTCTCATAGTTCCGATGAACTTTGTTTCAATGAGGGGTTCAGGGCTTGACAGAGAGAGGAGCTTCACAAAGGAGAAGATGCTTCCAGAGCACTGGGAGCTTCTCGGAATCTGCATTGAGCACGATGTGAGAGTTGGAAAAAGGCTCGTGAATCTCTATCTCAGAGGTCTCAAAAGCTATCCGGTCAGACTCATCTTCAGATATCTGATGAGAGCTGCAGAGAAATATGCAAGGAGGATGAAAAGAGGCGAGCCTCCAGTTGATTACTCCAAGATAGGGGCTCCGTCCCTCTTCTCAGTCAGAGGAAAACCGAGACATGATCTGCTGTTGAAAGATATATTAGATGGGAAGGGTAAAGTTTCAAGAGATGCAGAGAGATTGTCTCACGGTGATCAGGGAGAGGAGATCGATCAGAGAATTCTCGAACAGAAAGGTTGATCCGCTGATAATAAAGAAGCTCGTGGAATACGGAAACTATGCTCCATCAGCAGGAAATCTTCAGGCCAGAGATTTCGTCATTGTCACCGAAAAGAAGAGGGAGGAGCTCACCGAGGCTGCTCTCGGACAGAAGGTCATAAGAGAGGCTCCTGCTGTAATCGTTGTCTGTGCAAATATTCCGAGAAGCTCGAAGAAATACGGAAAGAGGGGGACTCTCTTCGCAATTCAGGATGCAAGCGCGGCGGCTCAGAACATTCTCTTGGCTGCACATGCTCTCGGGCTCGGTGCATGCTGGGTTGGGGCATTCAGAGAGAAAATGGTCTCCGAGATTCTCGGACTTCCGGAAGGTGTTATTCCAGTTGCCATGATTGCGGTGGGATATCCGAAATCGATTCCTCCCAGCCCGGGAAGAGTTGATGTGGAGAAGCTCATTCACTGGGGAAGGTGGTGAATCTTGGATTTCGGGGAGCTCATAGAGGAGATACTCTCGGGAAAGGATGTGCACAGGGCAAAAATTGAGTTCTCAAAGAAATATAAGATCGGCATACCGAAGAACAGTGAGATTCTGAAGCATGCCGGAGAGCACAGAGAGAGACTGATAGAAATTCTGAGAAAGAGGCCTGTCAGAACCAGCTCCGGAGTTTGTGTTGTCGCCATCATGAGCTCCCCGGAGAGATGCCCTCACGGGAAGTGCGTTCCCTGCCCGGGAGGTCCGGATTCTCCGTTCAACTCTCCCCAGAGCTATGTCGGTCATGAGCCTGCTGCTCTCAGAGCGATTCAGAACAACTATGACCCTTATGAGCAGGTGAGATCAAGGCTCACGCAGCTCACGGAAATTGGACATTACGTGGATAAATGCGAGCTGATAATAATGGGGGGAACATTCACAGCAAGAGATGAGAACTATCAGAGATGGTTCGTGAAGGAAGCTCTGCATGCAATGAATGACTTTCCCGGAGAGAGAACTCCTGAGAAGAGTCTTGAAGAGGAGAAGAGGATTAATGAGAGGGCAAAAGTGAGAAATGTTGGAATAACATTTGAGACGAGACCGGATTGCGTTGATGAAAGAAGAGTTGACCTCATGCTTGAACTCGGTGGAACGAAGGTGGAAATAGGGGTTCAGAGCATCTATGATGATGTGCTGGAAAAAATAAAGAGGGGTCATGGAGTTAAAGAGGTTGTTGAGGCGAACAGAATTCTCAGAGATTCTGGCTTCAAAGTTGGATTCCACATGATGCCCGGTCTTCCGGGATCTGACAGGGAGAGAGATCTGAAAATGTTCAGGGAGATTTTCTCGGATGAGAGATTCAAACCCGATTTTCTGAAGATCTATCCTACGCTCGTGGTCAGAGGAACAGAGCTTTATGAGATGTGGAGGAGAGGCGAATACGAACCTCTCAGCACCGAGGAGGCAGCTGAGCTGATTGCAGAGATAAAGAGAGAGCTTCCGGAATGGGTGAGGCTTCAGAGAGTTCAGCGAGACATTCCGGTTCACAAGATTGAAGCCGGAATAAAAAAGAGCAATCTCAGAGAACTCGCAAGAGAGATAATGAGGGAGAGAGGATGGAGATGCAGATGCATAAGATGCAGAGAGGCCGGTCACAGTTCCAGGGACATCTCAAAACTTGAATTTGAAATGATTGAACGAAGATACCGCTGCTGCGGTGGAGAGGAATTCTTCGTCTCCTTCGAATCCGGGGATGTTCTTGCAGGGTACATAAGACTGAGATTTCCGAAAAAGCCTCACAGAAGGGAGCTTCAGAACGCCTCAATAATAAGAGAGCTTCATATTTACGGACCTCTTGTTCCATTTGGAAGAAAGGGAACAGACAGGGTCTGTCAGCACAGAGGATTCGGAGAGAGACTCCTCAGGAGAGCGGAAGAAATTTCAAAGGAGGAAGGATTCGATAGAATTGCCGTGATATCCGGAATAGGAGTCAGGGAATATTACAGAAAGAGAGGATATGAGCTTGAAGGTCCCTACATGGTTAAGGAGCTCTGAATGGAGAGATGCCATTTTCGATTTCAGATTTCTTCTTAACAGAGGTTATAAGAGAAAATCCGCACTTGACTTTGTGACATCGAGATACAGGCTGAGTAAAGAGGCGAGGAACGTCCTTTTCAGAAGCATCTATCCAAGAAACATCTGCGAGATGAGGAGCAGGAAGAGGAGAGATGAGGCTGATGTTCTCTGGGTGGATGGATTCAACGTTCTGATAACAGTGGAGAGCATCCTGAATGATGAAACGCTCATATTATGTGATGACGGAGTTATAAGGGATTTTCGAGGTGTTTTCGGAAAATACAGATGGAATGAGAGAAGTGAGGAGGCGGTGAAGCTCATTGGAGAGAAGATAAAGGAGATTTCCGAAAATGCGATCATCCTTCTCGACTCGCAGGTGAGCAGAAGCAGGGAACTGGCTGGAGAACTTGAGAGAATGACCGGAATTGAGACCAGGGTTTCAAGAAGCGTTGACAGAGAGCTTAAACAGATGGAATTCGTTGCGACGAGCGATGGAACAATAATAGATGCTGTTAGAGGATTCATTGACATACCGAGAATGATTATTGAGGAGAGAGGAGGAGAAGTGTATTCAACAAGCATCGCAAATTTTTTAACTGTGGGAAAAGAGAGGCATTGAGAGGGGAATTTCTATGCTTCCAAAATACTCGAAGATTCTCCTTCCCGTGGATGGTTCGGAATGCTCCAAAAAGGCAGCTCTCCATGCCTTCAGCATAGCGAGATCATACGGAGGCGAGATTTTCGCAGTTCATGTAATTGACATAGAGGAGGAGTTCCTCACAGGAACATATTACGAGGAACTGCTTCAGAAACTCAAAGAGAGAGGTCAGAAAATTCTTGAGGAAATAGAGAGGATGGCGGAAGAACACGGAATAAAGGTTCAGAAGATTATAAAAACAGGAAATGAGGCGGAGGAAATTCTTGAGGCTGCTGAGGAGGTAAAAGCAGACCTCATAGTAATGGGTTCTCACGGAAAGAGTGCTCTTGCAAAGTTTCTGATCGGGAGCGTCAGCGAAAGAGTTATCAGACATTCGAAAATTCCGGTTCTCACAGTCAGAAGTTCGGAATGATTGCGGAGGAGATTGCAGGAATAATCCTCTCAATATCTTTTGGAGTTTTTCTCGGAGTCATCTCGGGTTTGATTCCGGGATTGCACCCGAATACTTTCGCAATGCTCCTCGCATCGCTTGTGCTCCTCTCTGACTTCCCTCCGCTCTATGCAGCAATCATCATTCTCTCCTCATCGCTCGCAAACACATTTCTTGATGTCATACCCTCCATCTTCCTCGGCGCACCCGATCCCGAAATGGTTCTGAACGCCCTTCCCTCTCACGAGATGCTTCTTGAGGGGAGAGGGATAGAGGCTGTTAGACTCTCTGCTCTGGGATCTCTTCTCTCAGTTATTTTCTCCTTCGCTCTCATAGTCCCGCTCTCGCTCCTCTTCATGAAGTTTCAAAGAGAGATTCAGGAGTCCATGGCAGTCATTCTTGTTGCGGTCTCCTCCCTTTTAATTCTCAGCGAAAGCGAGGGGAGAATAGAGAGCGAGGGAAAACTCAGATTTCTTTTTCCCAGGCTCAAAGCCCTCCTGATTTTCCTTCTCTCCGGTTTTCTCGGATATTTTGCATTTGAGGAGGAGCACAGAATCTCCTCTCAGTTCTCCTCCGTTCTCTTTCCAATGCTCAGCGGTTTTTTCGGAGCCTCTTTTCTCATAACAGCCCTCATGAGCTCTCCTGAAATTCCAGAGCAGAAGGAGACAGAGATGAGAATTCCGAAAAAACTGAGGATCAGGGGAGCCCTTACAGGCGCACTTGCAGGAGCTTTTGTTGCATGGATTCCGGGAGTTTCCTCTTCCTCTGCAACCGTGATTTCAAGAATCTTCCTGCCAAGAAGTTCCTATGAAAGAGAGGAGTTCATAATTTCTGTGAGCAGTGTTAATACAGCAAACATGATTCTCAGCCTTTGCGCACTTTTCACGGCTGGAAAGGCAAGAACAGGAGCAATGGTCTATTTGAAGAAGATATTTCCGGATATTTCTGTTGAATATTTCCTTTTCTTCCTTCTTCTCATCCTCTTCGTTTCCCTCATCTCATACAGGCTGACGATTTTCTTCGGAAGGGCTTTCGCAGAGAAAATTGTGAAGGTGAACTACAGAGCTCTCTGTCTCTCAGTCCTCCTCTTCATCTCATTCCTCGTGATTCTCATGACCGGTGTCTTCGGATTTCTGATATATCTGGTTTCAAGCTCCATCGGACTCCTCTCAGTCAGACTCGGGGTGAGGAGAGTTAACTGCATGGGCTCCCTCCTGTTTCCTCTTATCCTTTATTATCTATGATGAGAAACGGTGTTTCTCTTGAGCTCAGAACTGGTTTTAGACGGGTTTTTTAGAAAAGAATATATTGGGGAGCTTTTAATTCTGTGCTGAAAAGGTGATGGTATGAGAGAAGGAAAGGAAACACTGATGATTCCCGGACCTGTTGAGCTTGATCCCAGAGTTCTCAGAGCAATGGCAAAACCCATGATTGCACACAGAGGAGAGGAATTCGGGAAGATTCTGGAAGAATGCCGGGAGATTCTTGGAGAGATTCTCAACACCTCAAATGATGTTCTGATCATCTCGGGCTCCGGAACAAGCGGAATGGAGGCTGCAATCTCCAATTTCATAGGGAAGGGAGATAAAATTGCCGTTATCGAAAACGGAAAATTTGGAGAGAGATTTGCCGAAATCTCAAGAAGATACGGAGATCTCATTCACATAAAATATGAGTGGGGAGAGCCCGTCGAGCTGGGTGATGTGGAGGATGCGCTGAGAAAGGGTGCAACCGCAATTGCGATGGTTCACAACGAAACTTCTGTGGGTCTTCTGAATCCGGCTGAAAAGGTGGGAGAGCTGGCTGAAGAATACGGAGCTCTCTTCATTCTCGATGTCATCACAACAATAGGAGGAGACCTCACAAAGATAGATGAGTGGAATGTTGATGTTGCGGTTGGGGGAACACAGAAGTGTCTCGGTGCACCTCCGGGACTCTCTGTTGTGAGTGTAAGCGAGGATGCGTGGAGGAGGATAAAGGAGACAAGACCCTACTATCTCGATCTTCTGGAATACAGGAAGAGCGCTGAGAAAAGAGAGACACCCTACACTCCTGCAGTCCCGCTTTTCTTCGCTCTGAGGGAGGCTCTCGAGATAATAATGGAGGAAGGGATGGAGAAGAGGATAGAGAGACACAGAAGACAGGCAAAAGCCATAAGAGAGGCTGTTCTCGAGCTCGGTCTTGAGCTCTTCCCGAGGACAAATGAGGTGACGAATTATTCAAATACGGTGACTGCAATAAAGATGCCTGAGGGAGTTGAGGACAGAGAGCTGAGAGGAAAAATCAGAGAGCTCGGATACAGAATAGCCGGAGGACAGGGAAGACTGAAGGGCAGGATCTTCAGAATAAGCAATATGGGTAACTTCACGACGAAGGACATCATAGGAGTCATTTCAGCTCTTGAGCTCACTCTCAGAGACATGAAGCTGATTGAAGAGATTGGAAGAGGAATAGAAAGAGCGTATGAGGTGCTGAAGGGCGCATGAAGATTGGAATCGTTGACACTACATTCGCGAGAGTTGACATGGCATCGGTTGCGATGAAGGAGATAAGAAGCAGGATTTCGGCAAAGATAATCAGGAGGACCGTTCCGGGAATAAAGGACATTCCTGTTGAGGCGAAGAAGCTGATAGAGGAAGAGGGATGCGAACTCGTTATGGTCTTCGGAATGCCCGGAAAGGAGCAGATTGACAAGCAGTGTGCTCACGAGGCTTCTCTTGGCATAATCATGGCTCAGTTGATGACAAACAAACATATCATAGAGGTCTTCGTTCACGAAGATGAAGCTGAAAGTGAGGAGGAGCTGAAAAAGATTGCCGAGAACAGAGCAAGAGAGCATGCCATTAATGCTGTGCTGATGCTCACGAAACCCGAGGAGCTCATCAAGATGGCTGGAACCGGACAGAGACAGGGTGGTCCTGATGCTGGACCGATAGAATGAAGGGGTGAGGAAATTGGAGAAGATAAAACTCGGATTTGTTGTTTCGGAATTCAACAGGGATATAACATATCAGATGGAGATACTCGGGAGGGAGCACGCATCATTTCTCGGTGCGGAAGTTGTTAAAACGATTTACGTTCCGGGAGTTTTCGACATGCCGCTTGCCATAAAAAAGATGCTCCAGAGGGATGATGTTGATGCGGTGGTTGCGATAGGATGCGTCATAGAGGGCGCAACAGAGCATGATGAAATTGTTGCTCAGCATGCTGCAAGAAAAATCGCTGATCTTGCTCTTGAATATGATAAGCCGGTAACTCTCGGAATCTCCGGACCGGGAATGAGCAGAATGGAAGCTCATGAAAGGGTCGATTATGCTAAGAGAGCAGTTGAGGCTGCTGTGAAGATGGTGAGAAGACTGAAGGAGGTCTGAAAGATGTTCGCAAAAAGAATTACGAGAGTTGAGGAATCTGCAACCTTTAAAATAGCAGATCTTGCAAAAAAGCTTCAGAGAGAGGGAAAGGATGTAATAAGCCTCTCACTTGGAGAACCCGATTTTGACACCCCGATGCACATAAAGGAGGCTGCGGTTAAATCTCTGATGAGAGGGGACACACACTATGCTCCTGCTCAGGGAATTCCTGAGCTGAGAGAGGAGATTGCAAGAAAGCTGAGAGAGGAGAACGGACTCGAAGTTACAGCAGAGAACATTCTCGTCACTCCGGGAGCAAAGCATGCAATCTTTGAGGTTGCCCAGACGCTCATAGACGAGGGAGATGAGGTAATTCTGTTTGACCCCTCATGGGTCACCTATGATGCCTGCGTGAAGCTCAGCGGCGGAAAAACAGTGTGGGTTCCGACTGACAGAGAAAACGGCTTCAAACCCGTCAACCTTGCGGAATACGTGAGCGATAAAACAAAGATGCTAATTCTCAACACTCCTTCAAATCCATCCGGAGCTGTTCTCGGAAAGGATGAGCTGAAGGAGATTGCAGATCTTGCGATAGACCACGATTTCTATGTTCTGAGCGATGAGATATACGAGAAGCTGATTTATGATGGTGAAAAGCACATCTCAATAGGCTCATTTGATGGGATGGAAGACAGAACAATCACGGTAAATGGATTCTCGAAATCCTATGCGATGACGGGATGGAGGATAGGCTATCTTGCCGCTCCAAAGGAGATCATGAAGGGTCTCATGAAAGTTCAGTCCCACAGTGTCTCGCATCCGACAACATTTGTTATGTATGCGGCCCTTGAAGCTCTGAGACAGCCTCAGGATTTTGTTGAGGAAATGAGACAGGAATTTGACAGGAGAAGAAAGCTCATAGTTGAGGGACTGCGAAAAATAGGGTTCAAAACACCAACGCCGAAGGGAGCCTTCTATGTCTTCCCGTATGTCGGAGAATTTGGAACCGGCGAGGAAGTTGTTGAGAAACTTCTCAGAGATGCGTATGTGGCGACAACTCCGGGAAGTGCATTCGGACCGGGGAACAGGGATTACATAAGAATCTCGTATGCAGCCTCTATCGAGAACATAAAGAAAGCTCTTGAGAGAATCGAAAAAGCTCTGAAAGGATGATTCGGATAAGGGCAAGAGGTCACGAGAACATAAGAGCAACTCACAGAACAACGCTCGAGATAACAAAGGATGAGGCATGCACACCGAGAGGAGACTGCATAGTTGCGGTCTCCTCTGACAGATCTGCAAGGGATCTGAATGACGAGCTGAGAGAACCGCAGTGGCTCAGGGTTGTGCTGAGAGTTCCCTCGGGAAAGAAGGAGATCATAGAGGGATTCTACCCCGGACACGAGCTGACGGATGAGAGAAGCATCGTGCTGAGGAAAAGCGATTTCATATGCGGAAGAACGCTGATGATAAGGTGCAGCAAATCTGCAGGAGACCTCTCAAGAGACTTTGTCAAAGAGCTTCAGAAAGGTGCTGAAGTCGAGATTGAGATCATCTCTCTCTCTTGATTTTTTCGATTATTGAAGCTGTTGAACAGAGCTTGCATCCCTCATATTTTCCAATTCTCACAATCTCTGCATCCATACCTCTTTTCCTGAGCTCCTCTCTGAGCTCATCTTCTGAGAAATTCTGGTCGTAACCGAGAACTATGACATCTGGCCTAATCTTCTCAACTGGCTCAAAGATGTCGGAATCGCTGCCGAGAAGGGCAAAATCCACGGGTTTGAGAGCGCTCACCATTTCCAGTCTCTGCTCCTCCGGAATCACGGGCTTTGGCTTGTGTCTTATCATGCTGTCACGTGCCACTATCACATAGAGAACATCTCCGTATTTCTTCGCCTCCTTCAGAAAATAAAGATGACCCGGATGCAGGATGTCAAATGTTCCTGTTGCGAGAACCTTCCTCATTCTTCCTCCTCCACAATCTCAAGCTCTATTTCGTTTCCCTGAGAATCATAGCACTTCCAGCTTTCGGGTTCATAGGGATATGCGACGATTATGTGGATGCCTCCGAGCTTTGAGAATGTGAAGAGATCCTCCTCGGAGGGAAGAGGATTTGGAGAGGGATGACTGTGAACCGTTCCTCCAAATCTCATTCCCAGAGGCATCATCTCCATTCTGAGGAGAGCAAGAGAATCCGAAACAGATGTGCCGGGGAGAAAGATGATGTTCTTCACAATCCCATCCTCCACTTCAAGAAGACCTATGAACTCATTTGGATGGGAGGATCTCGCAACATTCAGTATGAATTCGAGAGTTTCTCTCAGAATTCCTCTGACCTTCATGAAATCACCTTCTGAAAGAGGGCCTCAGAACTCATAGGGTTCCTCATTTTTTCAGCCTTCTTTTTTCCTCACGGGCCCTCCGAATCTCCTCTTTAACTGACTCGAGAGTCCCCCCAATGTCCTCACTTTCATATATGGTGCGACCTATTATAACTGCATCGGCGCCGGAAAGAATGGTCTCGTATGCCGAACCTCCCTGCGCTCCAACTCCGGGAGAGATTATCTTCAGCTCTGGGAAAAGATCTCTGAATTTTCTGATGCTCTCAGTCCTCGTTGCGGGTGCAACTATCCCCTCTGCACCGCAGAGTTCTGCAATTCGAGCTATCTCAACAGAGTGATGACTCAGAAAGTCGAGAGAGCCCGGATGGGACATCTCGGCAACAATGAAAACAGAGGCATCGAATTCTGAGGCCTTTTCAACACATGCCCGGATGGAGTCCTTTCCCGTGAAACCGTGCGATATGACGGCTGATGCTCCGCTCCGGAATATCATCTCGCATATCATGGAATTCACATGCGGGACATCTGCAATCTTTATATCCACTATCACGGGAATGCTTTCGGAGAGCTCCTCAACAATTCTGAGACCTCTTGGAAGAATAAGAGGATATCCAACCTTCAGAGCATCAATCTTTCCCGCAAGTTCTTCAACAATCTCCACTCTTTGAGAATCAAGTGCAACTATTATTCCATTTTCAAATTTCATCTCATTCCTCCATTTTTATTCTCAGACCGGCGACAATAAGAGGAAATACTATTGTTGCATCTCCGTAAACTGTGACGCATCTCGCAGATTTTTTAACCTTTCCCCATGACTTGGCTTCTTCGAGAGTTGCTCCTGAAAGACCGCCCCACTGAGGTGAATCTGTTGTTATCTGAATCGCATAATCAAACCCGTCCTTTGAGGAGATTAGCATGGACTGAAGAATGAAGTTCTTGGGAAGACCTCCTCCTATGAAAATTGCCCCGTTCCTTTCTGCTTCATGAATTCTCCGACTCAGAGCTCTCAGCTCTGCAGTGACATCAACATATCTTCTCGATGGTGAGGAGAGCCAGAAATGAAGTCCTATCATCGAGTCCATGAGTCCCGGGCACAGAAGGAGGGCTTCGCTCTCATAAGCAGCTCTCAGAATTGAGTTTCTATCATCGAGATTTTCAGCTATTTTTCTGAGTACCTCTATGAAATCGGTCTTCTCGGGAAGATCCGAGAAAACATCCCGGAGGAACTCCTCAAGTTTCTGAAAATGCGAGTCCGGAACAAAAACATCAAATATTCTGTTGAGACCGGCTTCTCTCAGAGCTTCATCGCTCCCGATCTCGAAGTCATGATAATGGGGAAGTTTGAGGGCTTCAAGAACATCATGGACGGCATTTGCTCCGGTTATCACGATGCTGTGAATCATGTTATCATAGATGAGATCCGAGATCATTGTTCTCAATCCAGCCGGAACCATGGCTCCCGCAAGACCAAACGAGATGTGGGAGTTCTCCCTCAGAGCCTCGGAGTATATTTCAATTGCCTCGTGAACTCGCGAGGCACCGAAGGCTATACCGCCAAAAGAATTGAGAAACTCTTTAAGAGACATCCCCGATGTTATTCGGGGATGAGAGATAATTCTCTTCATGAATCAGGACTCGAGAACGATTTCTATGTTCACGTCTTTCGGAACCTGAATTCTCATGAGCTGTCTCAGAGCCCTCTCATCAGCGTCTATATCTATGAGCCTCTTGTGAATCCTCATCTCCCAGTGATCCCAGGTTTCGGAACCCTCTCCATCAGGACTCTTTCTGCACGGAACCCTGAGCTTCACTGTTGGAAGGGGAACAGGTCCAGACATTTTAACCTTTGTCATCTCCGCTATCTGCTTTATCTGCTGGCAGATCTCATCGAGCTTCTTCGGATCGACACTTGAGAGCCTTATTCTTGCCTTCTGAGCCATAAAATACCTCCTGAAAATTTTAAAAAGAGGGGAGGGTTATCACCCTCACTTCTTGGGCTTTATATCTATGCACATTCCTGCTGCTATTGTCTGACCCATGTCTCTGATTGCAAATCTTCCGAGCTGCGGAATCTCCTTCACCTTCTCTATAACCATTGGTCTTGTTGGCTTGAGCTTGACGATGGCAGCATCTCCGGTCTTCAGGAACTGCGGGTTCTCCTCCTTCACCTGTCCGGTTCTCGGATCGAGCTTCTTCTGGAGCTCTATGAATCTGCAGGCAACCTGAGCGGTGTGGCAGTGCACAACTGGAGTGTATCCAACTGTTATAGC
>JACIWD010000043.1 GCA_014361165.1 Candidatus Mnemosynella bozhongmuii
CTTCTTTCTGCCTCTCATATCAGCCATTCTTCCTGAGGGAAGCAGAAAGACTGCAATTGAAAGAAGATATGAGGTTGTGACCCAGTTAAGGGTTATTGCATCCATCGAAAACTCTTTTGCTATTGCGGGAAGAGCTATGTTCACAGAAGAGGCTGCAAACGGTGTCAGAAATGACGCGATTGTCGTGGTCAGAAGGGCAGATCTCCTCATGTATTTCTGAGATTTTCGAGAAGCTCTCTTTTAAATCTTTCTCCCCTGATGGAGCTGAAGCGGAAATCTTGAAAGGGAGGCATTCCAGAGTTTATCTCATCGGAGATCATGCCATAAAAGTCTTCCATCCAGAACTCTCAAAGAATTTCAGAAGAGAGGTGTATTTTCTTGAACTTCTGAAGCCTTTCGGATTTGTCCCTCCGCTTGTTTTTGCTGACTTCACGAGACTTGCAATTTTGATGAAAAGAATAAGGGGAAAATTCCTTCCGGAAGCTCTTAACAGAAGAACTCTTTCGAGATGTCTTGAAATCTGCTTCATTCTCGACAGGCTTGGAGTTCAGAAAGAGGAGATGAACCATCCTCAGAGACATATAATCGTCTCCGGAGACGAAATCTTTTTCCTCGATTTTGAAAGGAGTCATCTTTCTGAAAGACCATCCAATCTCACCCAGTTCTGCAGCTATCTGAGGTCTCTTGGTTTTGAGGTTGAGATAAGGCTGCTGAAGGAATACAAGAGGGTTTACTCCTCAAAGCTCTTCGAGAGGATAAGGGAGAGCCTCCTCTCTTTAATATAAGATGGAAAACTTTTAATACTTGTTGTGAAGAATCTCATCAGAGGTGATACGAATGTGGCTTGTGGTAACCCTGATAGCAGCAGTTCTTGTGACGGCTCTCTGGTATTTCTCAGGAGAAAACAGCAGACTTGATGTTCTGGGCTTCATGCTCTGGGGAGCAGCAATCATGATGTTCGTTGACCACACGCTCGGGTATCTTGCTGAAGGAGGAGAGTTTTTCGAAATCTCTGCCGAGGCAACGCTTCTCGGAGTCATTCTCGTTGCAGTTGCCTTTGCTGTCTGGGAGATTCTCCTAATTCTTGAAGATCCGAGAGGAAGGTTGAAGAAAGTTGAAAAGGAGGTGTGAAAAATGGCGTGTTTCCTCGTTCCGGCAGCTGAAGCAATAATTACGAGCATTATAGCGAAGGTCTCGGGAGAGAGAGCCAGAGCATGGAAGCTTCACTGGCTGAACCGAATGCTCTGGGGAGGAGTTCTGCTTCTCGCAATTGAGCACATCTGGCACGGAGAAGTTGTTCCCTGGCCTCCGTTCTTAACTGCGATGCAGAATCCAGCTGATTTTGCAGTGATGCTCCATGAGATGAAAACAATCGGAGGTGCAATGAGCATTGTGATAACTCTCTTCTGGGCTCTTCTCGTTGCTCTCTCTTCAAGAGTCCTTCATCTCGAGGTCAGAGCTCAGGCAGACTGAGCTCATCTCCCTTCCTTTTTCCCGTAAATCGGAATCCTC
>JACIWD010000044.1 GCA_014361165.1 Candidatus Mnemosynella bozhongmuii
TCCGAACACGAAGTTTCCGATGACTGCAGCTAAGATCACTGTGATGGCGACCATCAGAATCACTCCGATCACTGGAGAGACTGCCTCGTCCTTTCTCTCCTTCTTCACCATCATCCCCTCTCACCCCCTTTTAGTTTTTGACAGCGTCATTAATTTTAACACATGATTGTTTATAAATTTTTCTGCTGCTCTTTGTGCACATTGTGCATATTAAAAAAGGCTTATGAATGCTTCTGGGCTCAGAAAAGATTTTATGTGAGAAAAGAAAGAAAATATACCTGTGCACAGAAAAAAAGAGGCTTATTTTGAATGTTCTGGATGCGGAAGAGAATATGAGATAAGCGGGAGCATCTGGAGATGCCGGTGCGGATGTCATCTGAATCTGGTTTTTGACGCTGAAATAAATCGCGAGAGGCTTGAGGGAAGAGAGAAGACTCTCTGGAGATACTTTGAAGCTCTTCCACTCGAGGAGACTTCTTCAATCATCAGCTTCAGCGAGGGCTTCACGCCTCTTCTTAAAGCCGAGCTCTTCAACCAGAATGTCCTCGTGAAGATGGAGTACCTCTTTCCAACCGGTTCCTTCAAAGACAGAGGCTCCACCGTGATGATCTCAAAGCTGAAGGAGCTTGGAGTCGGAGAGATTGTTGAGGACTCCTCCGGAAATGCAGGAGCATCTGTATCGGCCTATTCAGCGAGAGCAAAAATAAAATGTCACATTTTTGTTCCTGAGAGAGCTCCTGAGACGAAGCTATCTCAGATTGAGTTCTACGGAGCAGAAATTCACAGAATTAAGGGCTCAAGAGAGGAGGTTGCGGAGAGAGCAAGAAATTTTGCGGAAAGTCGCTATTACGCCTCTCATTCCTGGAATCCATTCTTCCTTCATGGAACAAAGACTTTTGCCTATGAGATTTCAGAACAGCTGAACTGGAGAACTCCCGATGCCATCATCCTCCCGGTTGGTAACGGAACTCTTCTCCTCGGCGCATATCTCGGTTTCAGAGAGCTCAGAGATATGGGGCTCATCGAAGAGATTCCTAGGTTAATCGGAGTGCAGAGCGCATCATGCGCTCCGCTTTTCAGAGCCTTCAGAGAGAATTCAGAAAAGCTTCCCGAAATTGAGGTGAGAGAGACGATTGCTGACGGAATCTCTGTCTCAAAACCTGTGAGATGGAAGGAGATTCTCGCAGCAATCAGAGAGACGGATGGAGAGCTGATTGCGGTTGAGGAATCGGAAATCATTGAGGCTCTGAGGGAGCTCGGAAGAAAGGGATTTTATGTTGAGCCAACTTCAGCCGTTTCTCTTGCAGCTCTCAGAAGAATTGATGAGAGCGGGGAATTTCTGATTCCGCTCACCGGCTCCGGTCTGAAGCTTGGGGAGAGGATGAGAAGATTTCTTTAATCCTCTCTGTTCAGAACCTCCCTCATCCTCTCCTCTGTAACCGGAGAGATTATTCCCTTCTCGCAGATGATTGCTGTTATGAGCTCAAGAGGAGTTGCGTCGAAAGCCGGGTTGAGGACATCAACTTCAAGAGGAGCAATCTGCTTTTCTCCGCAGAATATCAGTTCTTCTCTTGCTCTCTCCTCGATGATGACATCCTTCTCCTCCTTCCCGAGATCGAAGGTTGAGGAGGGAGCTGCAACATAGAAGGGAATTCCGTGATGCCTCGCTATGACCGCATGCGAGTATGTTCCGATCTTGTTGAAGACTGCATCCCTGACGATTCTGTCTGCTCCGACAATGATCTTGTCAACGAGACCCTTCCGCATCACATATCCGCTCATCGAATCGGTTATGAGGGTTACCTCTATACCATCCTCAAGAAGCTCCCATGCTGTGAGCCTGCTTCCCTGATTCAGAGGTCTTGTTTCTGTTGCAATCACTCTGATCTCCTTTCCGTGCTCGACAGCAGACCTGATTACACCGAGAGCTGTTCCCCAGTCAACGGTTGCAAGCCTTCCCGCATTGCAGTGCGTCATAACCGTATCTCCGTCTTCAAGAAGCTCCTGCCCGATTTCTCCGATGAGCCTGTTTACTCTTATGTCCTCATTCGCAAGAAACTCTGCTGTTTCGAGAGCTTTTCTTCTGATTTCCTCGACGGTTTCACCGGAGAGAGCTTCCCTGAGTGTGAGATCTATGGCATGGAAAAGATTTACAGCGGTTGGCCTTGTTGATCTGAGAATTTCGGCACATCTGATGAGCTCCCTTTTCATCTCCTCTGGATCATCCCCTCTGAAATTGTGGGCACAGAGAGCTATTCCGTATGCTGCAGCAACACCTATTGCAGGTGCTCCCCTCACCCTCAGAGACTTTATGGCTTCGGCAACTTCCTCAACAGTTCTGCACTTTATTATTTTCAGCTCAGCTGGGAGCAGCGTCTGATCTATCATCTCAACCGCTCCCTCTCTGTTCCAGTAAACAGTCCTCACATTCATCCCTCCCATATCATCCTGAGGATTTTCTCCCTGAGCTCAATAAACTTTGCATCCGTCCTGTTTCTCGGTCTCTGAAGATCTATTTTCACCTCTCCTTTTATCTTCGCCGGAGCTGCTGAGAGAACAAGAACTCTGTCAGCGAGATAGACGGCTTCCTCAACATTATGAGTTACGAAAAGAACTGTTTTGTGCTCGCTTTCCCAGATTCTCATGAGCTCGATTTGCATCAGATTTCTTGTTTGAGCATCGAGTGCAGCGAACGGCTCGTCCATGAGGAGGATCTCTGGATCGACGGCAAGAACCCTTGCTATTGCAACTCTCTGCTTCATCCCGCCGGATAGCTCTCTCGGATATTTCTTTCTGGCATCCTCAAGACCCACGAGTTTTATGCAACGCTCAACAATCTTCTTTCTCTCCTCTCTGGGAACACCCTTTATTTCAAGACCAAATTCTATGTTCTTCTCAACCGTCCTCCAGGGAAAGAGAGCATATTCCTGAAAGACGAAGCCAACTGTTCCATCCAGCCCGTTAAGCGGTTTTCCCTTCCAGAGAATCTCTCCTGAATCTGGCTTCTCAAGACCCGCAATCGTTCTGAGAAGAGTTGTCTTTCCGCATCCGGATCTTCCGACTATGCAGAGGAATTCACCTTCATGAACCTTGAAGCTTATTCCATCGAGAACGAGATTTCCATTGAAACTCTTTCTGAGCTCTCTGACCTCAAGCATCAGTATCTGCGCCTCCTCTCTATCCAGAGAAGTCCCTCATTCATGAGATATCCCACGATTCCTATAGCCATCATTCCGGAAATTATCTTCGCCACATCCCCTCCGATGTAATACATCGTCCAGATGAAGAAACCTATTCCGGAAGCAGACCCTCCTATCATCTCCGCAGCTATTATGCTCATCCATCCAACTCCCAGTCCAACTCTAACCCCGGTGATTATCATTGGAAGAGAGGCCGGAATTATCACCTTTGTGAGAATCTGGAAACGATTTGCTCCGAAGGTTCTCGCGGCATCCACGAGAATCGGGTCAACAGATTTCACTCCGGTGGCTGTGTTGAGAACAGCCGGGAAGAAGGCTCCAACGAAAACTATGAAAATCTGAGCATAGAATGATGTGTTTTCGAGATGTCTGAAGAAGATGTATGCCAGGGGAATCCATGCAAGAGGTGGAATGGGACGGAAGAGCTCTATGATTGTTGAGGTTAGAGCCTCAAATCTCCTGCTTCTTGCCATGGCTATTCCAAGAGGTATTCCGATTGAGAACGCAAGAATGGAGCCTCTGAGAACTCTTCCGAGACTTGAGATGACATGGCTCTGAAGCGTTCTTCCGAGCACCGGCTCTCCGACAGTTACAAGCTTGATAAATGTTTCAGCAGTTCTCAGAGGAGTTGGAAGATCGAGGACTTTCAGAGATGCCACAAAATGCCAGAAAAAGAGGAAAAGAATGATGGATGCAATTTTCAGGAATTTCAGATCTCTTTCCCTCACTCCTTCAACCTCACCTCAAGGTTGTGCTGTTCAAGAGCCATTCTGAGTATGAAATCCTGAACCGTGCCGAAGCCAGGAATGGCAATGGTCTTCCCCCTGAGATCTTCAATGCTCTTTATTCCGGAGTTCTTTGAGACCACTATTGCTGAACCCTCATTGTTTGCTCCGGCAACTATGTGAATTCTTATGTCATCATTTATCCTCTTAAGTGTTGCTGGTGCCCCGCCGAGATATGAGACATCGATCTCTCCTGCCTTAAATGCTTCCATTGCCATCGGGCCGTTTGCATACTGCTTTTCAAGATCTCCTCTGATCCCGGCTTTTTCGAAGTAGCCCTCTTTCAGAGCGACATACCATGCGAGCTCGTGAAGATCAGCTGTCAGATGCCCCATGTTTATTTCCCTGTCTGGTTTCTCCGGAACCCATGATGGGTCCTCACTGAGCTTCTGAACAACGTAATCATACGCCTCTCTCATGAGGAAATCATCAAAGAACTCATCCTCAGAGGCATATCCGAGTTCCTCGACTGTTCTCTCGAGGAATCCACCCTCCCTGAGTCTCTCATAATAGTTCCTGAACTCCTGCTCATCCGGGAATTCTATGAACTTTATGTGCTTCATCGCCTCCTCAACAACCTCTCTGTCCTTCCCTGTGAACTCCACGGCATACTGAATGACCTTTTCGTAGTTCCCGGGATCATTTATGAATCTCGTTGCCTTAACATGAGCCCAGACAAGAGCTCTGAGAAGCTTCTCATCCTTTGCAACCTCGTCGCTCACAGCCAGAATGCAGCATGGATGATTCGGCCATATCTCACCTGATTGAACGAGGTATTCTCCTTCTCCCCTCACAACAACTTCAGCATTGTAGGGTTCCCATGCTATGAAACCATCTATTTCACCTGAGAGCATCTCGTTTCTCATATCCGCCGGAGAGAGCTTCACAACATAAACTTCATTTCCCTCTCTGGTCTCGGTGCAGCCGGAGAGAGCCACAGAGAGCAGTGCAGCTATCAGAATCAGGGAAAGAGCTTTCCCCTTCATGATCTCACCGAGAGGTTCTGGGAAGTTTCTCTTTAAAAATCTGTCGGAATGAGAAAATTTATTATCCTTAATGTGAAAATTGTTCAGTGTAAGAGGACAGTAAGGTGAGAAGATGAGGGAGGAGAGATTGCTGAAAGCCATTCTGAATGGAGAGGATTTTGGAGAGACTCTGAAGAGATTCCTCAAAGAGGAGCTGAGAATCTCGATCCGCGAATTCTCCGAGCTGAGCGGAATTCCTGAGAGCACACTTTACAAGCTCATCTCGGGTGAGAGAGAGCCAACTCTCAGAACTCTGCGACAGATATTCAGGGCGATTAAGAGAGATGAGGAGCCCTTCATAGCAATCATAGCCTCAAGATCTGTTTTAAATGAGATCACAGAAAGCTACGTGAATTTTGATGGAAAGAGGGTGAAAATAAAGGAGTATCCTGCAAATTCCTTTGAGGAGGCGATTGTATCCGCTGTGAGGGCCGAGAGAGATGGGGCTGTTGCGCTCATCTGCGCTCCAATTGTGAGTCCCGCGATAGAGAAGATTGTCTCGATACCGATTGTGACCATCATTCCGAAGAGGGACATGAGGGATGCGATCGAGGTTGCTATAAGGAAGTCCTCAGTATGGTAGCTCTATTTCGAATGCAGAGACAGGGTGATCCAGATCGAAGTTCAGGAGAACCTCCGGATGAATCTCTCCGAAGACTCCGGAGACGTCACCTCTGAGCTCTGCAACCCTCCCTTCTATGAAAGCGGGATCCTCTGTCTCGAAGATTTCTGCTTTGTAGCCCATTTCTCTCAGGAAGGACTGAACAACTGCCTTTATCTCCGAGAAGTCTGCGTTTGCATGCATCGAAACTCCGGCGACGTGATTCCTTCTCCTCTCATTCACAATAACATCTCCGACCTCGAAGATTCTGTGAGGCATCGGATAGTGCCTGTTCATCGAGAGGGCTTCGAGAAGCATCGGAAGAATTGAGCTTCTGAAAATTCTCTGCTCCTCTGAAGCCGGATTCGCAATTTTAAGGGCGGATCCCTTTCTCCTCATCATATCGAAATGAATTCTCTCGGAAGTCAGGGTGAAGGTCATCACCTCGGTGAAACCCAGACCGATCATGAGCTCTCTAACCCTGTTGTTCATCCTCTCGACTTCATGTTCCGAGCTTATTGAGGGAATCTCCGGGAAGATTGAGGGAATTCTGTCATAGCCGTATCCTATCGCAACATCCTCGATTATGTCCCAGGGATGCATGATGTCTGCCCTGTATGCCGGAATTTTCACCTTTATTTTCTCTCCGGAAATCTCGGCATCATACCTCATCCTCAGGAGAGCCTCAATGCATTCCTCCGGGTTGAGAGGAACACCTATCAGCTCTCTGATTTCTGAGAGAGAGACCTCCATGGACCTCTCAGCGAGATCAGGAGTGGTGATGATCTCTCCTCCGTCAAATATCCTCACGCTCTGAACTCTGAATCCTCTTTCCGCGAGAGCCGTGACAATTATGTTCAGAGCTGTGCTGACAGTTTTTTCTGTCCCGGTAACATCTATGAAGAGCTCCTTTGTTTTCTCTGTAACCCTTGTGAGCTCTCCGTTGATGATTGGTGGAAATGAGAGAACGTTTCCATCTCTATCCAGAATCACGGGAAATCTGTCGAAACCTTCGAGAATGAAGGAGAATGCCCTCCCTTTTGGATGCCTCTCAAGAATCTCCCTTATGGACATCTCCTCATCAAAATCCAGAGGGACAAATGAGAATTCTTCATCCACTGTTGTGTAGGTGAAGGGAGGTTTCACCTTTGAGAGATCGTGAATTCCTATGGAGACCTTTCTCCTGTTCCTTCCCAAACCCCAGTGCAGATGCTCCTGAAGGTGCATGAGAGATTCTATCAGCTCATCGCTCATCCTGACATCTCTGATGACTGCAGAAACTATCAGAGGTCTAACTGATTTAACGGATGGGTCGACCCTTAGTTCAATTTCAGAGGGCGAAACGCTGTATTTCGGAGCTCCTTTCTCAATTCCGAAAAATCCCTTCATTGCTCTTGCAACACCCTCAACACTGTACATATCAGGTCTGTTCGGGAAGAACTCAACATCTGCAAAATCATCTCCAATTCTCTCAATATCGGCTCCGATCATCGGAATTCTCTCTATGATTTTCTCTGCAGGAATTCCGGTGAGATTTTCAAGATCCCTGAATTCCAGATGTATCACGGGCATATCGGCACTCTCCTCAACCATTCAATATCGGGTCTGTAAAGATATCTGAGGTCTTTCAGATTTAGCTTTAACATTGCCAGTCTGCTGACTCCGAGACCCCAGGCAAGAACAGGATATTTTATTCCGAGCGGTTCTGTAACCTCCTTTCTGAAAATTCCTGCCCCTCCGAGCTCTATCCACCCGAGACCATCAACATAAACCTCGCACTCAACAGAGGGTTCCGTATACGGGAAATATCCCGGGCGGAAGCGAACATTTCTGAAGCCCATGAGATTGTAGAAGGTCTTCAGAACACCGAAGAGATTTGAGAGGGACATTCCCCTTTCCATCACAACCCCTTCAAGCTGATCGAACTCCGGAAGGTGGGTTGAATCAACGGTCTCTCTTCTGTAAACCCTGTCTATGCAGAATGCCTTAACAGGAGGTTCCGGATTTTCGGCAAGATATCTTATCGTTATTGCAGTTGTGTGGGTTCTGAGAACATTCTTTCTTGCCAGCTCCTCCCTCCAGGGAAATCCCCAGCCAGTTGAATCTATTTCCCCTCCGTGCTCATGCATTGCCTTAACCCTCTTCACAAGCCTTTCATCAAGCTCGCTCTCGCTCTCAAGATAGAATGTATCCTGCATGTCTCTCGCAGGATGATCCTGCGGCTGAAAGAGGGCATCGAAATTCCAGAAAGAGGACTGAACAATTTCGCCCCTTATCTCTGTGAAGCCCATTGAAAGGAATATTCTCCTCATCTCCTCTATTATTCTCCTATACGGATGAATTTTCGCCGGAAATATCTCCGAAACCGGAGCATGAATGTCATACTTCTTTATTTTCTTCCTCCTCCACTCCCCGCTCAGAATGATTTCCGGTGTCAGCCTTGTTATTTCCTCAAAGTCCTCCGGTTTAGCCTTTCTTCCCTTTTCAGTTATCCTGACTCTGTGAATTCTCCTTTCCTCCAGTTCAACAAGTCCTCTCTTTTTCAGCTCCTCAAGAGTCCTCCCATCTACCTCATCTGCTCTGAGCTCTTTCTTCAGAAGCCTCTCAAGAACTTCTTCATCATTTCCCCTTTCAGCTTTCAGAGCCCTTATTTTTGGTTCCTCCTCCTTTATGAACTCGACCCATCCCTTCTTTCTCAGCCATCCGAGAGCTATTGAGGTGAGCTTCTCACCAAATTTTTCTCTTATTTCCTTCAGAGAGGCCTCTCCACCTTTTGAGAGCAGAAATTCAAAAACCCTCCTTTCGGGAAGCCCTTTCTCCGCGTATTCCCTTCCCTCCTCACTCAACCTGCAGTATATCAGCTCCTCTTTCTCAAGCTCAATGAGCTCTCTGTGATGAAGGGATAAAAGAGAGGACATCACTTCCGCTTCACTCTTCCCGAGCTCCTTCGATATTTCCTCCAGAGTGCTCTCTCCCTTCTCTTTGAGAAAATTGAGAATCCTCATCATCTCTTCCATCCGATCACCTCGTATTCTTTGAGCAGATCTCTTGCCTGCTCCCTCATTTCCCTGTGCTCCTTCAGAAAGATTGCAAGAAGCTCCGAGGCAAGCTTCTTGCACTCTCCACAGAGTCTCTCTCCAGAGGTGCACTCGGAATGAATTCTCATGAGCTCCTCATCATCCTCGATGAGATGATACGTGAAGAGCTCGAAAACAACGCAGTTCTCTGGAGAACCTCCGAGTTCTCTCTGCTTCTCAACACTTCCCTGACCTCCTGTTTTTGCCCTCATCACCTTCTTCTTAGCGTCCTCCGGAGAATCCGTGAGAGCTATGAAGCTTTCCGGCTTTGAAGATGACATCTTGCCTCCTCTCAATCCGCTCATGAAGCGATGATAGGTTGAGGAGGGAGGAATGAAGGAATATCCGCCAATTGAGAGCTCAAATTCCTCCACAATTTTTCTTATTTCTCTCTCATCTCCTCCAAAAACATCAATATGAGCCTCATAAACCTTCTTATCAAAGGGAATCAGTTCCGAGAGCTCTCTGATCCTCTCAGGGCTTACTCCCTTCCCTCTTATGCTTATGTAATCTCCCCTCCTCTCGATGAGGAAGAGATTCATTCTGTCAGCAAGGTCTCTCGTGAGCCTCAGATGAGGGTCCTGATCCGCTCCGACAGGAACCACAACCGGTTTTGGACCTCCAAATTCACTCAGCTGCGGATGAAGAATGTCAGCAGCCTGAACAAGGACGCTGAAGAGATGAGAGATGTGACTCTCACCTGAGAACCCGTAGATTGCGGACATCTCAGAGAGAGTTACCTCATTACCGAGCTCAAACGCAAGATCCTTCACCTTTCCGAAGGCGGACTGAAAATATATTATCGAGTTTTCCGGCTTAAAACCGAGAGCTATGAGTGAGAGAACGTATTCTTCGATACCTATCTCCACGCACTTCTCCCAGCTCAGACCTCTTACAGAATGAGCCTCCATATCGGCAATTGCCACATGAGCATGAGCTCCTCTCTGCTGATGCCAGATTATCTCCTCCATGACCATCTTTCCCCCGAGATGAACTTTACCCGAGGGCATGAATCCGCTCATCACAGCAAAGCTCTCCTTCCTCTTCATCGCATCAAGGATTCTCTGGTAATCTCTGTGCCCGAATATCACGCCCCTCCTCATCAATCTGTGAGGCTCCGGAACTTCTCGGAGGATCTCGGAGAAAGGAGAGATTCCGAAATCCTCAAAAAGCCTGGAATAGTCCTCTATTTCTGCCGCTTCCCAGGGATTTATCCTCAGAGTCTCACCCTCCTTATTTCAATGTATCTTTTCTCTCCATCCCCAAATGCGAAAACCATGCTTTTTCTCACTCCATGAGCGAGCCTGACTGCTCTTGAGAGCTCCTGAGGAGAGAAGACGTGATCCCTTCTGATTACATGGACAAGGTGTTTTGAATGATAAAGCTCCTCGACGCTCTCCACCTTATCGTAAACTCTGAAATGAGCTCCAAACTTGAATCCTGTTTTCACCACCATCCTTTTGTCCCTCAAATCCCTGTAAACTTCGAACTTCTCGTCAAAATTTTCTTCAAGCTCTCTCCCTCTTCTCAGAAGCTCCTCCTCAGATACCTCTCTTCCTTCTGCATCCTTAAGTTCAAGGATGCCCTTTGACATGAGGTAAACAGCTTCAACAAGCGAGATGTAGAGAGCTGAATTCACAAGTTCTCCGAAGAAGTATTTTTGATGGAGAACTTCGGAAGCTCTCTCATCCCAGAAGATGACACGATCGTTTAAAAGATAGCCCTGAAATCTCTCGTCAGAGAGCTCTCTTGTCTCGCCCTTCAGAACCTTCCATCTTGCCTCATAATAGGTTATGTCTGTTTCCTCATCAACTATTGCAAGTATGAGCTTCTTTTTGATTCTCTGACAGATTTCAAGCTTTTCAACAAGCTCCTCAAGAGGAATGGACCTTCTCTCAGAGATTACAAGAACCAGATATTCTGATGGTGTTTTTCCGGGTTTTCCGCCTCTTGGATAGAGCCTGAAATCAGCAATTCCTGGCTGAACGCAGTAACCTCGTTCCCTCAGATCTCTGTAAACCGCATATTTTATTTCGAAATCTTTTATCAGTTTTGACGCTCTTAAAAAGAGCTCCTCCAAAGAGATGGATCTTCCATCTTCAAAAACCTCAATCCTTCCCTTCTCAAGAAGATATACTGCTTCCTCAAACGAGAGAATCAGCTTCGAATTTTCCTTCCTTCCGTAACCTCCCCGGTTGTGAAGCTCGAGATTATCGGAACATATTCCGTCCTCTGTAATCACAGCATTCATCCAATAATCACAACTTCCGTCATCCCTTTTAAAACATACTGATGATTCCGAGGAGAAAGATTAATTTTCCTCTCTGCAACTTCCCTCTCATGGAACCTCTCCTGGAGCTTCTTAAATTTGTCGTCAGTGTTGCGATGCTTCTCGGAGGTGCAGAACTCTTCATCGAGAATGCGGAGAGAAGCGGAAAATATCTCGGAATCGGGGTTACCTCGATCTCATTTATCTTTGCCGGAGCTGAACCGGAAGAGCTTTTCGCGTCCGCAATTGCTTCTCTTAAGGGATATCCAACTCTTGCGTTTGGAAACGCAATCGGAACAAACATCACAATCCTTGCACTCTGCCTCGGACTCTCCGCCTCCTTGAGAGACATGAGGATAAGAGAGAGGGAGAGTCTGAGGTATGCAGTCCTTGCTCTTCTCACAACCCTTCTTGCCTATGCACTCCACACAGGAGGATATTCAAGAATTGATGGAATTTTTCTTCTCACCGCATATGCTCTCGTTCTCCTTTTCATCTTCAGAGGAAGAGAGGTTGAAGAGGAGCATTCAGAATCTCCAAAAGTCCTGCTTCTCATGCTTCTCGGTCTTTTTCTCATGTCCCTCGGAGGAGACTGGATGGTGGACAGCTCCGAGAATCTCTCCGAATTTCTGGGAATCTCGGATACTGCTTTTGGAGCAACAATACTTGCTCTTGCAACAAGTGCCGAGATGTTTCCTCTTGTCATCCTTCCTGTCCTCAGGGGAATTCCTGAAATAGCGATAGGAGGGATCATGGGAAGCGTCGTCTCAAACAACCTCGCAACTCTGGGAATAGCGGTTTTAATAACACCTCTGGATTCTCCTCCCTCAATCAACTCATATTTCCTTTTCCTCTTCGTCTCCCTTCTTCTTGTATCCCTTTCTCTGAGAGATGGAAAACTCGGAAGACTCGAAGGAGTCCTTCTCCTCCTCATCTATGCTCTTTTCGTAATCCATTTCCTTTATCTCAGATGAGGTGGAGATGATAAGAGATGAGCGATGCTGAAATTGCGATAAAAAATGCAAGATTTCTCTACCGCGGAAGACTTGTTTCGGCGGAAATAGGGATTGAGGATGAGAGAATAAAGATGATCAGAAAAATCGTGAGGGGGGATGAGGAGATAGACGCAGAAGGAGCTCTCGTGACGCCGGGATTCATAGACATTCATGTTCACTTCAGAGATTTAAACGAGAGCTACAAGGAGGACTGGTTCTCCGGCTCCTCCGCAGCAGCTGCTGGAGGAGTTACAGTTGTGGTTGATCAGCCAAACACCAGACCTCCCGTTCTCAATCTGAGAACCTTTGAAGAGAAGAGGAGAGAGGCAAAGAGGAAGAGCATTGTGGACTTCGGAATAAATGGAGGGGTGAAGGGAAATCTCAAAGAGCTCAAGAAACTGGAGGAGAGGGTCTTTGCATTTGGAGAGGTCTTTCTCGGACCCTCAACAGGAGGTCTTGAAATTGAATACAGTGAGTTCGAAGAGGCCATGAAGGTTGTTAAGAGGAAAAAATTCTGCATACATGCTGAAGACGGACATCTGATTCGCAGATTCTCTCATCTGAGAGATGAGAGACCGGAGAGCCACTCGCTTTCGAGACCTCCGGAATGCGAGATTTTTGCGGTAAAGAGAGTTCTGGAGATTTCCCAGAATGTCCACTTTTCCCACATCTCCACAAAAGGAGCGCTGGATCTGATATCAAAATCCTCCGCAACCTGTGAGGTGACGCCCCATCATCTTCTTCTGAGCATCTCGGATTACAGAAGACTCGGAAACTTCGGAATTGTGAATCCTCCTCTGAGGAGCGATGAAGATGTGAAGGCTCTGAGAGAGAGAATTCACGAAATAGATGTTCTTGCTTCAGATCATGCACCGCATCTTCCGGAGGAGAAGGAGGAAGGAGCTTCAGGACTTCCGGGTGTTGAGACGATGGTTCCGCTGATGATGTCTCTTGTGAGAAGAGGGGAGCTCTCTCTCAATCACCTCATCAGAATGGGTTGTGAGAATCCCGCAAGGATTTTCGGGATCGAGGGGAGGGGAAAAATAGAGGAGGGATTCTACGCGGATATCGTGATATTTGAGAGGAGAGAAAGAGAGATAAGAGCGGAAAATCTTCACAGCAAGTGCGGATGGACTCCTTACGAGGGTTTCAGCGCCCTCCACCCAAAAATTGTAATGAGGAGGGGCGAGATCATCTTTGATGAGGGTGTTGTTGGCTCAGGGGGTTCGGGAAGAGAAATTTAAAGTATTGTCACGAGAAATATCATTCTTGGCTCCATCTACGAGGGCTGGTGTAATCAGTGAGCACCGGTGCGAGGGTGGAGCTACATTCACCCCCACACCAACGCGTCTTCTGTGCGAGAGAGGAGTTTCCTCTCCGATGAGCACAGACAACCCTGGTGTGGGACAGCCTCAACACAGGGTCACCGGATGGGACAGCGGATGAACCAGAAGGATGAACATCCGGAGTTAGTGTTGAGGCACAGGAAAAAACGGTGATGGTATGAGAGATGCGGTGAAAGAGGTTGATGACGGAGTTCTCATCCGCATTTCCGTCTCTCCAAAAGGAAAAGAGCTGAGAATACCTGCGGGATATGATGAGTGGAGGAAGAGCATAAAGGTTGTTCTCACCGAACCTCCGGAAGGAGGCAGGGCAAACAGACAGCTTTTGAGCGAGCTCTCGTCGATTTTTGGAGTTCCCTCAGAAAGAATATCTATAGTAAGGGGTGAGAGGGACAGAGAGAAAATAGTGAGGGTTGAGGGAATTTCCAGAGAGGAGGTAGTGAGGAGACTTGAGAACGCAGGAGAGTCTTGAGGAGGTTCTGAGATTAATTGAGGATCTCAGGGAGAGGAGCCTGGAAGGAGAGACCATAATAGTTGAGGGTGAGAGAGACAGAAGATCGCTGAGAAGGCTTGGAATTGAGGGCAAAATCATATGTTCATCCCAGCTATCCATAAATTCTCTTCTCGAACTCATAGAGGAGAAGAGAATTATAATTCTTACAGACTGGGATGAACACGGAATAGAGAGGGGCAGGTATCTCCTGAAACACCTGAGCTCGCTCGGATTTAAATGCGACATGGAGCTTCACAGGAAGTTTTCCGCTCTCCTTAAAAAGGAGATAAAGGACATTGAAAGTCTCGAAAAATATGTTATCAAATATGCAAACATCTATAAATCAGGAAAGTCCAGAAATTACAGATAATCGAAAGATTCAAAGGGGTGCTCTATACTGCAGGCACTCAGAAATTCTGAGAAAAACACGGAGGTAATGGAAATGCAGAATTCAGAAACGATAAAGTATGTTATTCATGCTAACATCACCGCAGAAGGTGTTGTTGAAAGACCTGATGTTGTGGGAGCAATATTCGGACAGACTGAGGGGCTTCTTGGAGAAGAGCTCGATCTCAGAGACCTTCAGAAAACAGGGAGAATTGGAAGAATAGAGGTGCAGATAGAGTCAAAGGGAGGAAAATCAAGAGGGAAAATAATGATTCCCTCCTCGCTCGACAAGGTTGAGACAGCAATCATAGCAGCGGCTCTTGAAACGATAGACAGAGTCGGTCCATGTGTGGCTCACATCTCTGTTGAGAAGATCGAGGACGTGAGGAGCACGAAGAGAAAGCAGATAATAGAGAGAGCCAAGGTTATTCTGAGGAACATGTTCAGCGAGGGCGTCCCGGAGAGCGACGAGATCATAGAGGAGGTGAAGCAGGCGATCAGGGTTGAAGAAGTGTGCCAGTATGGAAAGGAGAAGCTTCCGGCCGGACCAAATATAGATGATTCAGACGCAATAATTGTTGTTGAGGGTCGAGCCGATGTTCTGAACCTCCTGAAATATGGAATAAAGAATGTGATTGCGGTTGAGGGAACAAACATACCTGAGACTGTCGTTGAGCTGTCAAAGAGGAAAATAGTGACTGCTTTCCTTGATGGAGACCGCGGAGGAGATCTCATACTGAAGGAGCTTCTTCAGAGGGCAGAGGTTGACTACGTGGCAAGAGCACCGGAGGGAAGGGGAGTTGAGGAGCTGACGTACAAGGAGATCGTGAAGGCTCTGAGGAACAAGGTTCCTGTTGAGCAGATTTCAGAGGCGAGAAAGGTGAGAAGAAGAGACCTCAGAACTGAGGAGAGTGCTGAGAGAGAGGTTGAGAGATCGGGAGAGAGAAAATCTCTGAAGGAGCACATGGAAGAGATCTCCGGGACTCTGATGGCAAGACTGCTGAGAGAGGATAACTCCGTTCTGAAAGAGGTTCCGGTCAGAGATCTTGCGAACACTCTGAGCGAGGGGAACAGCAGAGATGTCTGCGGAGTTGTTTTCGATGGAATAATAACGCAGAGGCTTGTTGATATAGCCTCAGAGAAGGGTCTGAAGTTTCTTGCAGGTGTGAAGAAAGGCAATCTCATGAGAGTTCCGGCAAACCTCAAGATAATGACTGCTGATGAGCTTGAAGAAACTGGAGGTGAGAGTTAAATTTAATAGGTTTGAAAATCAAAATGAAGTAGAAGAGAAGCTGTCTGGGGGTCTGGGAATTTGGATAAGGAGGAGTTAATACATATCCATATGCTTCTCTATCAGGTGAAAACTCTTCTCGAAGAACTCGGGATTGCAGAAGACTTCAGCGAATATGAATCGCTCAACATAAAGCCCGTTCATGTCCACAGAAGCAAATCGGATCACAAGAAGGCAATTTTCATTCTTGGAAATGAGATAGCAAGGGTTCTCTCTCCCAAGTTTGAAACTGCGGAAATTATTTCAAAACGCATGAGGGAATTCTCCAAGAGGGCAGCTCCACAGGTTCACTGATATCTCAGCTCTGCAGAATCTCCGAGAAGCTTCCTGAGAAGAAGGAAGAGAGTGAATCTGAAACACCTGATGACGGGCTTTGATCCCTTTTCAATCTCAATTATTTTTTCTTCTCCTGAGAAAATCTTTATCTTACCCTCAATCCTCATTTTTTGACCTCACAGACACTTTTATCCTTCCTGAAATTCTGACATCCAGATTTTCGTCCTCTATCTTCAAATCCTCGAACTCAATGATGAAATCCCTTTCGAGAAGTCTTTCCAGAATTCTTTCAATCATTCAGCATCCTCTCCATCAAAATTGCATCCTCTCCATCTCTGTAATACTTTGGAATCTCCCCAACCGGCTCAAACCCAAATTTTCGATAAAGTTTCTGAGCTTTCAAATTGCTCTTTCTAACCTCAAGCATTGCGGTTCTGAGACCGAGCTTTTTCATAACTTCAAGTGCCTTTCCGAGAAGAAGAGAGCCGACTCCTCTGTTTCTGAAAGATGGATGAACAGCAAAGGAGAGAATTCTTCCTCCAATACCGGTTTCGATGAAGATGAGGTAGCCGACAACCTTTCCGTTCATCTCGGCAACAAGAAATCCTTCGGGAAAGTTCTCGTGGATTCTCATGAAGAGAAATGGATGGGACTCGTTGAAGGATAGTTTCTCTATTTCAAGAACCTCTCCAAAATCCATTGGCTCGAATCTCCTTATGATGATTGTTGAAGCTTTCATTCCTTATAATTCTGAGGGATTTCAGAGAGAATAAAACTTGCGGTGCATATTCCGGTTTCTCTGAAAAAATAGAGGGAAAATTGTTAACCCTTCAACATCTTCTCCTCCCACTTCTTCAGATACTCGGAACTCTGAGAGACATCCACGAAGACCTCTGAGGCTCTCTTCACATCCTCAAGCTCAACCTGAGAGGAGCCCCTGAGCTTCGCATACTCGAAAGCAGGTGCAAGGAGCTGCACTGCATACCTCATGCTGTTCTCCTCTCCGAGCTTTGTGAGCATTTCCTTTGCCTCCTCGCTGAGCACTATTCCGGACTCCTGAGCCCTGATCTCTATGATCTTTCTTATCTCATCTCTGGTGTATGGCTCAGTCGTTATTATCAGCAGTCTGTCAAGCAGATCAAGCGGAATTCCGTGTGGAGAGACTATATCAGTTCCTCTGATTCTTGAAACTCCGCGATTTGAGGCGAGAATTATTATTGGAGCCATCTCCGATTCCATTGCCCGGTTCATGAAGGCGAAGAGCTCAATGTCCATGAGGTGCGTCTCATCTATGAACAGAACCCCGGGAATCAGCTCGGCTCTGCCCTCTTCAACCCATCTCTTCACCTGCTCATCAACCGCCTCCCTGACCTCATTGTCAATCTCCCTCGAAGGAGGTGAGAAGAGGCTGAAAATTGAACCTCTTCTTGCATTTGCCTCATCGAGGTCATTGAGGGTTACCACATATGTGAATTCTCTCTCCTTCTCCACACTTCCAGAGGGAACTTCCACCCTTTCAACATCCCCGAGATCAAATTTCTTTGATGCTCCCTCGCTCTTTCCGAGAACTGCAAGCCTTCCGGACTCCTTATCTATCATTATCACATCTCCTACCTCAACTCCATGCTGGAGGAACTGAAGTGCAAGCCTTCCGCTCACGCTGAACGTTCTCCTCTCGTCTTTTGTCGCGAGAGTTAAACTTGCAGACTCGGGAATTCTCTGGGTGGGATTGTATGGATTTGGAACCATGTGATAATCAAGAGCTGTGACCTCGCCTTCGAGAACCGTTCTCCTTTCCTTTATCCTAACTCCTATTGCCTTCCTCATTGACTGAACGAGAGCCTCTGTCTTTTTCATCTCGGCACTGTAGAACTCGCTTGCCGAAACCTGAACAAATGGAATGTCTCTGCCAAGTTCCTTGCTTATCGCAACTGCAATAGCTGTTTTACCGCTTCCCGGAGGACCTGCTATCAGAATTCCTCTTCCAGCCATCTTCCCTGCCTTTATCAGTCTTACTATCACTCCAGCTGCTTCTCTTGCCTTCTTCTGTCCCACAAGCCCGTCCGCAACGTCAAGAGCTCTGAGATTTTCATCAAGTCCGAGACCTCTGATGTGGGAGTGAGCTCCAACTCTCTCAAACTTCTGGGTTATCTCTCTGATTTCAGATGCCACCCTCTCACCTCCAGAGGAGCTGAGAGGAGATATTAATTCAAAAGAGGAATTCCGTTTATTCTTTTCCCCTCCACCTTATTAAATTCTCGGAAAAATCACATGCATGAAAATTTTTATCATTGAGAAATCATAAATAAATTATGTGGGAGAGATGATAAAAGAGGGATTTGAGAATCCGGTCAATCAAATCCTGAGAGATTTTCTCGGAAGTGGCGGTCTCACACTTTTCGTTAAAGGCGAACCCGGAAGCGGAAAAACCATATTTGCACTGGAATTTGCAAGAATGATGAGCGAATTCACAGATGTTTTCTTCGTCTCAACAAGAATCTCCCCTGAAAG
>JACIWD010000045.1 GCA_014361165.1 Candidatus Mnemosynella bozhongmuii
AGCCGGTGTAGCCGTAGAAAGAATTCGTGAGGATTTTGAGTGTCTGCTGCTCAACATCCTTTAAAGGATCGTAATTCCTTTCAAGCTCTTCTTTTATCCTTTTTCTCCTTTCGATCAGCTCCACAAGAATCCTCTTGAAGAAGCCATCAGGCCTCTTCCTGAATCTGTGACCGACGAATGGAGCAACATAGACATCCTCGTCATCACCTTCAGCAACTGTATCGGGAGAGATGTTGAAGGAGATCATGATTGAGGGATACATGGAAGAGAAGTCCAGAAGAACGACCTTCTCGTGAATTCCGGAGAGAGGCTCAAGGACGACTGCTCCTGTGTAACTCTCTCCCTCCTCTCCCCTTCTCTTCGGTATGAGCTCATTCATCCTTACGGCTTCAGCGCATAGATACATCTCAACCATCCTTCCCCGACCCATCTTGCTGACATCCTCAAGAGGATATTTTATGAGCCTTGAGAATTCTATCTGAATCGGAAGGAGCTTTTCAAGCATTTTAAAAGTGCTGAGGGCATCATCCTTGGCATATTCTATGAGTTTCTCCCTGTCCTCATGCCAGTAGCGGTAGATTTCTGAGGAAGGAATCATCACTCTGTCCTCAGCCTCCTGAATTCCGAGAAACTCCGCAACATTTTCGAGTTTCTTCACCTTCACCTCACCGACATCCCTCATGACCACGCGATAGAGGTCAACATCTAGTCTTCCAGCCACAGTGACATGCGGAAGAGGAGCACTCCTCACCCTCGGAGCAGAACCGTCTCTGCCGAGAGAGAGTTCAATTCCAAGCTTTTTGCATCTCTTCAGAAGATATGGAATGTCAAATGAGTTGTGATTGTATCCTGCTATGACATCAGGGTCTTTCTCCCTCACAAAATTCACGAAATCCCTTATTATCTTCCTCTCCTCTCCGTGAAAGACCTCAACGCCCTCTTCAGTGCAGACCGAGATGATGATCACGGGATCTCTTTCCGGATCGGGAGTTCCTCTCGGATTGTAAACCTCTGAATCAAATGCGAGAAGCTTCAGCTCCGGAGGAGGAGAGCTGAAGGAGGATATCTCTCTGATTTCATCTCCACTGATCCTTGCTTCAATCCCGCTGAGAGGCACCAGTCCCTTATCCCAGAGATAGCGTATGTGAAACGGTATGTCATCCTCGAATGTCTCGAAACCGAGTTTTGATGCAACCTTTCTCAGAACCGGAACATCTCCTGGATGAGAGGCGTAAACTCTGAGGAGCTCTATTTCCTTTCCGAAATATTTCTTTTTGACTCTCTCCGCCTTTAAAGGAGAGATTCCTTCCGAGCTGCGAATTTTCCTGATGTCCTCTTCCTCAGCTCCGAGAATGTAGAAATAGGGAAGGAATGACCTGTCCCTGAGAACACGAACCCTTCCTTCCTCATCCTTGCACCAGAGTCTGATGACCGGAGATTTCCCCTCTGTTACTGAGTCGAGGGTTAGAAGATGACCTCTGAAGGTGTCCATCAAGAGAGATGACTCACCCATGAAAGAAATAGTTTATCTCCGGAGACTTAAAAATAGGAGAGTCTTGCCTGCTTTCTTATGCAGACCTCTCCGGGAACCTCAACCGGATACTGAGATGTCAGACAGGCCAGACACAGCTTTCTTTCCGAAATTCCAACGGACTGAATCAAACCTTCCAGAGAGAGATAGTTGACTGAATCCGCTTCGATGATTGTCTTTATCTCCTCTATGGACTTGTGAGCTGCTATGAGTTCCTCCCTTGTTGGCATGTCTATCCCAAAATAACACGGAGCTATTATTGGAGGAGAGCCCACCATCAGATGAACTTCCTTTGCTCCAGCTTCTTTCAGCATCCTGACTATTCTCCTTGAGGTTGTTCCCCTGACTATGGAGTCATCAACGAGGATGACTCTCTTGCCCTCGACATTTCTTTTGACCACATTCAGCTTCAGTCTCACTCCAACATCCCTGAGGGTCTGACTGGGCATTATGAAGGTTCTCCCAACATAGCGATTCTTTATGAGACCCTCTATGAAAGGTATTCCTGAAGCGAGGGAATAGCCTATTGCCGATGTCACTCCGGAGTCCGGAACCGCACAGACGATGTCTCCTTCAATCCCGTACTCCTCGTAAAGCCTCTCGCCGATTCTCCTTCTGACATCGTAAACGAGCCTTCCCTCAATTATCGAATCCGGTCTTGCAAAATAGACAAACTCGAAGACGCAGAGAGAGGGAAACGGATTTCTGACAAGCTGATGGGATTCAATCTCCTCATCTATTATCAGGAGTTCTCCGGGTGAGACTTCTCTGATGAGCTTTCCTCCGAGAACATCTATCGCAACGCTCTCGGATGCAACTATGTGGGTTCCATCAACCTCACCGAGACAGAGTGGCTTGAAACCATTCGGATCTCTGAGAGCGACCAGCCTGTCATTTATGAGAATCGTGAGAGAGTATGCTCCTGTGAGTCTTCTCATGATTTCTTTCGAAGCGTCAACAATGTCCTTTTTCAGAAGTTCCTTCGCAAGAAGGTGAGCTATAACCTCGGTATCGGAGTCGGAGAGAAAAACATGACCCTGCTCTTCCAGAGCTCTTCTGAGTTCTGATGAATTCACTATGTTCCCGTTATGAGCTATGGCTATTGTTCCGCCTCTGAAGGAGATTGAAAGAGGCTGGGAATTCTCGGGAGCAGATGCTCCTGTTGTTGAGTATCTCACATGACCTATACCGCGATCCCCTTTCAGAAGCCTGAGCTTCTCCTCGCTGAACACCTCTGAGACAAGTCCCATGGACTTGTGAATTCTTATTTTCGAGCCATCGAAGGTTGCTATTCCTGCGGACTCCTGGCCCCTGTGCTGGAGGGAGAAGAGTGCGTAATAGATGTGAGAGGCGACATCCTCAGAGTTTCTGCTGAAAATTCCAACTACTCCACACTCCTCCCTCAACAAGCAGCACCTTCAGAAAGGTTTTTTCAGTTGTTGAACTTTGCCGATTTCTTAACCCAGCTGTATTTCCTCAATCTCTTTGATCTTCCAAAACCGCATGAAGCGCAGTAGCGCTTGCTCACGTGATAGGAGACCTTTCCACATCTCCTGCATCTTATGTGTGTTTTCTTCTGCCTTTTACCCATGGAAGGAGTTCCCTTGCTCATCCGCCATCACCTCACGGAGAGATGTAAACAACATTATCTCCTCGAACTATGATTGTTCCCAGCTTAACATTACCCTCTTCTCTGATCTCCTCGGCATCATCAAGCACAAGATTCATGTGTATGTCGTATCCCTGAAGAACTCCTCTGAACTCTCTTCCGCCCTTCAACCTCACTATAACCGGAGAGTTGAGAGCCTTGTTTAGAACATCCAACGGTCTCTGTGGCATGTCAATCCTCCAGGATGGATGATTGATTGAAATTAACACCTTCTTTATTTAAATCTTTTTATCCTTCCCTTTCAGCGAAGATAAAACTTAAAATCCAAAGTGCAGAGTAAATGATGAGGGAAAATGAGGATTAAAAACAGACATCAGCTCAAAGATAAAGAGATTAAAGCGATTGCCGAAGAACTTGAGAGAACATTTGGGGAGAGTGCAAGGAAACTTCTGGAGGGCAGGAAAGTGGAGAGAGGAGAGTTGATGGATAAAACAGAGCTGATTCTTGTTGACGGGGAACCGCTGTTCATGATGATTGACGGAAGGCCATTTCCGACGGTTAAAGGAGCTCTGAAGATGAAGGTGGATAAAAAGAGAGTTGTGATTGATTTCGGTGCAGTTAAAGCCGTCTCACAGGGTGCAGATGTGATGGCTCCGGGAATAGTTGATGTTGACGAGGACGTTGAGAGAGGCGATCTGGTGATAATTGTGGATGAGATTCACAGGAGACCTCTCGCAATCGGCAGAGCTCTTATCTCGAGGGACAGAATGATGGGACAGAAGGGAAAGGCTGTCAAATCAATTCACCATGTGGGTGACAGGATCTGGAAGCTGAGGGTCTGAGAAAAGAAGGGATTATTAAGGAGTTTTGAAAAATTATCCTTTCGATGGTGATATCATTGAGCGGGATTATAGACAGGTTATTTGGAGGAGGGGCCAAGCCAAGGGGTTCTGAAGAAGAATATGTGGAGCTGGATCTCAGTGAATACGAGAAGATGCTCGATGTTGAGGTCGCAAATCTCTATGTGAAGGTTGCGGAGATTGCGAATCTGAACGAGCTTCAGGAAGTGAAGAAAGAAATCTACAACGGAAACATAGTGATAACAGATCTGTCGCTGATGAAGAGGGACAGAGGCATGATGGAGAGAGCCATAAGAGAGCTCAAGCAGGTTGCGGAGGACATTCACGGAGATATAGCTGGGATAAGCGAGGAGCTCATAATCACAACTCCAACCGGAGTTAAGATAGACAGAAGAAAGATCGTCGGGGGCAGGCAGTGAAGAGAGCTTCCTCCAGATACGCATGCCCATTTTGTGGAGCTGAAGCCACGTACATATGGGATATTGAGGACATTCCCTATTTTGGAGAGGTCATGCTCACGAGCATCCAGTGTTCTTCATGCGGTTTCAGACACTCGGATTGCATGATACTGAGTTCAAGAGAGCCACAGAGATACGAGCTCAGAGTGAGTTCATCGGATGATCTGAATGCAAGAGTCATAAGATCCTCCTCAGGAACAGTAAGGATTCCGGAGCTCGGAGTCGATATTGAGCCGGGTCCTCTTGCAGAGTCATTTGTCAGCAATGTTGAGGGAATTCTTGAGAGAGTTGAGAATGTTCTCAGGGGAATTCTGAATGTCAGCAAAAACAGGAGAGCTGAAGAGCTTATCGAGGAGATAAGGATGATAAGAGAGGGTAAAAGAGAGATAACAGTGATCGTCGAGGATCCCTTTGGAAACAGCGCAATAATATCTGAGAAGGCTATCTCGAGACCTCTCACAAGAGAGGAGATTTCAAGACTGAAAACAGGGTATCTAATCTTCGAGGCCCAGAATGATTCAGAAGAGGCGTAGCAGAAAGTTCTCAAAGGAGATCTTCACCGATGAAGATGGTTTGAGGTTTGCAACTCCAGAGATAGTTGGGGAATACAGAGCAAAGAGGCTCAAAACAGATGTCATAGGAGAGCTCGGATGCGGGATAGGCGGGCAGACAGTTCAGTTTGCAAGATATTCCTCCGAGGTCATCGCTGCTGAGAGAGATGAGGAGAAGCTTGAATGCGCAAAGAGGAACGCCAGAATATATGGAGTTAAGAATATCAGATTCATTCTTGGAGATGTGAGGAGCGAAGAGGTAAGGAGATTTTTCAGAGATGCCGATATCATCTTCTGCGACCCTTCGAGACCTCCAGAGGAGGAGATAAGAAGCTTTCTGAACTTCGAACCAAGAATAGATGAGGTGATTGAGCTCTACTCCCCCTTCACCGAAAATCTTGCCTTTGAAGCTCCTCCTCAGATACCTCCCGCGAGAGTTCCATTTGAATGCGAGAAGGAATACATTTCTCTGAACCACCAGCTGAACAGGCTCAACCTCTATTTTGGAGAGCTTAAAAAAAGGGATGTTTCTGCGGTGATTCTTCCTGAAGGAGAGGTTCTTTACGGAGAAGGGGAAATTTCATACGGAGAAATTGAGAACTACCTTCATGAGCCCGATCCGGCTGTTGTAAAAGCTGAGCTGCTTGGAGTTCTGTGCGAGAGATTCGATCTCAGGGTCTGCTTCATGGATGGCAAGAGAATTCTTATGAGCGGAGACGACATGAGGTCACCGTTTCTGAAAAACTCCTACATTCTGAGAGGAGTCTGCGGAAGCCTCTCGGAAGTCAGAGAGATCCTGGAGAAGGGTGGTGCCAAAAAGGCAGTTCTCAGATTTGAGATTCCTCCCTCGGAATACTGGAGTGTGAGGAGAAGGCTTGAGGAAGGATTAAATGGAGAGAGAACATTCCATATTTTCAGAGGAGACAAGTTCATAGTCTGCGAGAGATTGGAATGAAGGGAAGGGGATTTGCCTACGGAGCCGGAAGCATAGTCAATGCGATCGCAACCCTTAAGGGCGCTTCATTTGCACTCCCTCTTAAAACAGAGGTTACCGTGGAGTTCGGAGAGGATCTGAAAGAGGTCTCCGGAGAGGTGGAGGGCGGGGGAGATCCATTTCTCATAGAGTTCTGCGTGAGGGAATGGATTGAGAGATTCGGATATGAAGGAGGAGCATTTGTCAGAAGTTTTTCGGAGATTCCTCAGGCAAGTGGATTGAAGAGCAGCAGTGCTGTTGTGAATGCAACCATTCTCGCATGCATGGATGCATTCGGAGTTGAGATGAACGCTCTTGAGATTGCAAGATGGAATGCGGAGATTTCTCTGAGAGCAGGAGTTTCCATAACAGGAGCCTTTGATGATGCAATAACATCCCTGGTAGGAGGAGTTGTTCTGAGCGATAATAGAAGAAGGGAAGTTCTGAAAAGAAGGGAGGTTCAGAGAGAGGTTCAGATTCTCATTCCTGAAGGAAGGGTTGAGAGCGGAAAGGTTGATGTCGAGAGATGCCGGGCAGTTGCGCCGGTAATAGAGATTGCATTTGACATGGCGATGAAGGAGAGATTTGAAGAGGCGATGCTCCTTAATGGTTTCCCGTACTGCTCGGCTCTGAATCTTAGCACAGAACCGATAATTCAGGCTCTGAGAGAGGGAGTCAGAGGAGTCACACTCTCCGGAACAGGTCCCTCTTATGTTGCATGGGGAGAGGTAAGGGAATGGAGGAGATTCGGAAGAGTTATTAAATCTCGCGTTAACAATCGTGGTGTGATGAAATATGAGGACTCTTGAGGAGATAAGGAAGGAGATAGAGGAAATTGACAGAGAGATCATCGATCTGATTGCAAGGAGAACTCATCTTGCGAGAGAGATTGTTGAGGCAAAGAAGAGGGAGGGAGTCAGAATAGAGGTCGAGGATGAGGAGCAGAAAAGAAAGGTCATAGGAAGAGCCATAAAGATGGCAAATGAGAGGAACCTTGACCCTTCGGGAATAAAGGAGATATTCGAGATTTTAACAAGGATGAACTGGGAACAGCAGAAAATGTTGCTCGGAGAGGTCAATTCCTTTTAACGAGCTCGTGTTCATCGAGAGAGAGCTCGACAACCTCTCCATTCACCTCCACTCTGAGAACATTCTCCTCAAACTCAACGAGCTTCCCTCTTACCGTTTCTGATGTTCTCATATTTCTGAGAACGATCTCGGAGCCGAGAAGAGATTCTATTTCTTCAATTTCCCTTATCCTGCATCTTATCAGCTTCTCAGATCTGAAGAAAGAGGCAGCGGTGTCCTCAAAATGAGATGCTGACTCCCTCATAACTCTGGAGAATTCTGACCTTTCTGCAGCTTCTTTAAGTTCCATGACGCTCTCGAGAAAAGCCCTTCTCACCTCGGAGGCATACGGATTTTTCTGAATCTCCCCATACATCTCCGGATTTTGATGAAGAATTCTTCCCACCATGTCGAAGAGGATTGAATAAACGGGCGGGAGAATCTGGTGAGATGGCTTGAAACCAAGTTTTCTGAGAGCGAGTCCGAAGGAGACAAGGGAGAAATGGGAGAGACACTGAACAACAGCCATGAGCCTGTCATGCTCCTCGGGACTCATGATTATTATCCTTGCACCCTCCTCATGAAGGATCTCCTCAAGAAGGCTGAGATATCCATGGGGGTCCCTTCCCGGAGTGATGATGACTGTCTGATGCTTCACCGGAGTGAAGGGGCCGAAAAGAGGATGCATTCCTATAACGCTCACATCCTCCGAACTGAATTTCAGCATCTCGCTTACAGGAAATTCCTTCAGAGAGGTCAGATCGGCAAGAAGAGACCCCTTTTTCATTCTCGGTGCAACCTCTCTGATCACCTCGGATGTTCTCTCGATGGGAACTGAAATTATCACGATGTCCATGTCGCTCAGCTCATCCAGAGAGCAGAGCCTCGCAGAGATCTCCTCAGCAACTCTGAACCTCTCCGGTGAGACATCGAGAATGTAAACATCTCCGTGTTTTGAG
>JACIWD010000046.1 GCA_014361165.1 Candidatus Mnemosynella bozhongmuii
AGGTTCTCGTTCCGGATCCGGGTTTTGTCTCATACTCAAATCTCACGATTCTCTGCGGAGGAGTTCCGGTTGGTGTTCCTCTCGAAGAGGACTTCACACTCTCTCCGGATAGAGTTATGGAGTTTCTCAGCGAGAGAACAAGAGCAATAATCCTGAACTCACCCTCAAATCCGACAGGAGCGGTTCAGAGCAGAGAGAGCATAAGGGGAATAGCGGAGATAGCAGAGGATCACGAGCTCGTGATCATCTCGGATGAGGTTTATGAGTATTTCGTTTACGAAGGAGAGCACCACTCTCCGGGGTGCTTCACAGACAACTGCATAACCGTGAATGCAACGAGCAAGTCCTATGCGATGACCGGATGGAGGCTCGGATATCTCGGAGCTCCAAAGGAGTTTGTGGAGCAGATGATAAAGGTTCATCAGTATGTTCAGGCATGCGCTCCCTCGATATCCCAGTATGCCGCTCTTGCCGCTCTCAGAGGATCGAGAGATTTTGTTGAGATGATGGTAGGGGAGTTCAGAAAAAGAAGAGATTTCGTCTACGAGGCTCTCAGAGAGCTTGATTTCGAGGTTCAGAAACCAAAAGGAGCATTCTACATCTTCCCGAAGGTTGAGAACAGCTTTGAATTCACCATGGAGCTTCTGAAAAGAGGTGTTATAACAGTTCCGGGAAGAGCCTTCGGAAGGAATGGAGAGGGATATGTGAGAATTTCATACGCAACCAAAATGGAGAACCTGAAAAAGGCAATGGAAATAATGAGGGATGTTGTATCCCAGTTCAGAAAATGAAGACTGCAGCCGCAACAACGGTTGTTGTCTTTTCAACCTCTGCCTCTGCGGTTATGCTGAAGGTTCTCACAGGTTTTATGTTGAACGCTGTTTCCAGCATATAAGCTGCCATCCTCTCGGAATACTCTCCCATATCCTTTCCATCTGAGAAACCATGATATTCTGTCAGATAACCGTTGAGGGATGGATCTTCCGGTATCGCTGCTCCAACGCTTGCAAAGACTTTCCTGCCGGCTTCAGCACTGCTCATTCTTGCCATGACGCAGAAAACAACCTGACCGGGGTACAGTTCTCTGAGACCCTCCTCTCTCTGAACTATCTCGCATCCCGGTGGAAAAATGCTGCTCACAGGAACGAGATTGAATTTCTCTATTCCCGCATCCCTGAGAGCAAGCTCGAAGCTCACAAGCTCATCCTCGTGTCTGCCAATTCCCTTTGTGAAAAACACTTTTCTCGGCACGAAAAATGACCCTGTTCTGAGTTCCTCCTGCTTCTCGCTCTCACATCCATTCAGCGGAATTGAGAACCCGTTTAATGCCCCGTACATCGCCAGTCACTCCGAAGTAAATGGGAGATGCACTATTTAAAACTTATCACAGAGGTTTAAAGAACCGGAAAAATATATTTCTCATGAGGGGGAGAGGAGAATCTGAATGTATGGAAGTTATGAGATTGGAGAGCTTCAGCTTGAGAATGAATTTTTCAGAATTGAGCTGAAGAGGAGGGGGGACTTCTTCCTCTATTCACGGGAGCTCAGGAATGGGGAGGAACCTCAGGAGAAGGTGATTGCAGCAGATAGAGGAAAGCTCATTCTCACACCGGTTGAACCCGTAAATCTTCCCGAAAATGTCACGAACTACATGCAGATTGAGTTCTCAAAACCGGTTTTCATTCCTCCAAATGAGAGCAGAGTCTGTTATCTGAAATTTCCTGTGGAAATAGGAGTTTTTCTGGCATGGAGGAGATCGAGCGAACCGATTGATGTTTTCTCGATTGAGAGACCGAAATACACGCTTTACGGAGAGCCGAGAAATGGAGTTGTGTGCAGATACTGGAGGAGCGAGGTTTACGGAAGCTTTCCGAATTCAGATAAATTTAGAGAGGGTGTCCTGAGGCTCAGAATCAGAAATTCGGCAAACGAATGGTGCTCAATCAGTTCTGCTGTATTTGATGTTTATGGAATGAAGATTTTCTACGATGATTTCATTGTTTTCTCGGATGCAGAGATGAGGGTGATCTCAAAGAAAGTTGCCGAAACGCAGTTTTATGAAACTCAGCTGAGAAAGGGGATGAAGAGGGCTCTTGAGCTCTATGTTGCGAGAAGGGTTGTCATGCCGAGAGGAAAATTCACCATGGAGTGGGGACTGTGATGGAGATTCTGAACACGAGAATCTACGGAGAGGTCACACTCCATGACTTCCTCTTTGCTGCCCTCGTGATGGCTCTTTCGGTGATCTTCGCAAGAGTTCTCACAAGAAGTCTCAGAAGGACTCTTTCCGAGAAGATCGAGAAGGACAGGCTTGAGGTCATCCTCAAAGTCATCTACTTCGGAATCATAACAGTTGCATTTCTCAGCATCTCCCCGCTTATCGGAATCAATCTCTCCGGAATTCTTGTCGCCGGAGGAATTCTGGGCATCATCATAGGGTTTGCAAGCCAGAGCACAGTTTCGAATCTCATCTCGGGAATTTTCATAATTTTGGAGAAGCCGATAAAGATTGGAGATGCCATAGAGGTGGAGGGAATCAGAGGAGTTGTTGAAGATGTGAGCATTCTCTCCACAATCATGAGAACATTTGATGGACTCTATGTGAGGGTTCCAAATGAGAAGATCTTCGTCTCAAACATCATAAACTTCACAGCCCATGTTGCAAGAAGATTTGAGTTCATGATTGGAGTCTCCTACAGCTCGGATATAAAGAAGGCGATAGAGCTGATAAGGAAGATTGGTGAGGAGCATCCGTTTGTTTTGAAAAATCCGGAACCCCAGGTTTTCGTTTATGAGTTCGGAGACAGCAGCGTTAATCTAAATGCACGTTTCTGGGCACCCTCACAGGTGTGGTTCAGCGTCAGAATGGAGCTTCTTGAGAGAATCAAGAAGGAATTTGACGAGAACGGAATAGAGATTCCCTTCCCGCAGCGTGTTATATGGTTTGGAGATGGATCTCAGAAAATTTCAGAGTCTCTTGAAGAGAGCACATGATTTATTGTCTGCTCGCAGATGTTCTTCCCGTATTCCACTATCCTTCTTATGCTTTCTGAAATGCTGCTGATTGCAATTGCAGAGGAGGGATTCTCTCCAAGAGCTCTGTACTGAAGTTCCTGATAGATTTCAAAAAGATCATCGGATCTCTCTATGATCTCGTTTGCAGAACCCACGTCATTTGAAAGAAATGCCCTCACCGATTCCTCGAGTATTCTCTTTGAGAAATCTATGGCAAGGGAGATTAACCTGAGATTCTCCGGATCAATGCTATCTGGGAGAGCCATCAGGTTTCTCGCAACTCTGACAGCGTGATCTCCCGCTCTCTCGAGAGATCTGGCAACCATAAAGAAATGAAATGAAGAGAATAGCTCTCCTTCAGCTTCTGAGAGAGCGATATCTCTGCTGAAAATTGTGTGTTCTCTTGAGATGAGCCAGTATAACCTGTCAACTTCATCATCGCGGCTCAGAATCTCCTCGCCGAGCTCTTTTCTTCCTTCTTTCATGATTCTTGAGGAATCCTCAAGCATCCCGAGAACAAGAATCAGCATCCTCTTTATGATGCTCTCGAAGCTCATCTCGGATGGGTCGAGAAGATTTTTTGTGAGAATGTGGTTTTCAGATTCCTCAATTATCTCCTGACCGACAGCTTTGAGAGTGAAGAGGCGAACAACATTTCTGTGCTCGGGAGAGAGTCTCTTCGCGGAGCTTACCTTTATGAATTTTGCTCCTGAAATAAATGCCGAGACAAGAGCTCTGAAGAGGGAGTCAGGGGAAACTTCTTCCGAAACAATTATCTCCTTCACATCCTCATTACTTCTCCTCGGACTTTCCGGTAAAATAAGAAGGCTTCCGTCCTTTCTTTCGAGAATTAAAAGCTCGTCATTCTTCTTTAGACCATTAGCTTCAACCCACTTTTTCGGAAGAGTTATCATAAAACTCGATCCACCCGTGAGCTGAATCCTCCTTCTCTCCATATCTTCCCTCCATATTCTATATATTTGACCGAAGTTCACTATATAGTAATTCGAAAAAATATATAAAACATTTGGAAGAATCCAGAGATCATGAGACAGAGAAAAATGGTGGAGACGGCAGCCCTCCTGGTGATTCTTTTCAGCCTTTTTCTGAGCGGATGTGTCGAGGAGAGCCCTGAGCTGAGCGGTGAAGTTAGAGTTGCCGGGAGCAGCACAGTCTATCCGATCACAACGGCAATTGCAGAGGAATTCTCGAAAATCCATCCTGAAGTTGTTATCTCGATTCAATCAACGGGAACTGGAGCCGGTTTCAAGAATTTCTTCATTCCGGGACTTGCGGACATAAATGATGCCAGCAGACCGATTAAGGAGGAGGAGCTCGAAGCAGCAAGAGAGAGCGGAGTTGAACCTCTTGAGTTCCTCGTTGGTTATGATGCTCTGAGCATCATAATTCATCCCGAGAACACCTGGGCAGAGAGGCTGAGCTTTGAGGAGCTGAGAAAAATCTGGGGTCCGGAGGCAACAGGGAAGATTCTGAAATGGAGCGATGTTAATCCAGAATGGCCGGATGAGGAGATGCATCTCTATGGTCCGACTTCAGCAAGTGGAACTTTCGATTTCTTCACAGAGAAGGTTATCGGTGAACCTGGTGCGCACAGACATGATTATCACGGAACAGAAGAGGACAACACAATAGTTGCTGCGGTCTCGCAGGATAAATATGCGATGGGATACCTCGGTCTCGCCTATTATCTTGAGAATGCAGATAAGGTGAAGGCCGTCAAGATACTGAACCCTGAAACCGGAGAATACGTTGAACCGAACATCGAGACAGGTAGAAACGGAGATTATCCGCTTGCAAGACCTCTGTTCATCTATGTGAACAAGGAGAGACTGAGAGACCCTGCGGTAAGAGAATTCGTGAGATTTTATCTTGAGAATCTTGACAGCGGAATAGTGGAGGAGATCGGATACATTCCGGTGAGCAAGGAGATAAAGGAGAGGAATCTGGAAAAGTTCCACGAGGCCCTCAGAGAGCTCGGAATTGAATGAGTTCTCAAAATCCTTCAATTTTTTTCCGGAGGTGATAGTTCTGAGGAGAACTGAGAAACTCATTGAGAGTTCCCTTCTGATAATCGCTTTTCTAACTGTTGGAGTTACTCTCGGAATCATTCTAACTCTGATAAGAGGAACAGTGAATTTCTTCTCGGAGATTTCTCCTGTAGAGTTCTTTCTTGGCAGAACATGGAGTCCAACGATAAAGCCCTATTCCTTCGGGATTCTTCCCCTCATTTCAGGAACCCTGATGGTAACCTTCGGAGCAGGGATGATTGCAATTCCCATCGGAGTTCTCTCTGCGATATATCTCAGCGAATACGCTGATGAGAGGTTGAGAAGAATTCTAAAACCGATGCTTGAGGTTCTCGCAGGAATTCCAACAGTTGTATACGGCTTCTTTGCATTTGCATACATCACACCCTTTCTTAGAAGATTCTTTCCAGATATCTCGGCATACAATGCTCTGAGCGCCTCCATAGTTGTGGGAATAATGATTGTTCCCATAGTGGCGAGCATAAGTGAAGATGCTCTCAGAGCTGTTCCAAGATCTCTCAGAGAAGCCGGATATGCTCTCGGAGCAGGAAAGGTGAGAGTAATATGGACGATTGTCGTTCCATCTGCTCTCTCCGGAATAATTGCAAGCTTCATTCTCGGACTGTCGAGAGCGATCGGCGAAACCATGGCCGTGACCATAGCGGCTGGAAGAACTCCGAGGCTTGTCAACATATTGAATCCCGAGGACTGGCTCAAATCAATAGAGACCATGACCGCTGCGATGGTTGAGATCGGGCTGAGTGATGTCTCGGGAGAGAGCGTGGCATATCAGAGCCTCTTTGCAATTGGATTCACGCTCTTCATAATCACGATGGTTCTCAACACAATAAGCTATGCGATCAAAATGAGGTTCAGGGAGGTTTACGGATGAAGAGTATCATGGAGAGAGCATTCGAGATTCTCGCAATAACAGCAACAGTTTTTGGAGTCGTTGTTCTCTCTGTGCTCGTGACATACACCTTTCTGGAAGCCCTCGGATGGCTCGACTGGCAGTTTCTGACCTCTCCGCCTTCGAGATTCCCGGAGAAAGCCGGGATTTATCCATCCCTTGTTGGTTCCATCATGGCGATTGCTCTTGTCGGGCTCCTCTCCATTCCTCTTGGAGTCGGAACAGCAATATTCCTCGAGGAGTATGCGGAGAAGAGAAGAATTGCAAAAATAATAGAGGTGAACATCTCAAATCTTGCTGCAGTTCCATCCATCGTCTACGGTCTCCTTGGGCTCGGACTTTTCGTTTCCACCCTTCATCTGAAGCCAGGAATAGTTCTCGTCGGTTCTCTGACCCTTACACTCCTGATTCTACCCACAGTCACTGTTGCAGCTCAGGAGGCTCTCAGAGCAGTTCCCGGATCTATCAGAGAGGCTTCATTTGCGGTTGGAGCAACAAAATGGCAGACCGTGAGAAATGCTGTTCTTCCGAGCGCTCTTCCGGGAATTCTCACAGGTTTGATTCTTGCCCTTTCAAGAGCCATCGGAGAGACCGCTCCGCTTATCATGATAGGAGCGGCAACCACCATTTTCAGTCCTCCGAAGAGCATATTCAGCACATACTCTCCGATGCCCATGCAGATTTTCATGTGGACTGATATGCCAAGGGAGGAGTTTCTCCACGGTCTTGCACCGGCAGGAGTCATTGTGCTCTTAGCCGTCATGCTCTCCATGAATGCGCTTGCAGTATATCTGAGAAATCGATTTGAAAAGAGGGTCAGGGGGTAGGATAATGGAGGTTGCTTTTGATATCAGAAATCTCTCGGTTTATTATGGTGAGAAACCGGGAATAAAAGATATCAGCATGAAAATCTTCAAAAACGCAGTGACCGCAGTAATGGGACCGAGCGGATGCGGGAAGTCAACTCTTCTCAGATCTCTCAACAGACTTGTTGAGCTGGTGGATGGAGTTCGAGTTGAGGGAGAGGTTATCTTCGAGGGGAGGAACATCTACGATGAAGATGTTGATCCGGTTGAGCTGAGAAGGAGAATAGGAATGGTTTTTCAGCATCCAAACCCATTTCCGAAGAGCATATTCGATAACGTTGCATACGGTCCAAGGGTTCATGGAATAAAGGACAAAAAGAAGCTCATGGAAATCGTTGAGGAGAGTCTGAAGAGAGCTGCTCTGTGGGATGAGGTGAAGGACAGGCTTCATGAATCCGCACTTAAACTATCCGGTGGTCAGCAGCAGAGGCTCTGCATAGCAAGAGCGATTGCAACAAACCCGGAAGTCATACTCTTCGATGAACCCACTTCAGCGCTTGATCCGATAGCATCCTCAAAAATTGAAGACCTGATAGTTGAGCTGAAAAAGAACTACACGGTTGTTATTGTGACCCACAGCATACAGCAGGCGGCAAGAATAAGCGATTTCACAGCATTCATGTATATGGGAAGGCTGATAGAGTATGATGAGACTGCAAGAATATTTGAGAGACCAAAAGAAGAGCTTACAGAGAGATACATAACAGGAAGATTTGGCTGAGGTGATTTGATTGGTGGAGAAATTTGAAAGAGAGTTAAATGAGCTGAAAAATAAGATTGTTGAGATGGGAGAGTATTCAAAGAGAATGCTCGAGATGTCCATGGAAGCACTCGTGAAACAGGATGTTCCACTTGCTGAAAGGGTCATTGAGATGAGAAAAAGGCTTCCGGAATTTGATAAGGAGATTGAAGAAAGAGCACTCAAGATGATTGCCCTTTATCAGCCGGTTGCAAAGGATCTCAGAACACTTGGATGCATTCTTAAGATGACGGAGCATCTCTTCAGAATAGGAAGATATGGAAGAGAGATTGCGCAGATTGCAAAGGAGCTCTCGGGTAGACCCCATGTGAAGAAGCTGGTCGATCTTACGTATGTCTGCAGAATAACATGTGAGATGATAAACGATGCTCTCGAAGCTTTCAGAACAGAGAATCTCGAAAAAATAAAAGATCTCGGAGAGAGGGACAGCGTTGTGGATGAAATAAGACACTCGATTTTCAGGGAATGTCTCACATACATGCTGGAGAACCCCAAGAACATAACACCGTGCATGAACTATGTGATGATAGCAAGATATCTCGAGAGATGCGCAGACCACGCATGCGAAATAGCTGAGAAGGTTTACTACATGGTGACAGGAGAGAGAATCGAAATTGATTGAGGTGGAAAAATGAGAATTGCCCACATATCGGATCTTCACATCTCCAGCAGGGATTTTGTCAAGAAATGTGGTGAGAATCTTCTCAGACTTCTTGACTCAATAAAGCCGGATCTGGTTATAGTGACGGGAGATCTCACAGACCAGGGATACATGCATGAATATGAGAGAGCAGAGGAATTTCTCAATGAAATAAAGGCTGAGAAGCTGATTGTTCCCGGAAACCATGATTCGAGAAACAGCGGAGATATCCTTTTTGAAGATTTCTTCGGAACAAGATTTCCTGTTTATGAGAACAGAGAAATCATCGTTCTCGGAATAGATTCATCCGAACCGGATATCGATGACGGGCATGTTGGGAGAGAGAACTATCCCAGGGTCACCGAAATCGAGGGGCTGGAGAAAATTAAAGTGGTTGCGATGCACCACCACCTTATTCCCATTCCGGGGACAGGAAGGGAGAGGAACATCCCTGTTGACTCCGGTGATTTTCTGAAAGTATGCACAGAATCCGAAATCAATCTCATTCTCTCGGGTCACAAGCACATTCCATGGGTCTGGAAGCTTGAGAACACACATCTCATCACAGCGGGAACCGCAACAACAAGGAGATTGAAGGGGAAAAGCACGCAAAGCTTCAATCTTCTGGAGATTGAGGATGGGAGAATTCTTCTCAGAGAGCTCAGAGTTCTGAATGGAGAAGTCATCGAGGAGAGAAGGTTAATGTGATGACTTCATGTATTCCCTCAGCACAGAGGTTGCGTAGGCTCCTTTGAAAAGGGAGAATCTCAGCACAACCCCATCATCCCTGAGCTCGCATTCGGGAGACACCGGAACCATTATTGGTCTTCTCATGCCGGAAGTGTTCAGGGTGGAGTCTCTGAAGTTCATCGAAGAGACATTTCCCAGAACCTCTCTCTCGATTTCTCCGGGTTCTCCTGAGGCAAGAGGGGTGTCCTCTCCTATGAGAGGAGCTGTTGGAAGGGCTCTTCCTTCCTTAACGAGCTTTCTGATCGTTTCCATGTTTTTCTCATTCACTTCTCTGAGCCTGTTGACCTCCGGAATCCCATTTTTCATGAAGCAGACGATATCTCCAGCAACTACATCATTCAGAGGCAAACCCCTTTCCATTCTTCTGCTCACAATCAGATTGAAGAGGTATGACTGATAGGCATGTGCAAACATCATTCTGAGATTTCTCGGAAGAACAGAGAATGCTCCTCTGAAATCTCCGGGTTTTCTCAGAACATGCCTTATCATCATCCTCTCGTATTTCAGATAGCCTGGAAGGATTTCGAGAGCTTTCTCCAGATCCCCAGTCTCGAAGATGTATCTCCTCGCCTCCCTGACCTCCTCTCTTTCTCCTTCAAACGGCATGGCAACATAGGTGAAAAAAGCTCCCCTGTAATCTCCCCTGAGAAGTTTCTCCCCAACGAGATGTGAAACTGGCCTTATAGCTCCGAATCTCTGCTCTCCAAAGAAATTGGGAACTCCTCCAATCTCTCTTATCTCCTCTGTTATCGCTTCAGCTCTCTCCGGATGCTCCACCTCTCTTATCACGATTTCAAAGCGATTTCCGATGAGATCTCCGAGAGAGATCGGCTGATGAGACCTTCCGAGAACTCTGATTTCCGCATCCCTTATTCTGATTTCAGAAATCCTGGATTCGTCAACTCCGAGAATGCTGAATCTCTGAACCGTCACCGCTCTCTTGTCCTTTGTTCCCGCCCAGCTTATGTGATGCTCGGGAATTTCGAGAGCCTTTGCAAGGGCTCTCACAAAGAGATGGGTGTCCCAGTTCTTCTTTCTGACCTCAACTACAAGGTATTTTCCCTCTTTAAGGCTTCTCTCAACCGGAATTTCCTCAACAACGAAATCCTCCGGAAATTTTCTTATGACTCCCCCTATCCCCGGAGTCTTCGTGATATATCCCTTTATCCCGATGAGTTCCTCCATCACAGCAACCTCAGATTTCCGGTTACCCTATCAATCTTCTCGGCCTCATCCGGGCCTATTCCAAGAGCTGTTACCGTTCCGGGAGGAATCTCGGTTAAACCGGCATCAACAACAAGAGCGCACGGGATTCCGAGAGCCTCGCATTTCTTCTTGAGCTCAAGAAGCTCTCTCTCATTCTCAACCTGAAGAACGACCTTTTTCTGTCCTTCCTTCTTCCATCTCTCCCTTATTCTTCTATCCGCTTTTTCATAAGCCAGAATGGAGGCATGTGCCACCTGAACCGCCGTCTTTCCTTTTGAGAGCTTCAGATCGGACCTCACAACTATGCACTGCTTGACCTCGTGCATCGAAACACCAAGGGTTTTATTGAGCGGGCTCATAAAAAATTTTGTGAAGTGCGATGTTCTGATCGTTGGAGCTGGCCCGGCCGGATGTTTTCTCGGCAAGCTTCTCGCAGAGAGAGGTTTCTCAGTCATCATTCTTGAGGAGCATGAAAGAATCGGTGAGCCCGTGGAGTGCGCAGGTCTCTTCAGCACGAAGGTTTTCGAGGTTGCTGGAATTTCGCCGGAGAAGGTGAGGGGAAATCCGATAAAAGGTGCGAGAGTCATCTCAAAAGGTTCTTCTTTCGAGTTCAGAGCAAATGAGATCAAAGCCTACTCTGTGGACAGGGCTCTTTTTGACAGAAATCTTGCTGAGAGAGCTGAGAGAGCCGGAGCGGAAATTTTTCTTGGATGGAAGTTCAGAGGAATGAGGGATGGAAGAGCTCTCACGGATCATGAGGAGTTCGAGGCAGAGGTCTATGTTGGAGCAGACGGTGTGAGGAGCAGGATGAGGAGAGAGATTGGAGAAAGGGTTGGAGAGATCATCGGAGCATCTCAGCTTGAGACCGGGAGGGAGATTGAGGATGACATCGTAGAGGTCTATCCATGCTTCTCGGGAAGCTATTTCTCGTGGAAAATTCCGTTTCATGAGAGGATGAGGGTTGGTTCAGCTGGAAGGAACCATGCAGATGCTGTAAGAAAGCTTTCTGGTGGAGGAGAAATTAAAAGAGGGGCCATTCCGGTAGGAACGGTCAGAAGATCTGTTAAGGGGAACATCATTCTTCTCGGAGATTCAGCAGGCCAGGTTAAGCCGAGCTCTTTTGGAGGTGTTTATCCCTCTCTGAGATGTGCGGAAATTGCTGCGGACGCAATAGAGAAGACTCTCACTCAGGGAGGTTCTCTGATGGAATATGAGAGGAGATGGAGGAGGGAGATTGGAGGAGAGCTTTCAAAAGGAATGTGGATTCATCGAATCTTCCACAATCTCGGTGAGGAGAGATGGAGAAGGCTGATAGAGAGCATGGATGAGAAAATGAGGGAGATGATAGTTGAATACGGGGACATCGAGGAGCCTTCGAGACTGGCTGGAGAGCTCATCAGAAAGAGGCCGCTGAAGCTTTTCGCAATGTTTATCAGAATGTTTCTGTCATGAGTGAGAACATGAAACCTGTGAGGAGAATTCTTCCCCATTTTTACAGCGGAAACGTCTATCTGATTGAGGATGAGAAAAACGTGCTGGTTGATGCGGGTATAAGCGGCGAGAGAGTTGTCAGAAATCTGAGAGAGATGGGCATCAGAGAGATTGATTATCTGATTCTCACACACTGCCATTACGATCATTCCGCGGGAGTTGGCGACATCGTGAGAGAGTTCTCTCCGGATGTCCTTCTGCACGAGGCAGAGGTTGACAAGAGAAAAGATCCCGAATACTCTGTTTCCTGGATGTTTGGAGAAGAGCCTCCGGAATATGAAGTTGATGTTCCGCTGAAAGGAGGGGAGCTGATCTCCACCGGAGAGAGATCTCTCAGAGTCATTCACACTCCGGGACACTCGCCGGGAAGCATCTGCCTTTATGAGGAGAGCACGGGCGAGCTCTTCTCGGGTGACACTGTTTTTCCGGATGGAGGAATAGGAAGGACAGATCTGAAGGGTGGTTCTTCAGAGAAACTGAGAGATTCCATCAGAAGGCTTCTCGAACTGGATGTCAGAGTTCTCTACCCTGGCCATGGTGAAATTCTCAGAGAAGGGGTCAGAAGGAGTCTGGAGCTCTCCTTAAGATTCGCATCAATGATTCTCTGAAACCAATCTTTGAGACATTTGAGATTACAAGGAGATCGCCTATTTTAACTTTCCTCAGATAAACCGGCATTTTTTCGAGAAGTTTCTCTGAGAGAACAATCTCTCCGTTCCTCGAGATCATCATCGCCTCCGGGGTGGATTCTGTCAGGGGAACAATCGAGAAAGGTCTCTTGAAGATCAGCGGATATCCGGTGGACTCGAATTTTCTCAGAAGAACCTCATCGACGAAGGGAACTATTTTTGTGTTCTCAAGAAGCGCCTCTCTTGATATTCCTATCTCCCACCTGTCAAGCTCTGAGGAATACCCTCCGAGAGGAGATATGTAATGCTCCGGGAGAGATTCCACGGGATAGGGAATTCTCTCCATCATCATGACTTATGTTTTCTCATGAAGTTATAAAACACTTTAGTTCCACGATTCACATCAGAAGACTTAAAAATGATGAGAATGAGGGAATTTTAGAGAGAATGCGGAGGTTGCCGAGCCAGGTCAAAGGCGGGAGACTCAAGATCTCCTCCCGCAGGGGTTCGCCGGTTCGAATCCGGCCCTCCGCATAAAATTTGATTTAATTTCCGGAATTTTTGGAGCTCTTTTGAGATGAGGTTGAATGACGTTTCTCCGATTTGCCCGCAAATTCTCTTTACTGTTAACAATTAGAGTAAGTTTTGAGACTTCCAAGAATGCCATGCAAAGAGAGTGAAGATAAGAGACAATCGCAAAGGGAGACGCAATAGCTTTCAGAGTTAGCTGAGCTTCTTTGCTACCTCAGCTACCCTCTTTCCCAGCATTTTTGCGACCTGCAAATCCTCTTCCCTCGGTTTTCCAGTTGATGCCGCTCCATAGTAGCTTCCAGCCCTGTAAAGCTGCTTTGATGGAGGAAGTCCAACGATTATCATCCCATGGGCGAAGAGGGGGAGGAGCATGGAAAGCAGTGTTGCCTCCTTTCCGCCATGGGGCATCTCGTTAGATGTGAAAACCGCACCAACCTTGCCCTCAAGCCTTCTTTCCATCCAAAGTCTCCCAGTCATGTCGATGAACTGCTTCATCTGAGATGACATCACTCCGAAGCGTGTTGGAGAGCCAAAAATTAGGGCATCGTAATCCGCAAGCTCCTCTGGCTTAGCCACATCGAAGCTCTCAAGCTCATCCTTGACTTTAACATAACCAGGGTTCTTTGCGAGAATTTCTGCCGGAATGGTTTCCGGAACCCTCTTTACAACCACCTCCGCTCCAGCTTCTTTGGCACCCTCTGCAACGGCCTTTGCCAGCTCCATTGTGTTGCCAGTGATGGAGTGAAAAATAATGAGAACCTTAACCATAATCACCCCAGCTTGACCTCTGCCTCACCCATCCAAAGGCCGTGGATGTTGCAGTAGGAGAAGGCTGTAAGCTTTCCAGATTTCTCTGCTTTGAAAGTGAACGTTGCCACTGGCTCAGTATAAACCCCGCTCGTGTTAGGGCCATCAACTGATGCCCCGTGGGCGGCAAATTCAACCCTACCAACTACGTAGGGGAACTTGCTGCCTTCAGGCTGAAAAACGAGTTCTATCCATGCTATGTGATGCTCTGTGGTGTTCGGGTGTGGAATTTCCTTTCCTACACTCACCTTTGCCTCTACAACACCACCTTCAGCCTTCAAAATTTCAATTACTGGCACGTGCTTCTCCTTCTTCCAGTCGGCTGTCTGAAACAGTTCCATGTTATCATCCCCATCAATATTAAAATTTCTTTCCTAATAAATTTTTCTTTGTTCGAAATTCGTAGCAAGAAGTTTTATTAATGATGAGGTAAAGTAGAATGGATGGACGAGCTTAAAAATGCGTCAAGCCCTTATCTCAGAAAGGCTGCTGAGCAGCCTGTAAAATGGCTTAGCTGTGGAGAAAAAGCTTTTGAAATAGCAAAAAAATAAGCCAATTTTGTTATCAATCGGAGGTGTCTGGTGTCACTGGTGCCATGTTATGGCGAAAAAGTGTTTCGAGAATGAGGAGATAGCCGAAATCATCAACAGAAACTTTGTTGCCGTGAAAGTTGACAGGGACGAGAGGCCAGATGTTGACAGAAGATATCAGGATTTTGTTTTTCGCAACAACAGGCACAGGGGTTGGCCTCTCACTGTTTTCCTCACTCCCGATGGAAAGCCTTTCTTTGGTGGAACGTACTTTCCTCCAGAAAGCTTCAAAGCATTGCTGCTCAGAATTTCCGATTTATGGTTAAGGGAGAGGGAAAAACTTCTTGGATCAGCAAAGCAGGTTGCAGAATATCTTAAAAGGTATAACGAGGGAGATTTTAGCGGTGAGATGGGCAGTGAAGTTTTGGAAAAGGGAATAATGGCAATAACCTCTGCTATCGACTATGTCAACGGAGGTATCGGCCACGCTCCCAAATTCCATCATGCCAAGGCACTTGAGCTTCTGCTGACTCACCACTTCTTTACTCGGGAAGATGGGTTCAGAGAGGCTGCAGAAATCAGCCTCGATGCAATGGCAATGGGAGGCGTCTATGATTAGCTTCTCGGCGGTTTCTTCCGCTATTCTACCGACGAGCACTGGCATATTCCGCACTTCGAAAAGATGCTTTACGATAACGCCGAGCTTCTGCAGCTTTACAGCATTGCCTATCAGCTTACAGGAAAAGAACTCTACGCAAGAACTGCAAGAGGGGTCGTGGATTACTACAAGCACTACGGCAGTGACGAGAGCGGTGGATTTTACGCCTCCCGGGATGCTGACATAGGTGAGCTCGAAGAAGGGGGTTACTGCACCTTCATCCTTGAAGAGATGCTCAAGCTTTACAGGCCATTCAAGCTGGTTTTGAGAGACTCAGCAGAAATTGTGTGTGAAGGTAATGTTTGCAAGCCACTATAGCAGCCTGTACTTCACAACAAAACCATCCTCCACTTCTTCGTAGTCCACAACCTCCGCATCAGCATCCTGAGTTACGTCCTCAAAGTAATCGTAAACTCCACAGCTCACGCAGAAGGGACCGGTAAATTTGACGTAAACCAAATCGCCATCTTCTCTCATGAACTCTGCTACAGCTTCGGGAGAGTGGAAGCGGTTGAACTTCTCCAGCGCCTCCTTAAACTCAAGGAGCTTCGTGTACTCAACCTTTCTGTCAAAACCGTGTTTCCCAATCCAGTGCTTGATGTATGGGCACGAAATCTTAATCTTTTCGAAGCTTCTGGCGTAATCCAGAGCTTTTTCAACAACTTTTGAAGCATAACCCTTCCCCTCCTCCCCCTTTGCCGTGAAGGTGGCAAGAAGCTCTATTTCATCTCCACTCTGCCTGTAAACTACCCAAGAAACTCTCTTGGAGTTAACGTAAAGGGATATCTTATCTTCCTCGATTTTGAATTCCATACACCTGATTCTCTTTTTTTCGTTAAAAACTTTTAGCCCTCCTCCGATAACCTCTCCCATCGGACCTATTTAGCAGAGTATCCCGCATCTTTCACAGCCCTGACGAGACTTTCCAGCTCAGCTCCCTCATCGACCTCAACCACAGCCCTTTCCAGCCCAACTTCGATAACTCTCGCCCCAGCCTCTTCAAGCGCTGCTTTTACAGCACTCACACAGCCCATGCAGGTAAGTCCCTGAAGCTTAAGTTCAACCCTCTTTTTTACCTCCTTATCAGCTTTAACTGGAAATCCAAGTTTCTCCAGCTGCCGGTGGCAGCATCTCCCGGAAGGATTCGTTACAACGCACCACTTCCCCTTTCCGGCACCCGTTACTTCCAGAGCTTTTTCTCTGCCAAACTTATCCGCTGCTTCCCTCAGAGCTTTCTCGGTAACTCTGTTGCAGTAGCAAACAGGCTTTGGCTCGTCCTTAACCTTCCACCCAACCCTCGTTTTTAAATCTGCAATGCCAAAAACCTCGCTGCCGAAATAAACGACATCGCATTCAGGAGAGGGACAGAAGTAAAAATCACCCCTAACTTTACCCCAAAGCTCTTCTCTGACGTGAGCTCCAACAGTTAGAAGCTGAACCTTCCAACCTTCCGTTGCGCACTTGGGGCAGTTCATAGTTCCAAATTGAGAGTTTAGTAAATATAAATTTAGCAGCCAGAGCGATAACTCCACAAATCTACTTTAAGGATTTCCCGAGCAAGAAGGCCGAAGTCGAAGAAAAGGCGGAGTTCAAGAAGCAAGATGAAATGACTTTTCGATCAATACATCTGGCTTTAAACCAAGGGAATCATGAGAGGCTTCAAACATTCGAACCTCTCTTCTCATTCCTCCTCTTCTGAAGTTCTGAAGCGAAAAAGGCAATTGCGCCAATAGCAGAGCAGGTTTCAAGACTCACCCCCTTCCCGGTTATGTCAAAGTGATATTTATAGCTCTCAAAGAACTCCTTTGGAAGTCCCTTTCGTCCGAGTCCAATGAGGAATGTGAGAGATTTCCTCTCCGCAAATTCGAAAAGATCGGAGGGTTTAACCCTCTTCCTCTCATCAGGTTTTGAAGTTGTGACAATCACCTCCCCAAAATGCGCCGGAATTTTCTCTATGAGGTGAAATTTTCCGCTTTCGTGAAGTCTCTCGAGATATTCCCCTCTTTCCCCTATCGTTGTGTATTCCCTGATGGCTCTGACAACCTCTTCCTTATCCTTCCAGAAGCTGAAGTCCATGAGCGCCAGATGAAGATCATAGGCATAGCAGAGAGGTGCAGCTCTTGCTATCGTTCTCAGATGAATTTCATGGAGAATGAGTTTGTTGTAGGTGTTTACAAGGCAGAGAACGATCATGGTTTGAAAAATTTCGGCGCTGTTTCAATGCACCTTCTCGTCAGCTCGATGCAGTTCTCAAGGTCTCCGAGAGAGAGAATGCTCACCGAGGTGTGGATGTATCTTGTTGGCACGCTGATCACTCCTGCGAGAATTCCCGATTTTGTCAGATGGATTGCAGTTGCATCGGTTGTGCCTCCATCCGAGACCTCAAGCTGAAACGGTATTCCGAACTCCTCTGCAGTCTCTCTCATCCATCTGAGAACCTTCTGATGGGTTATGATGCCTCTTCCCGAAGCATCAACAACCGTTATTGCAGGACCCCCTCCCAGCTTTATGCTCTTCTTCTCCCTGAATCCAGGAGAATCTGTTGCTATGCACGTCTCCAGAACAATCGCAACATCCGGTTCGAGAGCATAGGCAGAAGTTCTCGCACCTTTAAGTCCGACCTCCTCCTGAACAGTTGCAACAGCATAAATCTGAGAACCGGTTTCAGCTCTCCTGATGGCCTCAATCATGGCAACAATTCCGGCTCTATCGTCAAAGGCCTTGCCGCAGACCCTGTCTCCGATTAACCTCACGCAGCTCCTCTCGAGAACCACAGGAGTTCCGATGCGAACTCCTGCCTTTTCAACCTCCTCTCTTGAGGAGGCGCCTATGTCTATGAACATGTCCTCTGCCTTTACTGGCTTTTTCCTCTCCTCCTCACTCATCACATGCGGCGGTTTGGAACCTATCACTCCGTAAACAGGACCGTTTTCGGTTAGAAGAAGGACTCTCTGATCCAGGAGAGTCTGATCAAACCATCCTCCAATCTTCACGAACTTTATGAATCCGTCCTCATCTATATGTTTGACCATCAGTCCGATTTCATCCATGTGGGCAGCGAGCATGATTGAGGGTCTCTCCCCTCTTTTAACACCTATGAGATTTCCAAGAGTGTCCTCTCTGATTTCATCCACAAGACCTTCGAGCTCTCTTCTCAAAACCTCCCGAACTCCGTCCTCATAACCGGAGATTCCGGGAGCCTCTGAAAATCTTTTCAGAAGTTCAAAGAGCCGATCCATGGATGGAGAATTCCCCTAGCATGATATTTACTTTTCGATTCCGAGCCTTCTTGAAGCTATCACCAGAGGGTCCCAGACTGTTGAGAGAGGAGGAGCATAGGGAAAATCCGCAAAAAAGAGATCTCTCACAGTAAACCGAGCTGAGAGGGCAACTGCAACAGAGTTCAATCTAGCTAAAACAGACTCGAAACCCGAGATCTGAGCTCCGAGAATTCTTCTTGAGTCTCTCTCGCATATCAGCTTCAGATAGATGCTCCTGCCATCTGGATAGTACTTTGCCCGGGAAGGTGCTTTTATGAATGCTGACTGGACTTCAAATCCTTCCTCAAGTGCCTCTCTTTCGCTCAAACCTGTTCTCCCTATCTGAACCTCATGAAACTTTGTTATTCTCGTTCCCGCAGCTCCGGGAAACCTGAGATTTCCTCCCGCTATGTTCACTCCGGCAACATAGCCCATCTTGTTCGCTATAGTCGCAAGAGGCATGTAACTCCTCTTCCCTGTGACAAGATTCCTTGTTTCGCAGCAGTCTCCTGCAGCATAGATATCCTCGATGCTCGTCCTCATGTGCTCATCAACCTCTATTGCTCCGGTCTCACCTGTCTTCACTCCCGC
>JACIWD010000047.1 GCA_014361165.1 Candidatus Mnemosynella bozhongmuii
ATTCATCACATGCCTGATTCTGATCGCATATCTGATTTTCTATCGCTATTATGCTTCAACTCTTGGTGGATTATGAAAAACAGGCTGAAAGTCTACCGGGCAATGCATGATATGACTCAGGAAGAGCTTGCAAAGAGACTTGGGGTCTCCAGGCAGACAGTAATAGCCATTGAGAAAGGGAAATACGATCCATCTTTAAAGCTCGCATTCAAAATTGCAAGGCTTTTTGGAGTCAGAATTGAAGACATTTTCATCTATAGTGAGGACGAATGAGGAACATCTGGATTCTCGTTCAGTCATCACCTCAGAGAGCTCCAGTATTTCGAATGAATTCTCCTCACCTCTTCAATATTCCTTCTCAACTTCACGAGAGCTCCTTCATCCTTCCTCATTCTGAGAAGTGGAAGATAGTTCTCCGGCTCTCTGATCTGAGATATATCCATTCCGGCCATCGCGGCTATTATTCCGAGATTGGTATAGGGCAGTGCAGCCTCAACACTGTAACCTCCTTCAAGAACTGCAACGAGCCTTCCGCTGCAGAATCTCTCAGAAAGGTTAACCGCTTCCTTCATGAGCTCTGCATAGCCTCTTGCTGTGAGCGCAAGTTCGGTTATCGGATCTGTGAAGTGATTGTCCTGACCCGCAGAGATTGCTATGAACTCGTGTGAGAACTCCTCTGCAACCGGTTTTATGATTTCTTCGAGAACCATGCGATAACCCTCATCCGAGGTTCCCGGAGGAAGAGGAATGTTTATCGTGAAGCCCTCGCCGTCCCCTATTCCGCACTCATGAGGATATCCTGTTCCCGGATAAAGCGGCATCTGATGGGTTGAGATGAAGAGAACAGAGGGATCATCGTAGAATACCTCCTGGGTGCCGTCTCCGTGATGGGCATCCCAGTCGAGAATGAGAATTCTTCTGAAACCCCTCTTCTGAAGCCATTTCACCATGATTGCCATGTTGTTCAGATAGCAGAATCCCGCCCCTATGTCGGGTTTCGCATGATGTCCTGGAGGCCTTATCATGGCGAAGGCATTTTTCACCTCTCCTCTTAAAACCGCATCAGCTGCTCTTATGGCCCCTCCCGCGGAAAGAAGAGCAACTTCAAAGACTCCAACAGGAATATTCGTGTCCCAGTCTATGATTCCCCCTGTTCTGCTCTTCCTTCTGAGAAATTCGATGTATTCCTCTGTATGAACTTCAAGAACATCTTCAATGGATGCTTCGAATGGTTCGAGAATCTTTATTTCGGGAGAGTCAAAGATGCCCTCTTCGAGAAGCTGATCCATTGTGTAGGAGAGTCTCTCCCTCCTCTCAGGATGTGTTGGGCTCTGCTCATGCTCAAGATATTTCCTGTGGTAAACTATTCCGGTAACCATTCTAAAATCCCCCTTTTCTCAGTTCTTCAGCTCTTTCAGATATTCCGGGCTTCAGCTGGATGATGACATCTGCAATTATCCCTCTTCTCCATCCCCCTCTCACAACAGGATACGAGTTGAAATGTATGAGCTCGAATTCCTCCTCTGCCTCAAAACCTTCATTTCTGACAATCTGGATGAGTTTTCTCTTTGCCTCTTCGATGATTTCATCTTCTGACGGTGAGCTTCCCTCAGGGAAGGGCGAATTCTCGATGACTCCGTTGAAGGATGCTCTCGAGAGCACGGTATCAAACCTCGCATAGAGCGTGAGGCTGATTCTTGATACTGCAACTCCGAAGGCATTCATAACCTCGCTGAACTTCGGAACAATCACCTTCGAAGATATTTTTCTGGCTATGAGCTCCTGAAGATATTTTGAGAGATAACCTCCGAGGATGACCTTCTCCGGAGAGAACTCCATGATCTTCTTCGCAACCTTTTTGAGGAATCCATCGAGAATCTCTGCAGTATCCCACTCCTTCAGCTCACTGCAATTGCGGGAGGCCCGATAATCTCCGATTTCAAAGCCCTCCGCATTTAAAACATCCGTGAGAGTTGGCCTTTCTCCGCCGAAGGCAACAGGCTTGCCCTCCCTCCTCGGGAGAAGTTCTCCTTCCGAGACGAGAGAGTCTCCTCCATAGGGAATCGAAACCGAGCTGACGCATCTGACGAGGGTTTTCTCTCCGAGAATTACCGCATTCTCGCATATCCTGGGAAGTCCTTTCTCAAGAATCACGAAATCAGTTGTGGTCCCTCCTATGTCGACAACGAGAGCGTCACTCTCTCCGCTCAAAAAAGATGCCCCGAGAGCAACTGCAGCAGGACTGGAATTGTAGAGAGAGGAGGGATTATCAAGAGCGAGACGATACGGCATGAGACCGCCATCTCCTCTGAAAAAGAGGAAATTATCAAAATGAGCTCTTATGGTTTCCACAAGCTCAAAAACAGTTCTTTTTATTTTTGCATTCACCACCGTGGTGTTTATTCTCAGAGGATAGCTCAGCCCTCCACAGTGGTGAGAGAGGGCAATCGCGCTCTCTGGAAGAAACTCCTTTGCAATTTCGAGAACTCTCTCCTCAATCTCCGAATTTCTTGTGCTGAACTTTGATGCCACCGCTATGTTGTCATAGGAATTTCTCCTGAGAGCCTCCCGGATTTCATTTTCGTCAATCTCCTCAACAACATCCCCTCTGTGATTTACGCATCCTCTGAGAACCACTCCCTTCGAGGAGAAATTCAGTCCAGGTCCGGGAAAGAGGAGTGTGAGCGTGGGATGTTCGTGAGCTCTGCTCAGCAGAAGATTCAGCGGAAGAGATGTGCTGACCGCAACTCTGCCCTCATTCCTCATTCCGGGAAGCTTCTTCAGAATTGCCTCTATTCCTTCCTCATTCGGAACCTTGAGCGTGTGAATCTCCTCATCTATTATCACGGCATCAGTGTTTGTTCCGCCAACATCAACTCCGACGAGCATCAGAGAAGAGAGATGGAGAGAACCTATAAAGGATTTTCTGATTGAACCTTAAAATGTCTGTCCGAAGAGGCCTTCTGCTTAGATGAAGAGCACAGTGAATGCATCACACTCCCAGCCATGAATGAAGATTAAAAATAAGGAGAGATGATTTTTGTTCAGACTCTGGAATTTGCCTTCAGGAGGATAGTGGCAAGAAAGGCTGCAATCAGGGCTGCAGCGAGCTCAAAGCCTGGAGTTTCCTCAGCACCGCTGAGAGTGATTCTCAGGTTTTCGAGAGTATTCGGACCGATGTATGTGACTGAACTTTCATCCATCTCATCTGCTGGAGGAGAGACCTCTGAGAAGCTCGTCCCCTCTGGAGCTCTGATCACGAGCTTCGTGCCCTCGGGTATGACGAAGCCTTCGAGGACCTCCAGGTTCAGCTTCCCTTCACCCGAACTGCAGAAATTCTCCCAGACGAAAGATATGACAATCTCTCCATGATTCTCCACGAACTTTTTCTCAATGCTCCATGAATGGATGCTCATCTCTCTTCCCGTGCTTTCTGAGAGCTCTGCTATGATTTCAGAGATGGTTTGCTGGTATGACGAGAGCATCTGCTCATCGAGAAATCTCGAGAGTTCATCCCAGATCTCCTGAGATTCGACTGGAATGATGTGCTTTATTGAAATTTCAGCACTTCCGTCCTTCTGAATTGTGATGACCCACTCTGAAGAAATTTCCTGAGCCATTGAAGCATGGGAGAGAAACAGAATCATTGAGAGGAGGACGGGAACTAATTTCGCTCTCACGAACTCCTCCCCCTTCCTCTTTTTTCATTAACTCCTCCTTTCTTCTCATTAACCTTCTCTTCAACAGCTTCCTTCACCTTCTCCTTTACCTCACTTCCTGCTCCCGCGGTTCTTTCGACTTCTTCGTTCTCAGACTCTTCCTCAGCTCCCCTCACTTTCTCCTTATTCTCCATCTTCACCTTCGCAACCCTCATTTCTCTTATCGTCTTCGCAATCTCCCCGACATCTCCTCCGCTCATCTCTCTCGCTTTCATCTTGAGCATCTCTATTGCAGTTGCATTGATTCCCCTCTCCATGAGCTTCATCTTAACTTTCATGCTGAAGTTCCCGTAGCATTCCTCAAGAGCCATGAGCTCCTTCACAGCATTTCTGAACTCCATGTTTATTCTCAGCATCTCAAATGCAAACTCGGTCTCATTTATCTCCCCGTTCTGATACCTCTGGATGAGCTGCTCTTTCTGCTGAAGCTTCTCCTGGATGAGGTTTCTCAGCTCCTCGGTTTTATTCATCACAATCTCTGCAACCTCGCTCTCGTTTGCATTGTGCATCAATCTGTATTTCAGCATAACAGCGGTTGCGTTGCCCTTTATCTCCATCCTTATCTGGGAGAGAACCATCGCAAGATAGATTCCGGGCGGAAGATTCAGAGATTCTTCTGTCGATTCACTCTCATTTATCGTCAGGTCTCCCGGTGAAGAGCTTTCGGTCGCATTTTCCTGAGCGACTGCTCCGAAACCTCCTGCTGAGAGTATCAGGGCCGCGAGGAGCAGCGAGATGACCCTCTTCATTTTCATCACCTCAGAATTTTGATTGATAACTGCGGAATAAAAATGTGCTGAAAGTTTCTCTTCCCCTTTGAATGTTTCAGAATGTTCAGAAATGTTTAAAGATGGACGAGAGACTTTCTCAAAAAATAAAGAGATGTATCTCAGGTTCTCAGCGGATAATTCGGCGCCTCATCTGTTATCAGGATGTCGTGCGGATGGCTCTCCTCTCTCCCGGCACCTGTTATTCTGATGAACCTGCCCTTCCTTCTCATCTCTTCAAGAGTTCTTGCCCCGACATATCCCATAGAGGCTCTGAGACCTCCAACCAGCTGATAGAGAACATCCGAAACAGAACCCCTGTATGGAATTGCTCCCTCGACGCCTTCAGGCACAAACTTTGTGGTATTCCTCTGGAAGTAACGATCTCCGGAGAGCCCGCTGCTCATCGCACCGAGAGAGCCCATTCCGCGATACTGCTTGTATTTCCTCCCCTGAATGACAATTGTTCTTCCCGGAGCCTCATCGGTTCCTGCGAGAAGATTTCCGAGCATCACACTATCCGCTCCGCATGCAATGGCTTTTGCTATATCTCCGGAGAACCTTATGCCCCCGTCTGCAATCACAGGGACTCCGTGCTTTCTCGCAACATCTGCAACGGAGGCAACTGCTGTTAGCTGGGGAACTCCAACTCCTGCGACAACCCGGGTTGTGCAGATCGAACCGGGACCGACGCCAACCTTTATAGCATCGGCAAAATCAACAAGGAGCTCAGCAGCCTCTCCGGTTGCAATGTTCCCGACAACAACATCGGCGGAGACCTCCTCCTTTATCTTCTTTGCCCCCTTAACAACATTCAGATTGTGAGCATGAGCTGTATCGACAACTATTGCATCAACCTCGGCTTTATCGAGCGCAATTGCCCTTTTTAAATCCAGCGGTCCAACTGCAGCGGCGACTCTCAGACGATCCTTCTCATCCCTCACCGCATTCGGATATTTCTCTCTGGTCAGTATGTCCTGAAGGGTTATCATGCCAACGAGCTTGCCGTTCTCCACAACCGGGAGTCTCTCAACTCTGTGCTCGTGCATCAGATTGAGTGCCTCCTCTATGCTCGTGTCCTCGGAGCACACAACCAGATCAGATGTCATGATTTCCCTGACCTTTCTGTCCATCTGAGATTTCTGAAGAGACCTTATGTCTCTTCTGCTAACTATTCCGATTAGCTTCTCTCCGTCAACAACAGGAATTCCGCTGACCCCTTCATTTTCCATTATCTGCCATGCTTCCTTAACCGTGCTTTCAGGAGAGATCGTTATCACATCCCTGACAATAAGAGCCTGAGCCTTTTTCACCTTCTTTACCATCTCCACCTGCTCCTCTATGCTCATGTTTCTGTGGATGACTCCAATTCCTCCGTGAGATGCCATTGCTATCGCCATATCCACCTCAGTGACAGTGTCCATCGCGGCACTCACAATCGGAATATTCAGAGATATGTTCTTCGAGAAAAGAGTCCTCACATCAGTCTCTATCGGTTCAACTGAAGATTCGGATGGAATTAGAAGAACGTCATCAAAAGTCAGGCCCAGTTTTGCTTCTTCAAGCTTCTCCACAAACAAACCTCATCACCGCTCCCCTTTTTGGTAACCTTACGATCCCTTTATTTAAAATCCTTACCATCATAAACTCCGGGGGAGAGGAAATTGAGGAAAATCTTCGTGATGGATCTGAGAAATGGAATCGCTGTTCATGCCTTCAGAGGTGAGAGAGAGAAATACGAGCCTGTTGAAAAGTTCAGCAGAGTTGTGAGAAGTTCGGATCCTCTTGAAATTCTCGAGACTCTACGGGTGAGAGAACTCTATGTTGCGGATCTCGATGCGATTGAAGGAAAAGGAGACAATTTCAGAATAATAGAGATGCTCTCGCAGAAAGCCAGTGTAATGGCGGATTGCGGAGTGAGAGATGAAGAAGGGCTCAGAAGGGTGAGGGATCTCGGATGCACTCCTGTTCTCGGAACAGAGACTGCCGGGAGGAGGCTCTTTGAAATAGCCGAGGGATGCATTGCGAGTGTTGATATGATGGACGGAAGAATTCTGGGAGGGTGGAGAGATCTGAGAGATGTTCTGGAGTTTCTGAATGACACTCCCGTGGAAGAGATAATAATACTCGATATCAGCAGAGTCGGGACAAAGAAAGGGTGGAGAAGGGAGGAGCTTGAGGAGATTCTGAGCATCTCTGAGAAGCCGGTTATCATAGGTGGAGGAGTCAGAAAGGATGACCTAGATCTTCTGAGTTCATGTGGAATTGCTGGAGTTCTTCTTTCAACCTCGGTTCATCTGGGTGAGATTGAACTATGAGGGTTGCCCTGGTTTACTCAAAAAGAACCTGGGAGATTGAGGAGATTGAAAAGGAGATGCAGAAGAGGGGAATAGAGACTCTCAGCTTCAGACCATCCGATTTCTCCCTTCTGATTGATGACGGGCTGAGAATTCTTCCCGAGATTCAGGCAGATGCAATTTACTTCAGGGGTCCGGGAACAGGAAGCTGGGAGGAAATAACGGCGAGAATGAACATATTCCGGATTCTGAACAGAAGAGTTCCTGTTGTGAACACTCCGGAAAGCATTGAGAGATGCGTGGATAAGATGGAGGCCACAATCAGACTATTCTCAGCTGGAATACCTGTTCCGGAGACTCTGATAACAGAGAGCGATGAGATTTCAGAGATTTTTATGCGAAGGGCCGGGAAAATCATAAAGAAGCCGGTTTTTGGATCGAGAGGCGAAGGAATCAGAATTCTCGAGAAAGGTGAAAGAGGATATCTCCAGAGATTTCTGGAACACGGAGGAAGGGACATAAGAACCTTTGTCATAGGGAGAAAAGTTCTCGGAGCGGTTTACAGAATTAAAGAGGGTTCTCCCGTCACGAATGTTGCAAGAGGAGGAAGAACAGAGATTTGCGAGCTCGATGAAGAGCTCAGAAAACTCTCAGTTCTCTCAGCCAGAACTCTCGGTGCTGAGATCTGCGGTGTGGACATAGCAGAAGAGGGGGAAAGAAGATACGTTCTTGAGGTGAACTCCTCTCCTTCCTGGAAGGGCTTTCAGAAAGCAACCGGAATAAACGTTGCCTCTGAAATTGCAGAGTATTTTCTGAAAAGATGCCCTGAACACAAGGAATTTTATGAAGAAGGGGAGATAAGGAAGGTGTGATAGAGAGCTCAAGGGAATATTCAGATGAGGAGATATTCAGACATCTCGAACCTATTGTCGCGGAATGGTTCAGAAAGAGGTACGGCTCTTTCAGTCCTCCTCAGAGGCATGCCATAGTTGAGATTGCAAAGAGAAGAAACATTTTGATATGCTCACCAACTGGAACGGGAAAGACTCTTGCCGGATTTCTCGCAATTATAGACTATCTTTTCAAGCTCTCAAAGAGAGGTGAGCTTGAAGACAGAGTTTACTGCCTCTACATC
>JACIWD010000048.1 GCA_014361165.1 Candidatus Mnemosynella bozhongmuii
TCTTCAAGAATTTCAATTTCAGAAGAGCTGAATCTCTTTAAATCCTCATCATTGAGCTCGACTGCATAGCTTGTGCAGCATTTTCCGCATCTCGTGCACTTCCAGCGATCTCCCTCCCTTATTACAGTTATCCAGCGATTGTAAAGAGGGAGATACATCTCAGAGATTTATTTCGAAGGTGAGAAGAAAACGCTTTCGGAATTCAGAGGAACGGGAAAACAAAGATTTATATTGTGGGCTTATCATTTTCTTCTCGGAGTGATAAACCATGGTGAGGGATTGCCTTTTACACCGGAATTAAGGGAGAGAGAGTCTACATTTTTGACACAACTCTGAGAGATGGAGAACAGACACCGGGAGTTTCTTTTACAGAGGATGAAAAGCTTTCGATAGCAAGGCAGCTCGATGCTCTGGGAGTGGACGTCATAGAAGCTGGTTTTCCGGCATCATCTGAATGGGAGAAGGAGATGGTCAGGAAAGTTGTCAGGGAAAGACCGAGAGCCAAAGTCTGCGGCCTTGCAAGAATCAGGAAGGAGGACATAGATGAGTGCATCGAGGCAGATGTTGACATGATTCATGTCTTTGTCCCAACCTCGGAAGTCCAGAGGAAATATGTTCTCGGGAAGAGCAAAGAAGAGGTAAAAGAAGATGCGGTGAAGGCAGTTGAGTATGTCAAAGATCACGGCATGGAATGCATGTTCTCCGCGATGGATGCGACGAGAACAGAGATAGATTATCTCGTTGAGATATACTCCAGAGTGGTTGAAGCCGGAGCAGATGTTGTGAACGTTCCCGATACGGTCGGAATAGCGACACCTTTCACCATGATTGAAATCGTGAGAGAGGTGACGAAGAGCAGAGCTCCTCTCATAGATGTGCACTGCCACAATGACTTCGGAATGGCTGTTGCCAACACTCTCGCCGGTGTGCTTGGAGGAGCAAGAGAGGTTCAGGTCACGGTGAATGGAATAGGGGAGAGAGCCGGAAATGCAGATCTTGCGCAGACTGTGATGATTCTTCACTCTCTCTTCGGAGCAAAGACGAATATAAAGACCGAACTCCTTTATGAGACTTCAAAGCTGGTTGAGAGATACAGCGGAATAAGACTTCCTCCAACGACTCCGATAGTCGGAGAGAATGCGTTCTCTCATGAGAGCGGAATTCACTCTCACGGAGTCCTTCAGAACTACGAGACCTTCGAACCAGGTGTCATGACTCCTGAAATGGTGGGGCACAGAAGAAGAATAGTTGCAGGAAAGCATGCGGGAAGACACGGTATAAAAGCGATTCTCAGCGAATACGGAATCCATCCAAGCGAGGAGGAGCTGAATGAGATTATGAGGAAGGTGAAGGAGCTTGCAGCCAAGGGCAAGCATGTTACGGACGCTGACCTCGTGGCCATAGCCGAAATCACCTGCGAGGTCAGAGGAGGAGAGAGGCCCTTTGTGCTTGAAGAGCTCTCGGTCATGACAGGAAACAGAATAACGCCCACTGCGGTGATAAGAGCGAAAATAAGAGGTGAGGAGAGGAGGGGTGCCGAAATAGGAGTTGGACCGGTGGATGCTGCGGTAAAAGCTGTGAGGAGCATACTGAAAGATCAGATGGACATCAGGCTGAGAGATTTCAGAATTGAGGCGATCACCGGAGGTTCTGATGCTCTCGGAGAGGTCGTTATAGGAATAGAGGATGACAGGGGAAGAATTTCAACAGCAAGGAGTGCCCATGAAGACATCGTGATGGCATCGGTTGAAGCCATGATAAATGCGATAAACAGGTTGATGATGAGGGATGAGGGGAAGAGTGATTGACTCCCACGCCCATCTCGATTTTCCCTCCTTCAACAGGGATAGAGAAGAGGTCATTCAGAGAGCCATTGAAAGAGGTGTGCTGATCATCAATTCAGGAATAGACCTCAGCAGCAACAGAAGAGCTCTCTCCCTCTTCAAAAATTTTGATGGCATCTGGCTAACCTTCGGTCAGTCTCCGAATGATCTGAGAGATCTCAGGGCGGTTGAGAAGAACATTGAGTTCATAAAGACGCATGCAGAGGATGCAGTGGCGATAGGAGAGATAGGGCTTGATTTTTACAGGGAGAGAAGAGAGGAGATGAGAGAAATTCAGAGAAAAGTTTTTCTGAAGTTTCTGAAGCTTGCGGAGGAGCTTGAAAAGCCGGTGGTGATTCATGCAAGAGAGGCTGAGAG
>JACIWD010000049.1 GCA_014361165.1 Candidatus Mnemosynella bozhongmuii
AAATGCTTCGGTCACGGTTGAAATCAGACCAAAATGGGATTGAAAGATTCCTGAGCTTGAACAAAAAGGAGTATAAGGGGAAGTGTTGAAATCAGACCAAAATGGGATTGAAAGTTGTAAGCTTCCAGTTAAAGCCTCCTTTCTTCTTTGCGTTGAAATCAGACCAAAATGGGATTGAAAGGAGTTACAGGATCCGGCAAAAGCTATTTCGTAGGCTTGTTGAAATCAGACCAAAATGGGATTGAAAGCTCGTCCCTCCGCAATGCCAGAACTTTCGTGTTCCCGAGTTGAAATCAGACCAAAATGGGATTGAAAGGAGACTCTCTCGTTTAGTGCTCTGTTTATTCTGTAGGCTCGTTGAAATCAGACCAAAATGGGATTGAAAGAAGGCTCTCGTGGATCTCAAACTAATCGAGCAGAACCCAGTTGAAATCAGACCAAAATGGGATTGAAAGAGAGCTGGCAAGTTCTGCAGAAAGAGGATTTACAGCGTTGAAATCAGACCAAAATGGGATTGAAAGATCTTTGATGTCACTTACTTTGCTCGTTAGCCAATCGTTGAAATCAGACCAAGATGGGATTGAAAGTCTGCATTGATGAAGATGTGTCTTATCTTGTAGTTGTCGTTGAAATCAGACCAAAATGGGATTGAAAGGTAGCTACTTCATTGTATTTCTATAGAGAACGAGAACAAGTGTTTGTTGAAATCAGACCAAAATGGGATTGAAAGGATTACGGAAGTATTTCCTCCGATTCCAGACGGACCACCGTTGAAATCAGACCAAAGTGGGATTGAAAGATCTTCTAATTCTATCGCCACAGTTTCTTTCAATTGCTGGAACAGTGTTATTCATTGGCCTGCTGAAAGGGCTAAACCTCATCGGACACCTCATTATCCCTCCATTGACCTGAAAGCTCCGATTCCATGCTTTATTTTTGGACAACAATTCCTTGGTTCCGATTTTGAGCAAAAACGATTAGAATACAAATAAAAGTGGAAACTCAAAAAGCCCGGCTCTCGCAACTAAAACCAGCTGACTGGGCAGCAACAGTTTTCTTTAAAGTCTCTCAAAAGATTTTTTCGTTAGGAGCGTTTAAATGAGTGGTGAAATGTTGAAGGGTAGGATTCGCCGATGCGCTGAAGAGGATTTTGAATCCATCCTTGAAATCATCAATGACGCCGCCAGAGCTTATAGAGGCGTCATTCCCGCTGATCTGTACAGGGAGCCTCACATGTCAGAAGAGGAGCTGCAGCGGGAGATTAATGCGGGTGTAAGATTTTGGGGATATGAGGAGGAACGCGAACTTGTTGGTGTGATGGGACTTCAAAATGTTGAGGATGTGGCCTTGATAAGGCATGCCTATGTTCGAAGGGCTAAACAAAGGCAGGGAATAGGGACGAAGTTGCTGAATCACCTGTTAAGACTGACAAACAGGCCCGTGCTGGTTGGAACTTGGGCAGATGCCAGCTGGGCCATCAGTTTCTATGAAAAGCAGGGTTTTCGAATGGTTCCGCTTCATGAAAAGGATGAGCTGCTGAAACGTTACTGGTCAATTTCCGAACGTCAGATCGAGACTTCAGTGGTCCTGGCAGACACCAAATGGTTCATTGCCAGATCAGGAAAATCTTCAAAATAAATTTAATATACCCTCAATTCTCTTAAATCCGCTAACATGTCCGCGGAATCTTACAGAATACTCGAAGATGCGGTGGTTCAGTTTCTGAGAACTGTTGCGACAACTCTTCCAGATGATGTTCTTGCGGCTCTTAAAAGAGCTTATGAGGAAGAGGAGGATCCGCTGGCAAGGAAGATTTACGAGACATATCTCGAGAATGTCCGAATTGCTGAGGAGAGAGGAGTTCCGCTCTGTCAGGACACGGGAGCCGTGATGTTCTTTCTGAGAGCCGGAACAGAATTCCCGTATCTTCATCTCATACCAAGAGCACTGACCGAAGGGACAAGAAGGGCGACTTTTGAGGTTCCCCTCAGACACAACTGTGCAGATCCCTTTACCAAGAGGAACACAGGAGATAATGTTGGGACGGGAATTCCCTTCATAGATGTTGAGCTCCTTCCGGATGAGGATCATCTGGAGATTTACTGCTATCTCGCTGGAGGAGGAACGAGTCTTCCGGGAAGAGCAAAGGTTCTGACACCTGCCGAATTTGAAGGTTATGCAGGACTTCTGGAATTTGTGATAGAGACGATGAAAAGATATGCTCCAAATGCCTGTCCTCCGCAGGTTGTTGGAATAGGCATAGGCACGACAGCTGAAACCGCCGCATTGCTCTCGAAGAAGGCTCTGCTCAGAGAAATTGGATCCAGAAATCCGAGAAAAGAGGTTGCAGAACTTGAAAATCTTCTTAAAGAGAGACTAAATAATCTCAGACTTGGTCCTCAGGGACTCGGAGGAAAGATCTCTGTTCTGGATGTATTTGTTGAATATTCCTTCACACATCCCGCAACTCGCGGTATTGCGATAAATCTTGGATGCTGGGCTCACAGAAAAGGTTTGATGACCGTCAACTCGGATCTCAGTTTCTCCATTCCATCACATTCTCGAAGGAAGGTGGAAGTATGAAGAGAGAGTTTCATCTCAGAACCCCGATATCTGATGAGGATATCAGAGAGATAAGTGCCGGAGATTTCATCTATCTCACAGGAACTCTTGTTACAGCGAGAGACGCTGTGCATATAAGAGTTGTGAGAGATGGAATTATGCCCCCGGTTGACCTCAGAGGACTCGCAATTTTTCACGCGGGACCTGTGATGAGACAAACTGAAAATGGATGGGAATGCCTCTCAATAGGACCGACAACGAGCACGAGAATGGAGAGTCTTGAAGCGGATTTCATAGAGAGAACCGGAATCAAACTCATTGTTGGAAAGGGTTTCATGGGTCAGAAGACGGCTGAAGCCTGCAGAAAATTTGGATGCATCGTGACGCTCTTTCCCGGAGGATGTGCAGCTCTCGCTGCAGAAAAGGTTAAAGAGGTGAAAGATGTCCACTGGTTCGAGGATTTCGGAATGCCGGAATGCATTTGGGTCCTCGAAGTCGAGAATTTTGGCCCTCTGCTCGTCACAATAGATTCAAAGGGAAAAATCCTGAGGACTCCTTCAAGATGAGTGAAGAACATAAAGCAAACTCTTTATATTTCTGAACTTCATATTTCCGGACATGCCAAGAGTTAAGATCAAGCTCTTTGCAAATCTTAGAGAGATAGCTGGAGTGAAAGAAGATTTTGTTGAGGCAGAAACCCTCGAAGAGGCTCTCAGAGAAATTATAAAGAAATATCCTGCCCTTGAGGAGAAGATATTTCCGGATGGAGAGCTAAACAAGAGTCTGAACATAATGGTCAACGGAATACACTCCGAGCTTCAGAAAGAGCTCAGGGAAGGGGATGAGATAGCGATATTTCCACCGGTAGCTGGTGGGTAAATGGAAATAAAGGAGACGGTAAGGGTAGAAGACGCTCTTAAAATAATTTTTGATAACCTTAATCCCGCTGTCAGGGAGGTTCCTGTCGAGGAAGCTCTTGGATGCGCTCTGGCTGAGGAAGTGGTCTCTCCGGTTGATTGCCCGCCTTTTGACAGGGCTGCAATGGATGGATTTGCGGTCAGGGCAAGAGATACATACGGAGCATCCCAGAGCTCTCCAGTAATAATGGAGATCTCGGACAGAGCGGCTGAGATGAAGGCTGTTCCGGTTAACACAGGTGAGAGGCTTCCAGAAGGAACCGATGCGGTTGTGATGGTCGAGGATGTCCTGCAGACTGGAGATTTCATCGAGGTTTTCTCAGAAGTCCATCCCGGAAAGAACGTTGCCAGAAGAGGAGAGGATGTTGAGAGAGGAGAGATCATATTTGAGCCATCTCATGTCATGAGATGTGCTGATATTGCCCTTCTCAAAGCTCTGGGAATAGAGAAGATAAGGGTTTTTTCAAGACCGAAAGTATCCATAATTCCCACAGGCAGCGAATTTTTTGAGAATTCCGGGATAAGGGAGACGAACTCTCTGATGATTGCCCTCCTTCTCAAAAAATGGGGCTCCATACCCGAGATACACGGTGTCGTGAGGGATGATGAAGCCGAGCTCAAAAGAGCAATCTGCGATTCTCTCTCCTCTGACATCATTGCGGTGATTGGAGGAACTTCCGCCGGAAAAAGAGACCTTCTCTGGAAAGTGCTTGATGAGATTGGAGAGCCTCTCTTCAGAGGAGTTGCGATGTCTCCGGGAAGACCAACTCTTTTCGGTCTGGTTGATGGAAAACCCCTGCTGGGTCTTCCCGGATATCCCGTGGCATGTCTTATGAGTGCCCTCACATTTCTGAGAGAGATGGTCGGAAAGCTCATGAACAGGAGGATTGAGGAAAGAACAATTAAAGCGAGGCTCATATCGCCTGTGACATCCAAGGCGGGATACAGAACATTCACGAGAGTTAAGCTGAGGCATGGAATGGCAATTCCTGTGATGACACATGGTTCTGGAATTCTGAGCTCCGTCACAAGAGCAGATGGCTATATTGTTGTTCCAGAGGAAATAGAGGGGTTTGAGGCGGATGAAATTGTTGAGGTGAGGCTTTTTGAGTAGATACAGAAGGCTGATCTCTGTCGAGGAAGCCAGAAAGATTCTCAGCTCCTTAAAGATAAAGCCAGATGAGGAGGTGGTCCCTCTTCCCGAAGCTCTCGGAAGAGTTTCCGCAACCTCAGTTCAATCGAAAATAGATGTCCCGCCTTTTGAGAGGGCATCCATGGATGGATTTGCGGTCATCTCCTCTGACACATTTGAGGCGAGGGAGGACAAACCCGTGATCCTGAAAATCGTCGGAAAGATATCTCCCGGAGAGCGGGCTGAAATCAGAATAGCTTCGGGCGAGGCTGTTGAAATAGCAACCGGAGCGATGATGCCAGAGGGCGCAGACGCAGTTGTCATGCTTGAAGATACCGTTGTGGAGGGATCTTCGGTTAAAGTTCTTCGCCCGGTTAAGAGATTCGAGAATGTTATGGGAAGCGGAGCAGACATAAGCGCTGGCGAGAGAATCCTGAAGAAATACACGCTCATATCACCCCATCACATAGGAGTTCTCTCAGCCACGGGCATAAAAGAGCTCAGAGTCCTCTCTCTGAAAGCAGGAATCATCTCGACCGGAAATGAGCTTCAGGACCTAGGAGAGGAGCTATCCGAAGGTAAGATCTATGATGTGAATCGCTATTCGATCTCCTCCTCTCTGAGATCCATCGGATGCACACCTGTGGATTACGGAATAGTTGAAGATGATGAAAGAAGGATTGAGGAGACAATTCTCAGAGCTTCGGAAGAGTGCCATGTGGTGATAACCTCCGGAAGCACATCCGTTGGAGTCTCAGACCTGCTTCCGAAAATTATTGAGAGAAACGGAGAGATTCTGTTTCACGGCGTGAATATCTCGCCAGGAAAACCTTTCATCGCCGGAAAGATAAATGGAAAAGCAATTTTCTCGCTTCCCGGTTATCCAACTTCGGCACTTTCAATCTACCTCTATTTCGTTGAACCGCTGCTCAGAAGGGCAATGCACCTTAAGGAGGAGAGCAGGAAGGTCAGAATGAAGCTTGCCTCGAAAATGAGGTTTGATGGAAGGCGGATGATTCTTCCGGTCGGAGTTTTTCGCGAGAAGTGCTATCCCGTCTTCAAATCCTCGGGTGCAATCACCTCGTTATCCGAGGCAGAAGGTTTTGCCGAGATCCCTGAAACCACCGAGGTTCTCGATGAAGGTGCTGAGCTTGAGGTAACACTTTTCCCGGGAAAGAGAATTCCGGATGCCCTCTTCATGGGAAGTCACTGCCCCGGGGTTGAGATTCTCGATGAACTCATGGAGCATGAGATGAAGATAGTGAATCTCGGCTCAACAGGAGGACTTGTTGCCATGAGGAGGGGAATTCCGGACATAGCCGGAATCCATCTCGGAGATAACCTCGAATCAGCAAGAAAATACGGTCTTAAAAACTGTGTTCTGGTGAAAGGATATCTCAGAGAGCAGGGAATAATTTCCTCTTCGGAAATCTCGTCCTTCGAGGAGATTCTTGAGAGAGGTCTGAGAATTGTAAACAGAAATCCCGGTTCCGGAACGAGAATTCTTCTTGAAAGGCTGATTGAGGAGGAAGCTGTGAAAAGAGGAGTCGATGCGGAGGAAATCAGAAGAAATATGAGAGGATATGATGTCGTCGTCAAAACGCACTCTTCTCTTGCCTATTACATCTCAACAGGAAGGGCTGATGCCGGAATCGGTTTGAGATATGTTGCCGAGCAGTATGGTCTCTTTTTCACACCCATTTCCAGTGAGGAGTATGACTTTCTGATTCAGAAGGACAGGCTTGAAGAGCCAGCTGTTCAGGAATTTCTCGAAGTTCTCAGATCCAGAGAGTTCTCCGAGAGTCTTCCCGCAGGCATAAAGACTTATGAGAAGACAGGAGAGATTATCGAGATTGAATGATCCGGGTCCCGGGACTAAATTTTTAAATATTGATTCTCATCTTCTATCTCTCGTGGGGCAGTAGGGTAGCCTGGTTATCCTCGGGCCTTTGGGAGGCCTGGACCGCAGTTCAAATCTGCGCTGCCCCATCACCCTTAACTTCAGAAAGATCACTTTTCAAGCTCTTGCACAAAACCTGAAAAATATAAAATTTTATTTCCTCTGAGTTTGGAGTTTTGAGAGATGAGATATGTGAGAGTTTCGGACATCTCTCTATATCTCAGATGTCCGAGAATCCTCTACTTCGTTTCAAACGGGCATTCTCTGAAGGAGAAAGAAGATAAGCTGCTCAGGAGAATTTTCTGGAAGGAAGTCTTCTCACGATACCCTCTCCTTCCCGGAGAAATTGATGTCTCTGAGATCATAGAGGCAATTCTTGAGACCCATCCGTATCTGAGCCGGGAGGATCTTGAGGGGTTCAGAGGATTGAAAATACCCTCCTCCGAGGACTCCTCAGATCCTTATAAAATCGATGTGGAGCTTCATTCTGAGAGATTGAAGATGAGTGGCATCTTAGATAAGATCGTTTTCAGAGATGAGCCCACTCCTGTGATTCTGAGACTCTCGAAGCCACCTTCTCAGGGAATTTACAGGTCGGACAGGCTGAAGTTAACAGCATATTCAATGCTTGCTGAAGAAAGATTTGGAAGGATAAGAAGAGGATACGTGGATTACGCTCCTTATGGAGTTCTCAGAGAGCACAGAATCAGATTTGTGGATAGAAAGAAGATAATCAGAATAAGAGATAAAATAATCTCGATTTACAGAGGAAAGCTCCCTCCAAGGAAAGAGGGATGCTCAGGCTGCGAGTTTTCCGAGCTCTGCGAGGTCGAGAGCTCTCTGCTCTCAGATCTATTCTTTTGAAAACATTTAAATATCATTAGAATATTCGAATATTCTAATATGCTTGATGAGAGGGTCAGGATTCTGAAAGCTCTTGCACATCCGGTGAGGTTGAGGATAGTGGAATTTCTCAGAGATGGAGAAAAGTGCGTCTGCGAGATAATTCCTCATCTCAATGCAGATCAGCCTCTTGTTTCCCAGCATCTTTCAGTGCTGAGAAATGCCGGTATTTTGGATTTTGAGAAAAGGGGTAACAGAATCTTCTACCGTCTCTCGAATGAGAAAATTCTCGAAATTCTCAGAATTCTGGATGAGATGGTGGAAAGAGAAGTGGTGAGAAAAATATGAACAGCGAAATTCTTCAGTACGGTCTTCAGGCTCTTTACGAATATCTCTCACTCCACGTTCTCACATGTCTGATTCCGGCTTTCTTCATGGCAGGAGCAATCTCGGCTCTGTTCTCGAAGGAATCTGTTCTTAAGTATCTCGGTCCTGATGCTCCGAAACCTCTTGCTTATTCCATCGCCTCAATCAGCGGAGTTCTGCTTGCTGTTTGCAGCTGCACCGTTCTCCCTCTTTTCGCGGGAATATACAGGAGAGGTGCGGGAATAGGGCCTGCAACAACCTTCCTTTACTCCGCCCCTGCAATCAACCTCCTTGCAATTGTCTACACGGCAAGAGTTCTCGGATATGACATTGGAGCGGCGAGAGCAGTCCTGGCAGTTCTCTTCTCCATTCTCATAGGCATTGCCATGAGCCTGATATGGAAGGAGGAGAGCTCCGGAACGAGAAGAAGCTTCACGGTCTCAAGAGAATCGGCAAAAACGCCAGTTCTGCTTGCTCTTCTGCTTCTGATTCTCATTCTTGGAGGCGCTCATCTCGAGAGCTCACTCAAAATTCTCTCCCTCTCCTCGCTAGTCTTCGTGACCTCAATTTTCTCTGTTCTGAACTTCACAAGAGATGAGCTGATGAACTGGATGAGGGAAACATGGTTTCTAATTCGCCAGATTCTTCCCCTTCTCCTCTTCGGAGTTTTTCTAACCGGAATCGTCGTCAATCTCATCCCTCCCGAGATAGTCAGCAGATATGTTGGAGGAAACTCTCTGGAATCGAATCTCATAGCCTCTGTCGCCGCAGCTCTGACGTACTTCTCCACTCTCCTCGAAGTCCCGATTGTGGGAGAGCTCATGAAGCTCGGAATGGGAAGAGGTCCGGCTCTTGCAATGCTCCTCGCTGGACCTGCTGTCAGCCTTCCGAACATGCTGACGCTGAGCAGAATCATGGGTCTGAAGAAAACCGCAAGCTATATAGCACTCATAATTCTGACCTCAACTTTCAGCGGAATGCTCTTTGGAGCTCTGGGGTGATGAAAATGAAGTTTGAGGGCTGCAGATGTTTTGATGTGACATCTCTTGCGAAATACAGAAGCTCTCTGAAAAAGTTCAGATGCAGGAAATGTGGAAAGGAGTTCATGTCTGATAGGGAGAAGGAATACTGCTTTGATTGCGAGAAGGAGGTGAATGAATGAAAGTGGAGATTCTCGGAACAGGATGTGCGAAGTGCAGGGCTCTTGAAGAGAACGTAAAGAAGGCTTTGAAGGAACTGGGAATAAATGCCGAGGTCAGAAAGGTGGAGAAAATAGAGGAGATCATAAGCTACGGAGTTATGAGCACTCCCGCACTTGTGATAGATAACGAGATAGTTTCAGAGGGCAGGGTTCTTGGAGTCGAGGAGCTCAAGGAGATGCTCAGGAGATGAGGATAGGAATAATCACCGATGGAAAATACGGAGAGAGAGCCTATCAGAACCTTTCGAGATTCTTTGAAGTCAGGTGGATTTACATTCCGATGCCGGTTTCCCAGATCATAGATGATGATCTCGACATTGAGCTGCCCGAATGCGATCTCTACATCTCATACCACCGTCATCCGGATGTTGTTCTGTCTGTTGCGGAGAGAGGAAAACCGATGATACTTGGAGTGTCCTTTGGAAAAGGCTTCCACAGGCAGATCTCTCAGATGAATCCCAGGGTCATCACACCCAAAACAATGTGCATGCTTGAGGATAACACCGGGATAGATGAGATCGATGAATATGCAAAGCACTTCGGCCATCCGGAATTCAGGGTTGAGATGAAAGGGAGAAGAATCGAGGACATTGAGATTCTGAGAGAATCTCCCTGCACCTCAACGAGAGAGGCTGTTCGCGAGATTCTCGGAAAGGAAGTGAATGAGGAGAATCTTAACAGATTTGCCCTCTCGGTCTGCTACAACTGCAGAGCACCGAGATTCGGGAGAGAGTGCGACAAGGAGGTTGCGGGAGCAAATCATCTCCTCAGCCTGATTGATGCGATTCTAAAGAATGAGCTTCCGGAGAACCTTGAGAGAGAGCTTCTTGAGATGAGGAAAAAGGTGGAGGGGGAACTGAAAAGAAGGCTGGTGGAATTTGAGATTTAAAATCTCCTCCTTTTCAATCTGAAAATGTTGAAAGAAGCGGTTTTTGCAATATGCATTACCGCAAAAGTTCCAGCCTGAACAGGATCGGTCACAACAAGATCGGCGTGATCCGGAACGCTTCCAGCCATGTTGAGGGATATGACCGGAATTCCTGAAGCTCTGAGTTTCTCCACCTCCTCGCTTATTCTTCCACCCATAAGAGAGCCAGCAAGGACGAGAATGGAAGCTCTGTGGAGCCTTGAGACTGCATCGACGGCTGTTGCAATGTTGTCCTCTCCGACCAGAGGGATTGTGTCAACGCTTATCCTCTCACCCCTGATGTTGTGGCGATCGGCTTCGTTGATTGCACCCATGGCAACCTGTGCAACCTGAGCTCCCGCACCTATTATGATGACCCTCTTTCCGTAGATGTCCATGAAGGGAGGAACCTCTTCTGCTCTGTAAACAACTGGTAGATTTCTCAGATCCTCGAGAATGTCCTCAGCCTGAACATTCTCGATCTCGGCATAAATGCTGCTTTTCCCCTCATCAGCTCCTCTTTCAACGATGAAAGATTGAAGGTAGGTGATATTCCCACCTTTTGAAGCTATTACCTGAGTTATATCTCTGAGAACTCCCGGTTTATTTTCAGCTATGATCTGTATTGCAATCAAATCTTTCCTGCCCTCCTTGCCCACTTGTAGAGAGCTCCGAGTGCTGCGACACCTCTCTCGGAGGAATACGGGAAGGCAGGAACTCCTCTCTCCTCGAGATATCTCGCGGCCTCCTCAACCTCAACATCCCCTGCCAGAACCGCAATCATTGGCTTCCTCTTCCCTTTCTTCTCCGCCTCCTCTTTTGCTCTGATGACGGCCTGAGCAAATGCCATCGGTGGAGTTATCAGGGTGTGCCAGTAGCCTATGATTATTGCATGAACCCTGTCATCTTCAAGTGCAATCCTCAGAGTTGCTTCATAGGTTTCAGGCGGCTCTCCTCCGGTTATATCAACGGGATTTCCTGTTGCTCCGAAAGGTGGAATGTATTCTCTGAACTTCGCATCGAGATCCTCATCCAGCTTCATGAGTTTCAGTCCGTGCTTAACGCATGCATCCACGAGAAGAACTCCAAGTCCACCGGCTCCGGTGAGAATGAGCACATTTTCTCCTTCGGGAACCGGAAGAAGGTTCAGAGCTCTCGAAACATCAAGCAGCTCCTCAAGATTTGAGACTCTGATGACGCCTGCCTTTTTGAAGGCTGCATCATAGATTGCGAGATCTCCGGAAAGAGCACCTGTGTGCGATGACGCGGCTCTCTGTCCCTCTGCGGTGGCTCCGGATTTCAGAACAACTACGGGCTTCTTCTTTGATACCCTTGAGGCAACCTCTATGAATGAGCGCCCGTCCTTTATGTCCTCCATGTGGATTGCAATCACTCTTGTGTTCTCGTCCTCTCCAAAGAACTCGAGAAGGTCATCCTCATCAATATCGCTCTTGTTTCCGAGTCCCACTATTGCCGAGACTCCCATGCGGTGAGAGCGGGCATAACCTATGATGCTCATCCCGACTCCACCGCTCTGACATATAAGGGCGGTTGCACCCTTCTCATAATACGGAGTGGTGAATGCTGCACAGAGGTCTCTCGGAGTGTAATAGAATCCGAAAATGTTCGGGCCGAGGATTCTGACACCGTTCTCTTTTGCTCTTCTCACGAGCTCTTCCTGAAGCTCCCTGTTTCCAACTTCCGCAAATCCTGAAGCGAGGACGACAGCACCAGCAACCTTCTTTCTTCCAAGCTTCTCGATCTCATCCGGAATGAACTTCGCAGGTATGACGAGAACCGCAACATCAACATCTCCCTCAATCTCCTCAACCGAGCGGTAAACTTTCTTTCCGAGAATCTCTCCGCCTTTCGGATTAACCGGATAGATCTCTCCGTCAAAATCAGAATCCACGAGATTCTTCACAACCGCATATCCGAGCTTCGAGGGGTCTGAGGATGCTCCAATGACTGCGATTGCTCTCGGTGAGAATATTCTTCTCATCTGGCTCAGAATCTCCTCTCTGCTGTATTCCCTCTCCCTTATGAACTCCGGCTCTCCAATGATCATTCTAGCGTCAACAACAAATGCTCCTTTTTCCAGAGCTATAACAGGATTCAGATCAAGCTCCACGATCTCCGGATGATCTCTGAGAAGATCTGAGACCGAAAGAAGAATTCTCACCAGAGAATCAACATCAGCAGGAGGTCTTCCCCTCGCACCCTTCAGAATTTCCTTCCCCTTTATCTCTTCGATCATCTCCCTTGCCTCTTCCTCGGAAATTGGAAGAATACTGAATGAGACATCTTTCAGCACTTCAACGAACACTCCTCCGAGACCGAACATAACAGCATGACCGAACTGCGGAGTGAATGTAGCTCCTATGATGACCTCAACTCCCTCCGGAATCATTTTCTGGAGAAGGATGCCCTCAATTTTCGCCTCCGGGGCATTTTTTCTGACATTTTCGATGATCTTGTTATAGGCTTCACGAGCCTCCTCAAAGTTCTGAATGTTGAGGAAAACCCCTCCGACATCCGATTTGTGTATGATGTCTGGAGAGACAATCTTCATGACCGCGGGAGCTCCAATCTTTTCAAAAGCCTCCCTCAGCTCTCCCTCATCCCTAACGAGAACTCCCTCGGGAACAGGGACTCCATACTCCCTGAGAATCTCTCTGCACTCAACTTCCGTCAGAAATCTTCTTCCCTCTTTCTTTGCATTTTCTATGATCTCAGCAATCTTCATGGTGACACCCCAAAAAGAGGATGAGACCCCTCTCTATTAAATCTTTCCGGCCTCCAGAGATCTCCAGTGCTGTATTTCATGAATGATTAAACTGGAGAGAGCTTCAGCAGACTCGGAACCGCAGATAGCCAGATTGAGATTTCCGGCAGAATAGGAGAGACCTCCATCCACCTTAAGGTCAAAAATCCTGAAGATTGGAGTTTTAAAAATGAACACAACATTCCTCTTATTTTTCCTCCTCGCATAAACTCCGAGCTCACCGAAAATGGATATCACGTCAACCCAGTAATCCTTTTCAATTTCCTCAAGCCTCAGAAAATTTTTACATCTCGGGTATTTTCTGGAGGCATATGCATAAAACAACCTTTTGATGAATTCCGGCAATCTCCTGAAAATTTCAGCGCGGAGAAATTTCTTTATTTTTCTCGCTGATTCTATCAGTTCTTCGTCCTCTTCAACCTCAAGACCGAAATCCTCAAGTCTTCTCTCTATCTCTCTCTTCTCTTCCTCTTCAAACTCACCTCTCTGATAGAGAACCGTTATTTTCATTCTCCACCAGTCTGATTATCTCTCCAATCTCCTTTATATCTTCCCCTATTATGAGGGTTCTGACTCCCGAGAGAGTGCCGCAAACCCTGTCTATTTCATGGTCTCCTATGAAGATCGCCTCATCCTTCGAGACTCCAAGAGAGTTCAGAACTCTGAACATCGCCTCTTTCGATGGCTTGAACTTTCCATCCTCTCTCGTGTAAACAAAATCGAAGCTGAGCTGAAATCTTCTCAAAACGATTTCAACCGCTTTTCTGTGATTCCTCGTTAAAATTGCAAGCCTCAGACCTCTCCTTCTTAAATTTTCGAGAAGTTCTTTCACCCCCTTTTTCAGCTCACAGCTCTTTGCAGCTCTGATTTCCTCCTCTCTGAGAATCCTTTCAGCTCTCCTCCTTTTCTCCTCATCCAGAGTCTCGAGAAATTCCAGAATTGGCATCTCTCCGCATCCTATTGCTCTCTTCACCTCGCCGACTCTCACATTGAATTCCGTGAGAGTTCCATCGAGGTCAAAAATGACTGCGCGAATCATCAAAACCCAGTGCTCGCAGGAGCTTTTAGACCTTTCCATTCGGAATGTTTCAGAGCAGAGAGTTCAGAGGACTTTGAAGAGATTCTGAAAAGAATCATTCCGCTTAAGAGGACAGTAATTGTGGAGATTCCGGTTCCAGAGGAGGAAATGGCTGTTATGAGCTCAAGAATCGCCCTCTGAGCTCATTCCTCTCTTTCCATGCTATCTCTTCTGTATGCTTCGAGGAAAAGTCCTATTGCAATCATCAGGCTTCCCGAAACTCTTGGAAGCCCCCAGTTCTGCATATATGCATACGCTGCTAAGAGAAGGAAGAAGACTGCGCAGAAAATCAGAATGCTTACATCGGTTCTCATTTCTTCTCAGCTCCGTAACGTGATATCAGGATGACCGCTCCGATTAAAATTCCTCCGAAGAAGAGGAGCCAGAGTCTGAGATAGTAAAGGCTTCCGGTAACCATATACGGTGCCATAACGATTGTGACTATTCCGATGAGAATGTATGCAATTCCAATCACATTTGTCAGACCCTTCACATCGGTGTAGCTCTCAGGGTCATATCCCGGAATGAAGCCCACCATTTCCTTAAACTTAACGAGATATCCCATGACTATGAAAATGACTCCGAGAAGAGCTATAAATACAGCACCCCACATCAACTCAAAAGTCTAAGTCAACATCTTAAAAAAGTTTTGCAGAGATTTCAAGTCATTCTCCTCGCAACGATGCATTGGCTGAGACTCACCAGCATTTGCTCAATTGCTGGAGAACCTTATATTTTTCTCGAGAGCTCTGCGGCAGCAACACTCTTTAAAAATCACCTCATCTCCTCAGATAATTGCAATACCACATGGGCAGCTCGCAGAAGAGATTCCAGCATCTAACGGAACTCTTCGCAACACTCAAGCACTTCTTTCAGGAAGGATTTTGTAGTTGGATAATTCCTCGTTGTGCAGA
>JACIWD010000005.1 GCA_014361165.1 Candidatus Mnemosynella bozhongmuii
ACCCGTTATCGTTGTTGCAACAGGGATGACAAGATGTTCCGCAAGCTGAAGAAGCTCCTCGTATGCCCCAGAGATGTGAACTCCTCCTCCTGCTATGATAACAGGTTTTTCAGCCTCTGAGAGAAGCTTAACAGCTTCAGATATCTTTGAGGGATCTGGAGCAACTCTCAGAGAGGGATATCCTGAGAACTCCTCCTCAGCATAAAGCTCCTCCTCTCTGAACTCAAAATCCGTGTCAAAGATATCATGAGGAATGTCGAGCAGAACAGGACCGGGTCTCTCCGAGGTGGCAACTCTGAAGGCATGTCTCACAACTCTCGGAAGGTTTTCGGGATGCTCCAGTTTGGCCTGCCACTTTGTTATCCTTTTGAACATCGGAATCTGATCAAAACCCTGAGATGCGTTTCCATATTCCTCTCTGGTCTGCCAGTTAGATGGAATGTCTGCTATGATCGCAAGAACAGGAACAGAAGAGTTGTAAGCTTCTCCAAGTCCGGCAGGAAGGAGAATTGCACCGGGACCAACAGTTGCATCGCACACCCCAACTTTTCCGGTGAATTTGGCATAGGCGTCTGCTGCAAAGGATGCATTTCTCTCATCCCTCATCCCTATGTGCGTTATTTCTGGCTGAAGATCGTAAATGCCTTCGTAAAGTGCAAGGGTCTGAACACCCGGAACTCCGAAGACATGCTTAACTTTATAATCCTTCAGCATTCTCGCAAGAGCGGTTCCAACTTTCATGTCTATTCACCGGAGAAAGTTTAATGTTATTTTAGGATAAAAAGCATTCGAAAATCAGGGAGGCGGGAAAAATGAAGATTGAGAGTGTGAGGATGGAGATTCCTGAAGGGTGCAACATCATAATAGGTCAGTCGCATTTCATAAAAACCGTGGAGGACATTCACGAAGCAATGGTGAATTCTGTTCCGAACATCGAGTTCGGAGTTGCGTTCTGCGAGGCATCCGGAAAGAGACTCATCAGACATTCAGGAAATTCAGAGGAGCTCAGAGAGGTGGCGGTGGAAAATGCAAGGAAAATCTCTGCGGGTCATGTTTTCGTTCTCCTCATAAGAAATGCGTATCCCATAAACGTTCTTGGAGCTCTCAAATCAGTTCCAGAGGTCTGCAGAATTTTCTGCGCAACCGCAAATCCTCTCGAAGTGATTGTGGCTGAAACCGAGCAGGGAAGGGGAGTTCTCGGAGTTGTGGACGGGGAGACTCCTCTCGGAGTTGAGGGGGAGGAGGACATAGAGGAGAGGAAGAGATTTCTGAGAGAGATAGGATACAAGCTCTGAATTTCCATCTCCTCTTTTATTTCTGGGGACATAGTTTTTAAATAGCATCCTCTCAAAATCAAAGGAGGATGAGCATGGAAGAGATTGACTTTCATGAAATCGAAAGAAAGTGGCAGGAGAAGTGGTTCTCAGAGGGAATCTTCAATGCAGAGCCGGAGGAGAGGGAGAAGTTCTTCATAACAATTCCATATCCCTATCTCAATGGAAATCTCCATGTCGGGCACACGAGAACTTTCACCATAGGAGATGCAATAGCAAGATGGAAGAGAATGCTCGGGTTCAATGTCCTCTATCCAATGGGCTTCCATGTGACCGGGACTCCAATTGTTGGTCTGGCCGAACTCATAGCAAAGAGGGATGAGGAGACTCTGAGGGTTTACAATGAGCTCCATGGAATTCCAATGGAGGAGCTTCTTCAGCTGACGACTCCTGAGAAGATAGTGGAGTATTTCTCGAAATGCGCCGAGGAGGACATGAGAAGAATAGGGTATTCCATAGACTGGAGAAGAAAATTCACAACAACAGATCCGCACTATCAGAAGTTCATTGAATGGCAGTTCAGGAAGCTGAGAGAGAAGGGGTATGTTTCAAAAGGTTCCCATCCTGTCAGATGGTGTCCGAATGATGAGAATCCCGTTGAGGATCACGACATTCTCAGAGGAGAGGAGGCAACAATTGTTGATTTCGTGCTCATAAAATTCAGGATGGGCGATATAATCCTTCCCTGTGCAACTTTGAGACCGGAAACTGTTTTTGGAGTCACAAATCTCTGGGTGAATCCCACCGCAACATATGTGAAGGCAAAAGTTGATGGAGAGATCTGGATAGCAAGTGAGAAGGCTTTCTGGAAGCTCTCCTTTGCGAACAGGAAGATAGAGGAGCTCGAAAAGATTAAAGGAGAGGAGCTTCTCGGAAAATTTGTTGAGAATCCCGTGACGAAGGATAGAGTTCCAATTCTTCCGGCAAACTTTGTTGATCCAAACAGCGGAACCGGAGTTGTTATGAGTGTTCCTGCCCACGCTCCATACGACTATCTTGCTCTCAGAGATCTTGGAGATGAGATCAAAAAATACGGGATGGATGAACTGAAACTGATATCCCTCATAGATGTTCCGGAGCTTGGAAAGTATCCCGCTGTTAAGGTTGTTGAGGAGCTCGGAGTGAGAGATCAGAATGATGAGAAGGCTGAAGAAGCAACGAAGATAGTTTACAGAAAGGAGTTTCACACAGGAGTTCTCAATGAGGTCACAGGAAAATATGCTGGAACGAGGGTTTCGGAGATAAAGGAGAGATTAACAGAAGATCTGATCAGAGAAGGGGTTGCGGAGATATTCTATGATTTCAGCGAGTCCCCGGTGATCTGCAGATGCGGAACAGAGTGTGTTGTTAAGCTTGTCAGCGATCAGTGGTTCCTGACATATTCAAATCCCGAGTGGAAGAGAAAGGCTCTCGAGTGCCTCGGGAGAATGAGAATCATACCCGAGGAAATAAGAAAGGAGTTCGAGAACAAAATTGACTGGCTCAGAGACAAGGCCTGTGCCCGGAGAAAGGGACTGGGAACAAGACTTCCATGGGACAGGGAATGGCTCATAGAGTCTCTTGCTGATTCAACGATATACATGGCGTATTACATACTTGCGAAGTATGTGAAGGAGATTGACGCAGAGAGACTATGCGATGAATTCTTCGATTACATTTATCTCGGGAAGGGAGATGCGAAGAAGGTTTCCGAGAAGACGGGAATTTCAGAAGAACTCATCGAGAGGATTCGCAGAGACTTTGAATACTGGTATCCCGTCGATCTGAGGTCATCCGGAAAGGATCTCGTTCCAAACCATCTGCTCTTCTTCATATTCCATCATGTTGCAATCTTCCCCGAAAAACACTGGCCAAGAGGAATCAGCATAAACGGATATGTTTCGCTTGAAGGAAAGAAAATGAGCAAATCCAAAGGGCCGCTGATGACGATGAGGGAGGCCATAAGAAGATTTGGAGCAGATGCATCAAGGCTTTACATTCTCGGGAATTCAGAGCATGTGAAGGATGCGGACTGGAGAAATGCCGAGGTTGAGAACACGAGAAAACAGCTCATAAGATTCTATCAGCTCATAACAGAGATGAGCGGTGGAGAGATTGACGAGAGCGACCACATGGACAGATGGCTGAGAAGCATGATGCAGATAAGGATAAAAGAGGTCAACGAGGCCATGGAGAATGTTCAAACGAGAAGGGCTGTTCAGAATGCCTTCTATCAGCTTCTCAATGATGTGAGGTGGTATCAGAGGAGAACTGGAAGGAAGATTCCGGAGGAGATAAGGGACGAGTGGCTCAAACTTCTTGCTCCATTCATTCCACATCTCTGCGAGGAGCTCTGGCACAGATATCATGATAGCTTCATCTCTCTTGAATCCTATCCTCAGTATGATGAAACGAAGGTTGACAGAGCCTCAATCCTCTCCGAGGAGCTTTTGAAGGAGACTTACGGTGACATTCAGGACATTCTGAGGGTAACCGAAATCAGGCCAAGGAAAATCATCATTTACGTTGCGGATGAATGGAAGAAAGAGGTTTACAGAAGGATGCTTGAGGCGAAGAATGAGGGAAGGATTGATATCGGAGCGGTGATAAGGTCGTTCAGAGATTCGGGAGTTGATATGAAAAGGCTCTCGGAGTTCGTCAAGAGGGAGGCAAAGAGATTTCTCTCAATGGACGAGGAGCTTCTGAAGATCTATCTTTCTGAGATCGATGAGCTTGAACTCTACAGAAATTCCGCAAAATTCCTGGCATCTGAATTTGAGTGTGAGGTTGAGGTGTTCTCAGAAGGAGAGGCAGCCTACGATCCCGCGAACAAGAGGAGTGCCTCCAGACCGATGAAGCCAGCAATATACATAGAGTGATCACTCCATCATCATCTTCTTCCTCTCTTTTGTTGAGTAACCGGTTGCATCATCGAGGAATCTCCTGAATCTCCTGTTCGTGTCCAGAATCACCTCATCGGTTGCCTCGATATTTGCCTCGCTCTTAACGAAAAGCTTTCCATTATCAATCCAGACCTTAAGCTCTTTCAGAGCTCCGTAGCTCAGAGAGAGAATCCCATTCTCCTCGGTAATCTCCACCGGGAATTCCCTCTTCAGAATTTCTCTTATTCTCTCAATATCCTTTGAGAGTCCTCTCTTTATCCTATATTCCCTCATCCTCTCACCTCGAAGAGATGCTCTTCAGAAAGTTTAATTACGGAAGGGGATTAAAAATTCTTTCCGGGATGGGCATGAAGAGGAATGTTTTTCACAGAACCGAGAATTTCTCGGTTTACATGGAACCACCGAGTCTCAGCTCTCCGGTTTTCATAGAGGGCTTTCCGGGAATAGGGCTGGTTGGAGTTATTGCGTGCAATCACATTGTTCAGGAGCTGAAAATGAGGGAGATAGGCTTCATCACATCTCCGCTTCTTCCTCCGGTTGCCCTGATACAGGAAGCAGTCTACACACCTTCAATAAGACTCTACGAGGACTCTCAAAATGAGATCATCATGGTCCTCTCCGATGTTCCCGTTCCTCTTCCAATTACAAATGAGCTCAGCAGGGCAATAGTTGATATCTGCGAAAAGCTGTCTGTTAGAGAGATCATAACAATAGCAGGACTGGCAACCGGAGGGGAGGAGAGGAGGGTTTTCATCAGCTTTTCTTCGAAAGAGCTGAAGGAGAAGAGGAAGATTGAGGGCATAGAGGAGTTTTTCATGGGAACGATTTCGGGAATAGCTGGAAGCACCCTCATGGAGTGTCATGCTAGGGGAATTCCGGCAATAAGCCTTCTCGGTGAGACACCCTCATTCAATCCCGATCCCAAAGCATCCGCAGAAGTGATAAAGACAATGAACAGGATGTATGGCTGGAATATAAGCGTCGACAGGCTTCTTGAAGAAGCTGAGAAGATAGAGATGCAGATGCAGAAGCTGGCTGAACAGGTGAGAGAAAAAGCAGATAGAGACAGGTTTATGGATTACAGAATGTATGGGTGATGCCTTATGGAATATGTGGCTCTCACAAGTATCTCACCTTCAATCATAAGAGAGCTGATGAATTACAGGGTCAGAAGCATGGAGCTCAGAAGTGCACATAACATTTTCTCCATGATGGCGATAAATGTCGGGGATTGCGTTTTCATAACTGATAGAAGCATCCATGATCTGGTTCCGGGTTCGAGAGGAGTGATAGCGAGGGTGAAAAGCAAGGAGAGCACATTTCACAGATCCCTTCACTATGTGGATGGAATAACAGAGGAGAGGGAAACATTCAGCGTAAGGGCTCAGTTTGAGCTCATAGGGCTTGCCAGAGTGCGCAGAATAATAAGAAATGAGTTTGGTTCTCCTGTCATCGTCGACGCTGAACCCGTGCCATACTATCAGGAGGCCCACTGATGAGAATTGTCTGCATTGTGGACAACTATGCTCCGCTCACCTCAAGGGAGATACTCTCGGAGCACGGAGTATCATTTATGATAGAGGACGGAGATGTCAGGGTTCTTCTCGACACCTCTCAGACAGGGAGAGTTCTGAAGCACAATGCATCTGTTCTCGGAATTGATCTCTCTGAAATCACTCATGTTGTTCTCTCTCACGGACATTACGACCATACCGGGGGTCTCAGAGAGCTTCTCGAATATGAGCCGGTTGTGATTGCGTCTTCTCATGCCTTCAAACCTAAATACTCGAAGAGCAGATACATAGGGTCTCCGGTATCTCTGGAGGAGGTTGAAAAGAGGACAGAGGTGATTTTGAGGGATGAGGATTACAGAATCTCATCTGAGATAATCCTCACAGGAGAGATTCCAAGAACAAACTCATTCGAAAGTTCCGGTGAGTTCTTCCTGGATGAGGAGAGAAAAACCAGGGATCCGCTGAAGGATGACAGGTCTCTGATTGTCAAAGACACTCTCATAACCGGATGCTGTCATGCCGGAATCGTTAATACGCTCGACTATGTGGAGAGGAAATATGAGATAAGGAGGATAATTGGAGGACTTCATCTCCACAGCTCTTCCGGGGAGAGGATCTCAAAGACAGTTGAGAGATTGAAGAAAAAGGGCTATGAACTCTTTGTTGGACACTGCACCGGTTTAAATGTCCTCTGCAGATTTTCAGCCTCAGGTCTTTCTGCGAGACCCCTTCACTCAGGATTCACTCTGGAGCTCTGAAGCTCTTTTTTCGTCGGGATGAGACCTCTGTAAGGACACTCCTCTGGTCTTGCCTCATTCTCGGGACATACTCCAAGATTGAGACCTCTGCACCCTATCCTCTTTAAAACTGGATAGACCTCTGAAACACACTCTTTTATTCTCTCTGCGAGCTCCCTCATCTCAGGCGCACTCCTCACACAGAGTCTCAGACCCAGAAAATTTATCAGGCTTCTCAGATTTACCGTCCATACATACGTTGTGTGCCTTGCAAGAGGGAGAGCATATCTGGCAACCTCGCGGGCATCCCTCTTCGAATAACCGAGTTTCAGAAGCTCATCGTAAAGTCTGGTGTAATTCTTTATGGCCTCCTCAATGATTCTGCAGTAGAGGTCCCTCCCCTTTCCATCATACTTCTCCAGCACTCTCTCAGGAATATGGTAGCTCAGAGAGCTCTCATCGCAGTATCTCGTGCTTCTTGCTGTGTGGCTTGCAATTCTGTGCTCGAGGAGCTCTCTGCTAATTGCTATGCTTATATTCCTGAGCTCAAATGTGAACACTATGTGTTCGAGAGCGCTTCCGTAGTCGTTATTTATCAGCATCTCGAAAACCTTCTCGTTCTCCCCAAGATTCTCATCTGTTGTGATTTTCGATGCCTCTGCAACGAGATTAACTCCATCATGAGTGTATCTGAGAAGTCTTACCTCCATTTAGAACACCTCATGAAGGTTGTCTCAGAACATCTTTAATGTTTTGTGCATGGTTTTGCACAAACCATGAAAAACTATAAATAGGAGGTGGATGAAGGAAGGAGCATGAAACTGAAGGTCAATCCATTGAGATGTCCCCAGGATCACAGATGTCCTCTTATAGCAATCTGTCCCGCAGGTGCAATAGAACAGAGAGGATTCTCTCTTCCAGAGATAAATGAGGAGAAATGCAAAGGATGTCTTCTCTGTGCCAGAAGCTGTCCGAGAGCTGCTGTGATGGTTGAAGAATGAGACACGGGCTCGCCGGGAATTGAACCCGGATCGGAGGTTCCGGAGACCTCCAGGATATCCATTACCCCACGAGCCCAGAGAGTATTTCACTTACAAATTTCCCAGATGATTTATTTTTATTTCTTTCTCTCTCAACAAGCTTGTTGAGGAAATCTGGGACGTTATCTACATTTTTCTTTAACCAGTTATAATTTTCGGATGTTCATCGATTGTCATTTGAGGCTCCACTTAAAAGATCTTTGAGCTCTATTTTTTTGGATCTCTCTAGACTGCATTTGTCAGTAAATCTCATAATCCGTGGTATCCGATCTCTCTGACGTCGAACAAAAAAGCATGTTCAGCAAGATAACAGCTGACGACTGTGTGCTCTTCTTTCTGGAGTTCAAGCCCAGAGCTGAAGAGGCAAACGGCGAGCTCAGGTTCATTGGAGCCAACTTTCAGATGGATTTCGTAGATAACCCTGAATTCTCCAACCTCAGAAAATAAGTGTTTTTCCTTGTCTTAAGCTTCTTTCCAAAAAATGAATCAGCTTCGAGAGCTCTCAGCCTTTTTCGTTCTCTCGCTTATTTCCTTGAACTCTTTTATTTCATCTTCGGTAAGCTCTTCTCCCGAGCAATTGACCTCATTCATGCAAATAGAATTTTTCTCTGTGTTTATAAAGTCTTCAGAAGCCAAGTATCAGCTAGAAGAAAGAGCAATTAATGCAGAAGAGGTTGCAAGATACTTTCGAAGTTCTTGAGCCTCTGGATTATAATCAGGGTGCAACCTCAAGAACTCCTGATAAGGGAAGCTGTAATTTAACTTCTTTGACTTTTTATCATCTCCTTCACAATTTTTATCGCACAGAGGTCTCCACACATGCTGCATGCCTCGCTCTTCGTCGGTCTCTTCCTCCTCTTCTCTTCAAACTTCTCTTTATCAGCAGCAATCTCCTTCTGTTTATCCCAGTCAAGAGAAAATCTTGCCCTGCTCATTTCGAGATCGAGAAGGGAATCCTCTTCAAATCTCGTAAGATTGACTGCGTGAGCAGCTATTTTTGATGCTATCACTCCTTCCTTTACCTCTTCCACATCCGGAAGTCCGAGATGCTCTGAGGGAGTCACGTAACAGAGGAAGTCCGCTCCGTTGAGAGCAGCTATTGCTCCCCCAATTGCTCCCGCAATGTGGTCATATCCCGGAAAGATATCAGAAACGAGAGGTCCGAGAACATAGAAAGGAGCGTTATCTGTTGCAACTTTTGCTATTTTTATCTGCATCGGAATCTGATCAATCGGAACATGACCGGGTCCTTCGACCATTGTCTGGACTCCAGCCTCTCTTGCTCTTTTAACAAGAGTTCCAAGAGTGAAAAGCTCGCTCATCTGAAGAAGATCTCCTGCATCGTGAATTGCACCTGGTCTGAGTCCATCTCCAAGGCTGAGAACAGCATCGTATTCCTTCGCAAGCTCAAGAAGATAGTCGTAGTCCTTATAGAATGGATTCTCCTCTCCGGTATGGTGGATCCACGCAGCTAAAAAGGTCCCTCCCCGGGATACCATTCCCATAACTCTTGAAGATTTCTTCAGCTTCTCCACAACATCCTTTGTTACTCCAGCATGAATTGTTGCGAAGTCAACACCATCTTTGAAGTGTTTTTCCACCGCATTCCACATGTCATCTTCAGACATCTCGATGATTGCTCTTCCCTTCCTTATCATCTTCTCTGCAGCCTGATAAATCGGAACGGTTCCTATCGGAACATCAACACTCTCCATTATCCTCCTTCTTATCTCATCAAGATCTCCCCCTGTGGAGAGATCCATGATCGTGTCAGCACCATATTTCACTGCAGTTCTCGCCTTCTCAATTTCTCTCTCAACATCAACTATATCCCGTGAGGTTCCTATATTTGCATTGATCTTAACTCTCACACCCCTTCCGACTGCCACGGGCTTGATATTTTTGTGAGCGACATTTCTTAGAATTACAGTGTAACCTCGAGCAACATTCTTCATCAGATCCTCAGCTCTAATTCCTTCCACCTTCGCAATATATTCCATTTCCTCGGTAATCCTTCCCTTTCTGGCCTCTTCAATCTGCGTCATGGTATCATAAACTGGTTTTCACTATCCAATAATAAGTTTTGCGATGAGGGACGGGATTTTTTATAATTTTTAATCACTCTTTCAAGAGAGCATGAAGGTAAAAAAATAAATATGGAGAGAAGTATAGATGGTGAAGTAACTCTCATGGGCCCGTGGCCTAGTCAGGACAGGGCAACGGCCTTCTAAGCCGTGGGTCGGGGGTTCAAATCCCCCCGGGTCCGCTTTTATCGATTCTCTGAAAATCTTTGAGTTTTTTGAAGCTGCAGAAATATGGGATGAATCTTCGAGAGGATTTTTTGTCTGTTCTTCTCGCTCTCCTCTGGCCTCATCAAATTTTGCCGGTTTCTTCTGTAAAAAGACGAAAATCTGATCATCATCACGCATTTTTCGAAAATAATAATTATAAACATCATTAAACACTGTTTCAAAGATTATAATCGGAATGCAAGCTCCCTGAAAGAGCATAATGCATTTTTTTCGGATTCCCGGAGATGCAGGAATGGATGAAGAAATCAAGAATTCAGCACCTCCCTGTTCACCTCTCTTAAAATTTCTGTCAGAATTCTCTGAATTTCCTCATCAACATCTTCTCCCTCTCTCTCTTCGAACTCGAGAAGCCTCTTTATATTCTCAATTGTCTCACCTATTATCTCGAGCATCTCCTCTCTCGAAACGATTCCCGCATAGTAAGGGTAAAGGAAGGTTGCCCCGGACCTTATCATCTTCTTTTTGAATATATTCCAGACGTTGGAGACCTCCTGTCTTGAATACTGCTCTCTCACAACATCTGTCATCTCCGGAAGTCTTTCTCCCACCTCTTTCATTGCAATTCTTCCTCTCTCATCCCTCATCATTGAGCAAACTCGGGCCACAATCCACTCTCTCGCCGTGAAGTGAGTGTATCTCTTCAAAAACTCGGTTAATCTGGAGGAGCTCTTTTTCTCAAATTTCCTGAACTTTCTTTTCATCGTATTCGAATGGCTGAAATACATTATTTA
>JACIWD010000050.1 GCA_014361165.1 Candidatus Mnemosynella bozhongmuii
AGGCCACGTTCAGGTTCTATGCCGAGCTCAACGATTTTCTGCCGCCGGAGCGGCGGGGGCGGGAGTTCACCTACCGTTTCCTGGGGAGCCCGGCGGTGAAGGACGCCATCGAGGCGCTAGGGGTCCCGCATGTTGAGGTGGACCTGATCCTGGTGAACGGCCAGTCCGTTCCCTTCTCCTTCAGGCTGCGGGACGGGGACCGGGTGGCGGTGTACCCGATGTTCGAGTCCCTGGACATCTCCCCCCTCACCAGGCTCAGGCCTTGCCCGCTCAGGCACCCCGCCTTCGTGGCCGACGTTCATTTGAGGAAACTCGCTCGGCTCCTGCGGCTTCTGGGCTTCGATGTGAGGTTTGACCCCGAGGCCGAAGATCGAAGGCTCGTCGAAATCTCGGTGAGAGAAGGGCGGATCCTACTCACCCGGGATCGTCACCTCTTGAAACACTGCGCCCTCACCCGCGGCTACTGGGTGCGGGCCGAGCAGCCGGTCCAGCAGGCAAGGGAGGTCATCCGCCGCTTCGACCTTCTGGGCCTGGTGCGGCCGTTCAGCCGCTGCCTTGAGTGCGGCGGACTTTTGGCCCAGGTTAAGAAGGAGGACGTGAT
>JACIWD010000051.1 GCA_014361165.1 Candidatus Mnemosynella bozhongmuii
GAGAAGTTCTGATAGCGCTCAATGAACTGCTGAAAGATCTTCCAAAATCCTTATTTAGTTCTCAGATCTAATTGACCTCCCATGGAGAAGATTCTTCTCATAGTGCTCGACGGAATTGCGGACAGACCCGTGAATGGAGAGACACCTCTCTCGAAGGCATCAACACCGAATCTCGATGTACTTGCCGAGAGAGGCATTCTCGGAATCATGGACCCGATAAGACCCGGAGTGAGGCCGGGTTCAGATACCTCTCACCTCTCAATTCTCGGATATGATGCTGAGAGAATTTACACCGGAAGAGGTCCTTTCGAGGCTGCCGGTGCCGGAATAGATGTTAAACCCGGTGATGTTGCGTTCAGATGCAACTTCGCAACAGTGAAGGACGGAGTTGTTGTCGATAGAAGGGCTGGAAGAATAAGGGAAAGCGACATTCTGGCTGAAGCCATTTCTCAGGAGCTCAGAGAGATTGATGGTGTGGAAATCATCTTTAAGGCAGGAACCTCTCACAGGGCAGCTCTCGTGCTCAGAGGAGAGGGTCTCGGTCACAGAGTAACAGATTCAGATCCGAAGAAAGAGGGAAATCCGATTAAAGAGGTCAGAGCTCTCGATGATGAATCGGAGAAGACAGCAAGGATTCTGAACGAGTTTTCGAGAAGAGCTCATGAGATTCTGTCCAGACATCCGCTTAACAGGGAGAGAGCTGAGAGAGGCGAACCTCCCGCAAATGCGATTCTGATAAGAGGTGGTGGAATCGCTCCGAAAATAGAGAGGTTTGAGGAGAAAACCGGAATGAAAGGCTGTGTTATTGCTGCAGCAACGCTGATAAGAGGTATTGGCAGATTCCTGGGCATGGACATTATTGATGTTCCCGGAGCAACAGGAGGGGTTGACTCGAATATTGAGGGGAAAATTCAGAAAGCCTTGGATGCCCTCGAAAAATATGATTTTGTGCTTGTGAATATAAAGGGAGGAGACGAAGCGGGTCACGACAGGAATTTTGATTTGAAGAAGAGATTTATTGAGAGGATTGATGATGCGCTGGAAGCTCTTGCTGAGAGAGATGGACTCACAGCCATCACCGCGGACCACACAACTCCGGTCAGCGTGGGAGACCATACCGGCGATCCGGTGCCTCTTCTAATTTCTGGAGAGGGGGTTAGAACAGATGATGTGAAGAGATTCACGGAATTTGAAGCACCGAAGGGAGGTCTCTGCAGAATAAGGGGAGTTGACCTCCTCCCAATTCTGCTCGATCTATCCGGAAGAGCCGAAAAATTTGGTGCATGAAAATGAGCTTCAAAAAACTGTTTCCAAATCTTTACAGAGAACTCGAAAGATACGACTCAATTTATCCCACTGTTCTGGATCATCTGCAGGTCTGCGAGACTGAGAAGGAGGCCTTTGAGGTCATAGATTATTTTGAGAGGATTGAGGAGATAACTCCCGATGCAGCGGATTTCTTGAAGGAGCTTGTAAAGAGATACGGGGTTGGAGTTTTCGGAAGGAGAAAAAGAGGGGACTGGGAAAAATACGGGTTGAGGTAGGATGATATCGATTGGTCTGGCTGGAAAGCCGAATTGCGGAAAGTCAACGTTCTTCAAAGCTGCAACCATGATTGATGTGCCGATAGCAAACTATCCGTTCACGACAATAGATGCGAATGTTGGGGTCACCCACGTGAGAGTTCCGTGCGTCTGCAAGGAGTTCAATCTGAGGTGCGGAAAATGCATCAGGGATTCAAGGTTCATACCCGTGAGAATCATAGATGTCGCGGGTCTCGTTCCGGATGCTCACAAGGGGAGAGGTCTCGGAAACGAGTTTCTTGACAACCTCAGGCAGTCAGACGGATTCATCCATGTGATCGATGCATCCGGCGGAACAGACAGTGAGGGGAATCCCGTCGGAATAGGGGAGAACGATCCTGTGGAGGACATAAGATTTCTCGAAAGAGAGCTTGCAATGTGGTATTATGGCATCCTCACGAGAAACTGGAAGAGGGTTGCGAAGAGGATAAGCACCGAAAGGCTTGATGTTTCAGAGGCTCTCGCATCACAGCTTCTTGGGGCTGGAGTTTCCAAAGAGGAGATAAAGGGTGCAATGGAGGAGCTGGATCTCAGGGAGAATGCTGAACAGTGGAGCGATGATGATCTCAGAGAGCTCTGCATGAGGATAGTGAAGAGGAAACCGAGGGTCATCGCAGCAAACAAGGTTGATGTTGCTCCCGAGGAGAACATCGAGAGGCTTGTGAAGGAGTTTGACGCCATTCCAACGATGGCTGAGGCGGAAATGATTCTCAGAATGGCATCCGAGAAAGGTCTCGTGGATTACCTTCCCGGGGATGATGATTTTGAAATCGTGGGAGAGGTGACAGAAGCTCAGAGAAAAGCTCTCGAGAAAATAAGGGAGCTGATGAAGAAATTCGGCGGAACAGGAGTTCAGAAATGCATAAACAGACTTGTTCTCGATGTTCTGGACATGATCGTTGTCTATCCTGTTGAGGATGAGAACAGGCTGAGCGACAAGGAGGGAAATGTTCTTCCAGATGCTTTCCTCATGAAGAGAGGCTCAACTGCGAGAGATCTTGCATACGAAATTCATTCAGATATCGGCAAGTCTTTTCTCTACGCACTGGACGTTCGAACAAAAAGGAGACTCGGAGAGGATTACGAACTGAAGGATGGAGATGTTCTCAAGATTGTCTTCGTGAAGAAGTAGCTTTCCTTCCAACAGGACAAACCCTTATGCACTCTCCGCAGACTCTTGCTCCGATATCCGGATCTTCAAGATACTTCCCTGTTTCCTCCACGCATCTCTCAACATCAAAGACGCTCTCCCTGCTCTCAGGATATTCCTCAAAACTCGAATCTCTTATAGCTCCGGAAGGGCATCTCTCGACACAAGCTCTGCATTCTCCGCATCTGTTTTTCATGGGCTCTCCTGCTCTGAGAGGCATATCTGTGAGAACGCTCACAAGTCTGACCCTTGGACCGAATTCAGGAGTTACAAGAAGAAGTGATCTGCCAATCCATCCAATTCCCGCAGCTCTTGCAATCGCTTTATGAGGGATGATACTTTTCCAGTGCGTCCTCTCCTCTCACTGAATCCTGAGACTCTTAATGCGATCTCATCAAGAAGTCTGTTTGAGACGTCATAAACTCTTCCATAAATCTCTCTTCTTGGAAAAAGCTCGAAGACATCATCAGGAAGTTTCACTCCGATTGAGATTCCTCTTGTGTATTCGTCAAGGAGTCCCTCAGGATGGGTTTCACATCCCTTCAGATATCTCAAATCAGCCACTCCAAAGATATCGGCTCCAAGCCTCTCAATCTCTCTCCCGAGCTCATAATCAGGGCTCATTCACACTCCCTCAGGAAAAGTCTTAAAAATTAATTTGAAAATATACTTTTCGCATGAACAGAATGAAGGTTGCTCTCTCCCTTCTGACACTGGCTTTCATAGCTGCCATTGCTCTTCTGATCCACTTCTTCGGATTCTACGGGCTCGTGAGAATAGCTCTCGGAGCTGTCTTCATCGTTGCCTCCATCCTGTTTCTTGTCTTCACCGGAATTCTCATATATGCGAGATCGATCTACTCCCTCCTCTCTCTCATCGCTCTTCTTCTCTCCATTTATGCTTTCAGAGAGGTGTATTTATCGAGAATTCTCAGCGCCGTATCAGTTCTCCTGATCTTCGCCGCTTCTCTTCTCTTCGCACTCTGGTGGATCTCCGAACCCGATATGAAGCTTTCAGAGAGGTTCAGAAGTCCCGAGGCTCTTGAACGCTCATCGAAGTTCAGAAGTGCAGCCAGAAAATATGAGAAAAGAGGTGATTTTGAGAAAGCAGGAGAATGCTATGAAAGAGCAGGGATGTCTGAATCTGCAGCCTGGTGCTATGAGAGGGCAGGAAAATACGGCAGAGCAGCCGAGATTTATGAGAAGCTTGCCGAAAGCGAGGAGGATTCGTATTACTGGAAGGAGGCTCATGAGCTCTGGAAAAAAGCCGGAAATATGAGAAGAGCGGCTGAAGCTCTTGAGAAATATGCCGAGCATGAACCCTGGTTCTGGGAGGATGTCGCGAAGCTCTGGAAAGAGATCGGAGATGAGGAAAGATGGAGAAGTGCAGCAGAAAGGGCTCTGGAGTATTATCTTGGAGAGGCTGAAGAGGAGGGAGTCTTCTGGGAGGATGTTGCAAAGATCTGTGAAGAGCTCGGAGAAAATGAAAGAGCTAGAGAATACTATCAGAGGTTTCTTGAATACTGTTTGAAAGAGGCGGAAAACGATGGTTCATGGTGGAAGCACGTGTCAGAGGTTTACGAAAAGCTCGGTATTGCTGAGAAAGCAGAGGAAGCAAGAAGAAAATATGAGGAGTTCAGGAAAATAAAGGTGGAGTGAGAGGGTTCTCAGACATCCTTTCTTACTGTTCCCTCAAGTTTCTTCAGTGCGGCCTGTGCAGCAGCAAGTCTCGCGACAGGAATTCTGTACGGAGAGCTCGAGACATAATCAAGTCCGATTCTGTGGCAGAACTCTATTGATCTGGGATCTCCACCGTGTTCGCCGCAGATTCCTGTCTTGAGATTTGGATTTGAGCTCTTTCCTCTTTCAACCGCTATCCTCATGAGCTCGCCGACGCCTTCCTGGTCGAGTGTTGTGAACGGATCTTCTGGAAGTATCTTCTTCTCCTTGTAAACCTCGATGAACTTTCCGTAATCATCTCTGCTGAAACCGAAACTCATCTGAGTCAGATCATTCGTTCCGAACGAGAAGAACTCTGCCTCTTTCGCTATCCTATCAGCTGTAACCGCAGCTCTTGGAACTTCTACCATCACTCCAACCGAATATTCAATCTCAACTCCGTGCTCCTTCATGACCTCTTCCGCAACTCTCTTCACTATTTCCTTCTGATCTTTCAGCTCATTCACGTGGGAGACAAGAGGTATCATGATCTCCGGTATGACAGTCTTTCCTTCCTTCTTCAGCATGCATGCGGCCTCGATGATCGCTCTGGCCTGCATCTCGGTTATCTCGGGATAGGTTATTCCCAGCCTGCATCCTCTGTGTCCGAGCATCGGATTGAACTCATAGAGCTCTTCAACCCTTCTCAGAAGCCTCTCCTTCTCCTTTATCTTCTCCTCATCTTCTCCTCTGGCTCTCATCCTCTCTATTTCAACTCTGAGCTCCTCTCTCTTTGGAAGAAACTCGTGGAGGGGCATGTCAAGCGTTCTGATCGTTACGGGAAGGCCCTCCATCTCCCTGAATATCTCATAGAAATCATTTCTCTGATACTCATAGATCTCGGCAAGAGCCTCCCTTCTCTCTTCAGGAGTCTCTGCCATTATCATTTTGAGAACGCTTGGAATTCTTGAGGGATGGAAGAACATGTGTTCTGTTCTGCAGAGTCCTATTCCCTCTGCTCCAAACTCTCTTGCTCTTCTCGCATCCTCGGGAGTATCGGCGTTTGCTCTTACTCCAAGCCTTCTGAATTCATCAGCCCATCTCAGAAGGGTTTCAAGCTCTCCTTTTATCTGCGGCTCAATGGTGGGAACCTTTCCAACCATGACATTTCCGGTGTATCCATCTATGGTTATCCACTCACCCTCTTTTATCACAATGTCTTTAACCCTTATCTCCCTTCTCTCCTCATCTATCTGAAGTTCCTCACACCCGACAACACACGGGCGACCCATGCCTCTTGCGACCACTGCTGCGTGAGATGTCATGCCACCTCTTGAAGTCAGAATTCCGACCGATGCGTGCATTCCGTGGATGTCATCTGGAGAGGTCTCGGGTCTAACGAGAATCACTGGACCCTCTTTCGATTTCTCGACAGCTTCATCAGCTGAAAAGACAACCCTTCCGCTTACAGCACCCGGAGAGGCCGGAAGACCTCTGGCAATTGGATCAACCTTTGCTGAGGGATCTATGACTGGCTGAAGGAGCTTCACCACATTCTCGGGATCAATCCTGAGGATTGCCTCCTCTTTCGAAATCAGACCCTCATTTGCCATATCCACAGCTATTTTAACCGCTGCAAGAGGAGTTCTCTTTGCATCTCTCGTCTGAAGAATGTAGAGCTTTCCTCTCTCCACGGTGAATTCAAAGTCCTGAACATCTCTGTAATGCCTCTCAAGAAGTTCCGCAACTTTCCTCAGTTCCTCGTAGAGCTTCGGATTCTCTTCTTTAAGCTTGCTGATGGGCATCGGTGTCCTTATTCCAGCCACGACATCTTCTCCCTGCGCATTGGTCAGATATTCTCCGTAAAGCTCCTTCTCTCCTGTTGCAGGATTTCTCGTGAAGCCAACTCCTGTTCCGGAATCCTCTCCGAGATTTCCAAAAACCATTGTCTGAACATTTGCAGCTGTCCCGAGGTCATCCGGAATTTTGTTGAGCCTTCTGTAAGTTATCGCTCTCGGATTGTTCCATGATTTGAAAACCGCTATAACAGCCCTCCTGAGCTGCTCCTCCGGATCCTGCGGAAAATCCTCTCCCGTGTGCTCTTTGTAGACTCTCTTGTAAATTTCAACAAGCTCTTTGAGATCCTCTGCAGTCAGCTCTGAATCAAAGGCAACTCCTCTCTTCTTTTTCATCTCCTCGAGGTGCTTCTCAAACTCATTCTTGTCTATACCCATCACAACATTTCCAAACATCTGAATCAGTCTTCTGTAAGCATCATAGGCAAATCTCTCGTTTCCCGTGAGCTCTGCGAGCCCCTTTACTATCTCGTCATTCAGCCCGATGTTCAGAATTGTGTCCATCATTCCCGGCATTGAGAATTTTGCACCCGAACGAACAGAAACGAGAAGCGGATTCTTCGGATCTCCGAACTTCTTTCCGGTTACCTCCTCAAGCTTTCTCAGATATTTTCTGAATTCCTCCTCAAATCCGTCCGGCAACTTCCCGTTTTTCACAAAATATCTGCAGACCTCTGTTGTTATCGTGAAGCCCGGTGGAACTGGAAGACCGAGCTTTGCCATCTCAGCAAGATTAGCACCCTTTCCGCCGAGGAGATCCCTCATACCGGCATCTCCTTCGGTCTCGTCCCCTCCGAAAAAGTACATCATTTTCATAGTGGTTTAATTTACAGCTGCAAAGACTTAAATAACTTTCTCCTCTCCTCACTTCCTCCCAAAATCGTCCTCAATCCTCTCTATGTCATCCTCTCCGAAATAATCACCGAGCTGAACCTCTATTATCTCAAGCTCCTCATCACCCGGATTCTCAAGTCTGTGAATCTCTCTCAGAGGAATGAAAACATGCTCTCCTGATTTCAGAATCTTCTCCTCATCTCCGACTCTCACCTTTGCTGTTCCTTTCACAACCATCCAGTGCTCACATCTTCTGTTGTGGCGCTGAAGGCTCAGTCTCTTTCCCGGTTTAACGACTATTTTCTTTATCTTGAACTCTTCAGATTCAGAAAGAACCGTGAAGCTGCCCCACGGTCTTTCAACAGTCGGCGGTATTCTGGCTCTCTCATCTCCCCTCTCGCTGAGAATATTCACAACCTCTCTGATCCTCTCACCGGCTCCCCTTCTGCAAATCAGCAGTGCATCTGGAAGATCCGCAACAATGAGATCGTCAACATCAACGAGAGCTATCAGCCTCCCGGTCTCAGAATGAACGAGATTCCTTTTTGAGTCAATCTTCAGAAGCTCTCCTCTGACAGCATTTTCATCCTCATCTTTGGGAAGAATCTCATAAAGGGAATCAAAGCTACCGAGGTCGCTCCAGAGAACATCAAGCTTAACAACCACAGCTCTTCTGGTTCTCTCCATTATTCCGTGGTCAAAGGAGAGTGAGGGAAGCCTGCAGTATGCATTCTCTCCATCTCTTTCAAGACTCTCGGCTATTTCCGATTGATGAGCTTTGCACTCTTCCTTGAGACTCTCCAGCGTGAATGCAAACATCCCGCTGTTCCAGAGATAGCCCTCTTCAACATATTTCTTGGCTCTTTCCTCATCCGGTTTCTCAACAAATTTCTCAACCCGAAAAACATTCTCGAAACTCTCTATTCTCTCTCCGGGTTTAATGTATCCGTATCCGGTATGAGCTCTTCTCGGAATTATCCCGAAGGTAACAATATGATTTTTTGCAGCTTTAAAGGCCTCTTCAAAGGCTCTTCTGTAGTTCTCATTCGCCTCAAGATAGTGGTCTGAGGGAAGAACAGCCACAGTCGCATCACCCTCTCTCCTCTCTATCTCAAGAGCTGCATAGTAGATTGCCGGGAGCGTGCTCCTCATCTCGGGTTCAAGCAAAATGTTCTCCTCAGGTATCTCAACTCCCATGTCCTCTATTTCTCTCTTCACGAGCACCTCATGAGCTCTGTTTGTCACAATCAAGATTTCCTCGGGTGAGGAGAACATCAGAGCTCTCTCAACAGTCATCGAGAACAGAGATCTTTCAAGTATTCTGCAGAACTGCTTTGGATACTCCTCCCTGCTTATCGGCCAGAGTCTGGTTCCTTTTCCGCCTGCAAGAATTATCGAGTAAACCTTCATCACAAGATATTTTTCTGAAAGGAATTTTATTAATCTTTCCTCACTAGTTTTCGAATATTTTCGAGAAGGGCTCTCATGGCATCTCCAGCCTTCATCCTTATTTTGAAATCAGAAAAAGGACTGAGAGGTGTGTCTTTCGGATTAATCTCTATGATTATTCCTCCGTTCTTCTTTGTGAGCAGGGGAAGTGATGCCGCTGGCTGAACCAATGCAGAGGTTCCTGCAACAATCATCACATCGCTCCTCAGTGCCTCCTTCTCCGCCATTTCAAGCTCTCTCTCCGGAAGAGGCTCTCCGAACCAGACAACTCCGGGTCTCAGAAGAGAACCACACTCGCATCTCGGCAGCGGAGGAATCTCTGGAGGAGAGGATATTTCGATCTCCTTTCCGCATTTAATGCATCTGAGAATCCTGATTTTTCCGTGAAGGTGAATCACATTTTTGCTTCCTGCTCTTTCATGAAGATCGTCCACATTCTGTGTGATCAGAGTTTTGAGAATTCCCATTCTTTCAAGCTCTGCAAAACCCTCGTGAGCGGGATTTGGTCTTGCGCTGAAGATTTTCTTCATTCTCCATGCATACCATTTCCAGACAAATTCAGGATCTCTTGCAAATGCTTCCGGAGTTGCAAGTTCCTCGGGCCTGTATCTCTTCCAGAGCCCATCCTCATCTCTGAAAGTTGGAATTCCGCTTTCAGCTGAAACTCCAGCTCCTGTTAGTGCAGTGAGGTGCTTTGAGCTGACTATAATTTCTGAAACTTTTTCCAGCATAATCATGAATTCTTCTGAGGGAAAATTTTAAAAACTCTGCGATTTTTTACGCCGAAGTGATGAGAAATGGAGGTCTCCATCTGAAAAGGGAGAACAGAACAGAGGACATTGTCAGAAGACTTGGTGTGATAACCGCAGACAGAGTGCACTTCAGAAGATTTCCCATTAAAAATCCCGTAACAATCTTCAATCCGGGACTGCTTGTTGAGGGAAATCTTGCAAACATCTATGCAAGAGTTGTTCTCGGGTATTACTCCTACACAAGTGCCATAGCGGAGATAAGGATACCTCTTGAAGAACTCTGCGATCTAACTCTTGGAAACTATACTGCGGAGATAATAGTCTATCCCGATAACAGGTTTGACATCTATGGAACAGAGGACCCGAGGACATATGAAATAAGAGGAGAAAAGTTCATGACATACTGCGGCAGAACGGTCGCCTATTACAATCCTGCGATCAGAACCGAGAGAACCCTGCCAGTGACCGCTGTCATGAGAGATGGGCAATGGAAAAAAGTTTTTGTCTTCAGAATGCCTGAAAGTATAAGGGAATCGGTAATAAGCGATAAAGATGCCTTTATTGTTGAGAGCAATGGAGATTTCAGACTCTTTCACAGACCCCACATGAGAAATGATAGTGAGAAGTTTCATCTCTGCATCAGCGATATAGATGATGATCTTCTAACTCTCAGCGGAAGAGATGGGCTTCAGGAGGTAGTTCTGAAGGATACAGTCTCCGTTCTCGAACCAGAGAAATTTGAGATGAAGCTCGGCTGGAGCACACCTCCTGTGAGAGTTGGCAGAGAACTGCTTCTGATTGTTCATGCTCTTGACAGTGAGGGAATTGCCTATCGTGCATTTGCAGTTCTGATGGATGAGGAGATGAACATCACCGCAGTAACGCCTCATTACATAATGGAGCCGAGAGAGGTCTATGAGATCTTCGGAGACAGACCCTATGTTGTTTTTCCATGCGGAGCTCAGATAGTGGATGACAGCCTTCTGATCTCATACGGTTCAGCAGATTTTGCCATAGGAATCGGAGAAATAGATCTTTCGGAACTCATGTCAATTCTTGATTCCAACAGAGTTTAGCATCGTGAGCACAATTATTAATGAACCCTCCCTTTAAAACAGGAAATTTTTTGCATGTGTGAGGTTATAATATTCCTGTGAGGAGGTAGGAGGTTGAGGATAGGGCTGATAAGCACATATGGTGTGAAGTGCGGAATCTCCACCTATTCAGAACACCTGATAGAAGCTCTGCTGAAATATCCGGGAAACGAGATTTTTGTTTTCGCAGAGGAAAACAGAGGAAATTCAAGAGACGAGTTTTCATCGAGAGTTGAATTCATCAGATGTTTCCACAGGTCGGTTGATGATGAGAAAAGAATTCTGGATGCCCTTAAAGAAATCAATCCGGACATTCTTCACATTCAGCATGAATATTCAATTTTCAGAAATTTTGAGATGCTTCAGAAGATTTACGAGCTCTTCAGAGGAAGAACCGTGATGACACTTCACACAATAAATCTTGAAAAGGAATTCGATCTGAAGGGATTTGCAGATCATTATGTTGTTCACAATGGACCCTCCAAGGAGTATCTTGTGAGGCACGGAGTTTCAGAGGAGAACGTTCATGTCATTCATCACGGGACTCTGATAGCTCCGAAGATGTCGAAAGAAGAGGCGAGAAAAAAGCTAAATCTTCCTCTCGATAGAAAAATACTTCTTTCTCATGCTTTTTTTGAGAAAAAGAAGAACATAGATCTCATTCTTCAGGCTGTGGCAGAGCTGAGAGATGAGTTCCCTCTCTATTACGTTCATGCAGGTGGAGTTCATCCTTATGGCTCTCCTCCCGAAAAACATCAGCTTTATTATGAGAGATGTCTGAAAATGGTTGAAGAACTTGGACTCGAAGATATCGTCAGATTTGATGCGAGATTCATACCTGACGAGGAGCTCTTCATATATCTGAACTCTGCAGACATCATTCTGGTTGTTGAAGAGAACAAGTATCCCCTCCTCTCGGCATCGGGAACAATGCATACGGTTGCGGAGAGACCTGTCATCGGTTCGGACATCATGACCTTCTGTGAATTTCCGGAGGGTTCATTCTACAGAATAGAAATTTCTGTTGAGGCTTTGAAGAAGGCAATAAGAGAACTTCTCACGGATGAAGAGCTCGGAAGAAGTCTTGTGGAGAGGATGATGGAATATGCAAGAAAAACCTCCTGGGAGGAGGTTGCAAAGGAGCATCTCAAACTTTACAGAAAAGTTCTGGGTTCTGAAAAATGAGGGTGGCTCTCGTTAGCGACTGGTATTATCCGAAAGTTGGAGGAGTTGCCTCCCACATGCATTCTCTCGCGATTAAGCTCAGTGAGAGATCTCACAGAGTTGCAGTTGTGACCAATGATAGAAGAACCGGTAAAGAGGATAAACTTGAGAAGCTTGGAATAGAGCTTTTGAAAATACCAGGATTTGTGCTTCCCGGACTTGATCTGAACCTCACTCATGGCTTTAAAGTTCCAAACACACTTGATGATTTTCTCGAAGATTTCGACATCATCCATTCGCATCATGCATTCACTCCTCTTGCCCTCAAAGCTCTTGAAGCTGGAAGAAAAACTGAGCTATCTTCATCCTCACAAATCACAGCATTTCGTTTGCATATGATTCATATCTCTGGAAATTTATTGGATTCAGCATTCCAGTTTTCAGATTCTACTTGAATAAGGCTCACAGGATAATTGCTGTCAGCGAGTCAGCAAAGGCATTTATAGAACACTTTACATCTTCTCCCATCTCTGTGATTCCAAATGGAGTTGATACTGAAAGATTTCATCCTGAAGAGGATAAAGAGGAGCTTAAGGAGAAATTTGGAATAAAGGGGAATGTCATCCTCTATGTTGGGAGAATGAGCTTTAGAAAAGGTCCTCATGTTCTTCTCAATGCTTTCTCCTCAATTCCCGATGCAACTCTCGTGATGGTTGGGAGCGGAGAGATGCTTCCATTTCTCAGAGCTCAGGCAAAAATGCTTGGAATTGAGAAAAGAGTTATCTTCACCGGTTATGTTGATGAGGAGAGGCTCTCTGAGATTTACCGCATGGCAGACATCTTTGTTTTACCATCAATAACCTCTGAAGCTTTTGGAGTTGTCCTTTTGGAGGCAATGGCATCAGGAGTTCCGGTTATTGCTTCAGATACCGGAGGAATAAGAGAGATTCTTGCTGAAAGTGGTGCGGGATTGCTCGTCACACCGGAAAATGAGCTTGAGCTGAGAAAGGCCATAAAGAAACTGCTGAAGTCTCCAAATTTAAGGGAGAGATATGCGGAGAGGGGAAGAGAGCTTGCTGAGAGGAAATATTCCTGGGAGGTGATTGTTCCCAGGA
>JACIWD010000052.1 GCA_014361165.1 Candidatus Mnemosynella bozhongmuii
GGAACAACAACCACGACAACAGGGGCTCTGAAAGCTGCTCTCGATCCCGAGAAATTTGGAATTGCAGTCTGTGGAGGAAAGGGAAGGGTTGCACTGAGAACTCCTGAAGAGATAAGAAAGATTCCATTTGATGTTGATCACGAGGAGCTCGTGAGAGCTTCGAGAATGAGTGCAAAGGTCGATAACTCGTGTGTTCAGGATGGCTATTCCCTCTATCACCACACAATCTTCATCTCCCGGGAAGGAGACTGGGCGATTGTTCAGCAGGGGATGAATGAGAGATATGCGAGAAGATATCACTGGCTCTCGGAGAGAGTTGAGAGCTTTGTTGAGACACCTCATTCCGGAATATCCTCAGAGAGGATTGAAGAGAAAGTTCTCGATGTGACCTCGAAGGAGAACGAACCGGTGAGAAAAGCCTCTCTTGATGCAGTAAGAGAGCTGCCCTCCTTTTTGAGGGAGACCAGAAAACTCAGAATGCCTGAAAATCACATTCTAAGAGAATTTGATCTGAGTGAGAGCTCTAAGAGAGTTCTTCAGAAGGTATACGAACTTCAGCCCTCCTCCTATGAGGAGCTCGTGGAATTCAGAGGTGTTGGTGCAAAGACCATAAGAGCTCTTGCCCTCATCTCCTCCCTGATTTATGGAGAGGAGATATCATGGAAGGACCCGGCAAGATACAGCTATGCTCACGGTGGAAAGGACGGGACACCATATCCTGTGGATAAGAGGAACATGGAGAGGAGCATAGAGATTCTCAGAAAAGCAATTGAGGAGAGCAGAGCTGGAAATAAAGAGAAGATGAGAGCTCTAAAAAGACTGAGCGATTTCACGCTTCGCCTCGAACATGATTGAGGATGTGAGAGGCCTCCTTCATTATGATTTCCTTCAGAGCAAGCTCTGCTGCTTTCGGAGAACCGGGAATGCAGAAGATGACCTTACCTGAGATGACTCCGGCTGTTGCTCTGCTCAGAATGGCTGAAGTTCCTATCTGCTTCATGCTCAGAAGTCTGAAGAGTTCACCAAAACCATCAATCTCCTTTTCGAAGTGCTTCGAAACCGTTTCTATTGTGAGATCCTTTGGAGAGAGACCTGTTCCACCGCAGAAGATCAGAATGTCCTCCTCACCTCTGAGAAAGTCTTCAAGCTCTCTTTCAATCTCCTCAGGCTCATCTGGAAGGAGAGAATAGGAGGAGAAGCTCTCTCCGAGAAGTCTTTTTATGATCTCTCCCGATAGATCCTCAGCTTTTTCAGGAGAATCTGCCCTTCCGAATTTCTGATATCTGCTTGTGCTCACAACAGCAACTCGCGCCTTGAAACTTCTTTCCTTCCTGTGCTCCTCCAACTGCTCGCCTCCATGATCTCCTCTCTTTCAATTTCAGCCAGAGAGAAGGCATAGAAGTATATGTGCTCCTTCTTTGAAAGTCCCTCCCAGAGGGACTCATCGACAACATCCTCTCCAAATCTCTCAACGAGATCCTCATAAGAGGCAGATTCCACCTTATCTATTGAAATTGCGAAATTCTCAAACTTCTTTGTCCTGCTGTTTTTGACCCTGTAAATTCCGGGATTGTAGAAATAGCGTGAAATGAATGTGCATCTTCCTCTCTTCAGAACCTCTTTTATTCTGAATGGATCAAGCTCGACGAAATGAGCTATTCTTCTGACATCAGGAGGCTTGAAACTCAACACCTCTTCCCCTTAAGGAAATGTGGTGCAATAGCACTTAATCTTTTTCACTCCTCGGGATACGGCACCTCCACCTCCATCAAATCCTCCGCAACAATGGTCTCCGGGAATATTTTTCTGGCCTCTTCTTCGAGAATCTGAGGATTTGAACTGTATCTCGAACTTATGTGAGTCAGAATGAGCCTTCTCACCTTGGCTCTGAGGGCAACCTCTGCAGCCTCCATAGCTGTTGAATGCGCTGTCTCTATTGCCATATCCTTTTCGGCTTCACTGAAAGTTGAATCGTGAATCAGAAGATCCGCATTCATGGCCTCTCTAACAAGCTCCTCGTGAGGTCTCGTATCGCCGGTATATACAATTTTTCTCCCTCTTCTCGGCGGACCCACGACCTCAGATGGATGAATGACTCTTCCCTTCCACACAATCGGTTCTCCGGAATGAAGCTTCGCATAAAGAGGACCTGGAGGAATTCCCAGAACCTTCTCCGCCTTTTCGCGATTGAACTTCCCTTTCCTCATGTCCTCCTCAAGAACAAATCCGAGAGAGTTTCTCACATGAACCGCTCTGATTGCTCTGATCCTGTATCCTTCTCTTCTGACCTCATCTCCGGGTTTGAGCTCCTCTATGATGATTTCGAAAGAGGGCAGGAAGCTTCCCGCTGTGACGAGCTTCTCGATCTCCTCTCTGGTGTCCAGCGGAGTGTAGATGTACAGCGGTTCTTTCCTCTCCTGAAAGTTCATTGACTGAATCAGTCCCGGAAGCCCGAGAATGTGATCTCCGTGAAGATGGGTGATGAAAATTGCATCGATCTTCATTCCGCTCTTTGCCTTCATCATCTGCCTCTGGGTTCCCTCTCCGCAGTCAAAGAGAATTTTCTCGGAGTCTCTCTGGATGAGAATTGCCGAAGGATTTCTCTTGGTTGTTGGCACCGCTCCAGCAGTCCCGAGGAACAGAACTTTGAGCATCCGACCACCTCAGTTCTTCAAACTGTGTACTGGTGCCGGAATCCTCCCACCCCTTCTTATGAATTTCGAAACATCGAAATTCCTTATGTTCATCACAGGAGCTGAACCGAGAAGACCTCCGAGCTCGACCCACTCTCCCGGTTTTCCGGCTAAAATAACCCTGACTCCTGTCGTCTTATCGTTCATAACCCCTATGGCGCATTCATCGAGAATGATAGCTGATATTATCTCCTCTGGTGTTTCCTCCGGAAGAACCACCATGTCGATTCCAACAGAGCAGACCGAGGTCATGGCCTCAAGTTTCTCGAGAATTATCCCTCCTTTTTCAACCGCTCTGGCCATCCCCGAATCCTCGCTCACAGGAATGAAAGCACCCGAGAGACCTCCAACTGAGGAGGATGCCATCATTCCTCCCTTCTTAACTGCATCTGTCAGAAGAGCGAGAGCAGCAGTCGAGCCCGGAGCTCCGCAAACCTCTATCCCCATCTTCTCTATTATCTCTGCAACGGAGTCCCCCCTTTCCGGAGTGGGAGCAAGAGAGAGGTCAACTATCCCGAAATCGACACCGAGCTCTCTGGCAACCTCTCTGCCAACGAGCTCTCCAACTCTCGTTATCTTAAAGGCTGCCTTCTTGATCTCCTCGGCAATTTCACCAAGCTGTGCACCCTCCATTCTTTCAACAACCGAGCGAATGACTCCGGGGCCGGAGATTCCAACATTCACCGCTGCTTCGCTTTCTCCGGTTCCGTGAAATGCTCCTGCCATGAAGGGATTGTCGGGAGGTGCATTTGCAAACACAACAAGACGGGAACCGAGGACAGGATTTATTGAGCAGCACTTTTTTATTATTTCTCCCATCTGAACTGCTGCATCGACATTTATTCCGCTTCTCGTGGTTGCAATGTTCACAGAGGAGCAGAGCCTCTCGGTTGAGCTCAGAGCCTCTGGAATTGATGAGATGAGGATGCGGGCTCCCTTTGTGTAGCCCTTCTGAACAAGCGCTGAGAAGCCCCCTATGTAATCAATTCCGATGTCCCTGGAGGCTTCATCCATTGCCTCCGCAATCTCAAGAGAGCTTCCGCAGGCATCAACAAGCTCCGAGACCGGTGAGGTGGAAACCCTCTTATTCACTATCGGAATTCCGTATTTCCTGCTGATATTCTCTGTGACCTCCTTCAGCCTCTCTGCCCTGCTGCAGATTTTCTCATAGACCTTCTCGGCAACCTCCTTTGGATTCTCCGATGAGCATCCCCTCAGATTTATTCCCAGAGTGACAGTTCTTATGTCAAGATGTTCAGAACTGATCATGCTGATGGTTTCCAGGATTTCCTCGACCGAGAACAGCATCCCTGACACCGTTCAGGAGATAAGAGATTCCCAGTATTTAAATTAAGCAATGGGTTAATTTAGTGGGAAGAGGAAGACTTCAGAAGGTGAGAGCATGGGCGAAAGAGTTGTGATCACCGTAACCGGTGTTGATCATCCCGGAATAGTTGCTGCTGTAACGAGAGTCCTTGCGGAGAACAACGCAAACATAGAGGACATATCCCAGACAATCCTTCAGGATCTATTCACCATGATCATGATCGTGAATGTTGAGGGTGTTGACATGGAGAAGCTGAGAAGAGAGCTGGAGGAGGTTGAGAAGGAGCAGAGAGTTAAAATTCTCGTTCAGCACGAGAACATCTTCAGATACATGCACAGAATCTGAGTTCAGAACTTTGAGACCATTCTCTCGTAATCGAGCTCCGTGAATACTCCGAGGCTGTGAATTCTCTCGTTTGCCTCCTCAATGCTTGAGGTGTCTCCGAGAGCTCTCGCAATCTCATTGACGTGCTCCACAACAACTCTTGGATCGAAGAAGAATGTTACTGTTGTGAGGAGAGAGAATTCAACATGGCGACCTTTTCTGATTGTCGAATATCCGAGCTCTCCGCGGAAAGATTTCAGCGGAACCGCACTGGCTTCCGTGCTTATGCGGTTTATCAGCCTCTCCATTCTCGCAGCCATCTCCTCATCCATTCCGATTGCTCCGAGATATCCTCCCTGAGCTGATATTTTGCTCATGTTTCTGAGAAGCTCCTCCTTTCTGAGCTCTCCGTCGCTTCCAAAACCGAAGACCCCGAGAACTGAGGATGGAAGCTGAGCCAGAGAGGAGACCATAATTGAGTCACAGAGAGGGCTGCAGAGACCTGATTCATAGCCTGTTGCGATGGCATCGCCTCCCGCATCTATCCCTATGATGGCATCTATTTCGAGAATTTCCGAGGTTTCCCTCAGAGATCTCACAACCCCGAGGACTCCTTCCGTGATGTCAACACCGAGAATCCTCCCGAGAACCTCGGCGGCTCTTCCGACTGTTAGAGGAATTCCGTCAGCATGACAGGAGGGAAGAATCCATGCTGTTCTCCCGGTTATCCTCTCGATTCCATGAAGCTCCTCGAGAGCTCTTGGACCCGGCTTCGGATCTATGACATATCTATCCCATATCACGCTACCGAGAATCACTTCGGCGCCCATCCTCTCGAGGAAGGTTGCCGTGGGAAGGGTTGATGCTATGTCTCCCCCTCCACCTATACCGAGAACGAGAACTCTTTTCCCGTCCCATTTTCTCATCATTTTCTCAGCACCCAGAAATATCTTGTTAGAGTTCCGTGAACTCTGTGCCTGTGAATTTCCTCAATTTTAAAGAGAGGGATGACGATGTCCCTTATATCTTTATTGGTCACAATCACAGCTCTTCTTCCGCTTTTCAGAACCCTGTGAATTTCCTCGAGAGCAGAGGGATAGAGCCTCTCCACCGGGTCAGAGAGTGCCGATGACCTGCCATAAGGAAAATCGCTCACAACAGAGTGAACTGATGAGCTCCTGAGAGGCAGAGTCTTTGCATCCCCGAGAATGAGCTCGGATGAAACATTCTTTCTTGCTCCAAAAATGATCTTTGGGCTGATGTCCACGCCAATGCCTCTCAGAGAGAGATCTTCTGCCTCGCGGAGAATTCCCCCTGTTCCGCAGAAGGGATCAAGGATGATCTCTCCCTTTTTCGCCTCAGAAATGTTCACGAGAGCTCTGGAAAACTGCGGAAGCATGACACCGGGGTGGAAGAATGGCATTTTATGCGGTTTTCTCTTCATCAGCTCCTTTCGCTCACACTCAAAGAGCATGAGACAGAGATGGAATCTCTCCCCAATTATCACCCTGAACTCATGATCCGGAGAGCTCAGATCAACCCTCATCCCTTCCTTTCTCAGCTCACCCCCGACAGTTCTTTCAATCTGAGAGGCGGAAACATCAGACCTCTTCTTAACAGCTCTCACTCTGAATGAACCGTTCAGCTGAAACTCTCTGCAGAATCCGAGAAGTTCCGTGAAATCTCCAGAGAAGAGGACTTTCGAAACTCTTCGGGTCATCCCGAGCTTTCTGATTCTTTCGTAATCAGGATTTCTCACCTTTATTATGATTGCTCCGGGATATTCCTCAATAATCTCTCCTTTCGTGACTGCAAGAATCTCGGATTTTGGAAGAGTGGGATGCTCCTGCGAGACCTCGAAGCAGAGAACCTCAGATTTCTCTTCCATTTTCCCAGAGCTCCATGAAGTGTTCTCTCAGCTCCTCCGCAATTCTTCTGTCATTCATGTAGATGACTCCAAGCATCTCCCCGCTTCTCAGAGGATTCTCCACCTTTATCAGAACTTCTCTGTTGTCGAGAACCGCAAATTTGTTCGGAAGCTCATCAACAATCCTCACCTCGGGAACTCTGAGGTCAGCTGGTGGAAAGATTTCGGCAACCTCTCTCGTGGTCAGAATCCTGAGCTCTATTTCCTTCTCAAGAAGAGAGGCGACAACTCTTGCGAATTTTCTTTTCTCCGAAACGAAAAAGCTGAGTTCCTGAGGAGTTGCAATATTCAGCAGAGATTTCTGAACGCTTTCAAGCCTCTGGAGAATGAGGTTGAGGCTTTTTTCAATTCCCATTGCAAAGCTCCAGAATGCCTCAAGCTCCTCACCTTTCTTCCTTACCTTCAGCTCTTTCTTGAGCTCCTCTGCAAGAGATTCCATCTCCGAAAGTTCTTTCTGAACCTCCTCCATTCTTGAGCGAAGGATGTTGTCTATGGCTCTCTCAACATCTGGAACCGCATATATCTTCGGTCTGCTGTTCTGAACATAAACAGCTCCTCTGTTCTCAAGTTCCCGGAGAACATCATAGACTCTTCCCAGAGGAACACCGGAAATCTTGGAGAGAGTTCTTCCATCCATGGCACCCCTCTCGCAGAGTGTGAGGAAAACCTTCGCTTCGTATGAGCTCAATCCCAGAGCTCTCAGCCTCTTCTCCATCTCATCACCTTTTCAACCACTTTTAAGTTGTTGACTTTTGGAAATCTTTTTAAATCTGCTATATTAATCTTCTTCCCATGACCCTGAGAAGAGCTGCATTCCTGATGAGTCTTGCTGTAATTCTTCTCTTGATCACCCAGCCAGCACTCGGAGCTGTTTCAGGAGGACCTGAATTTGAAGTTATGCTCGCCGGCCAGACGGAGTTTCCCGCGAATGAAACTGTTAATGTGGTTCTGCTCATAGTGAATGAGGGCAAGGTGAACTGGGCATCAAGTGCATCTCCAGAGATTCTTGAGATTCTCGCAAATCAGAGTGCATGGGCATATGATGTTTTTGCCCAGATGAAGAGCACGGATGAGATTGCTGTGAGGAGCGAGAAGCAGTTCGTGGGAACAATTCCGAATGGATATGCGAGAACCGTGACCTTTGAGATCTCAATAAAGGATGTTCCCGAAGGAGAATATCTTGTCCCTCTTGAGCTTGAATACAGAGAGCTTGAGGACGTCTATCCAGTCTTCAGCGGAGCTCAGATTGAATACCACTATGTCTGGGCTGAGAGGACAGAAACAATCTACGTTCCGATAAAAGTTGTCAGAGAATTTCAGCCAGAAGTCCTCTCTGTTGAGTCATCCTCCACGGTTCCGGGTGGAATTGCAGAAATTCAGCTGATTGTGAGGAATAACGGGACTTCTGAAGTTCATGACGTGGAATTTCAGATTGTTCCCTCCACCTTCATAACTCCTCTCAACACCCAGTTTGTGGAGAGGATTTCACCCGGAGATGTTTTCAATCTCAGCTTCAGAGTTCTCATCTCCGAGAACGCCGCTCCTTCCGAGGTTCAGATGATGCTGAAATACAGCTACAAGGATGAGCTTAACAAGAAGAAGGAGGGCTTCAAGACCTTCAATCTGAGAATCCTCGATAAACCGGACATCTCTGTAGAAATTCTCAGCTCCAGGCTGGTTGCAGGAGCGGAAGGTTCTCTTGAACTGAAGCTGAAAAATCAGGGAGATGTTGTGATGAAGAACATTATTGTTGCGGTGACTCCCTCGCCTCCGATAACCACATCTGACACGAGATACATCGAGAGCCTCTCTCCCGGAGAGGAGATTCAGATCAGCTTCAAGCTCTCTGTTCTCTCCTCCGCAAAAGAAGGAACCTATCCGCTGAATCTGATCATCTCGTATGAGGATGAGGATGGAAATGCGAAGGCTCCTGTCAGAGAGACCATAGGAGTTCCGGTTAAATCGAAACCGGAGTTCAGCGTTGTTAAGGTGGTCTCAGAACTCAAACCGGGAAGAACATCGGTAATAGAGGTGCATTACAGGAATGATGGAGATGAGACTGTTTACAATGCGGTTGCCAGACTGAGCATAGTTGATCCGTTCAGTTCGAGCGATGATTCGGCGTATCTCGGAACCATCGAACCCGGAGAGGTGAAGGTTGCGAAATTCAGGATTGATGTTGATGACGATGCGATTCCAAAGGAGTACGTGCTGAACTCCCAGATAAAATACGAGAATTCAGAGGGAGATACCGTTATATCAGAGACCATAAAGGTTCCGCTGAAAGTTGAGGAGAGGACCCAGAATCCTCTGGGCGTGGTTCTCCTGATTGTAGCTGTGGTGATTGCTGCTGGAGCATACTATCTATGGAGAAGAAGATGAACTGAGAAGGGGTTTCAATGTTCTCCGAACTCCTCGGAAGAATAGCAGAGTTCATTGCAGAAAAACCGGGAGTGATCGTCTCGATAACAGCAGTGATTCTCATCATCTCCGCGATCTCTGCCTCAAACGTGGAGTTCGGAGGCATGGATTATGAGGAGTTCTTTCCGCCCGGAGATGAGGTTTACACCCAGAACATTCTCTATGAGAAGAACTTTGGAGTTGAGGAGAGCGCATTCATTTTCATAAAAGCCGATGACGTTGTGAAGAGAGACATCTATGAATACATGCTGGAACTTGAGGAGAACCTGAGAGAGCTCGATGAGGTCAGGAGCACCATATCTCCGGCTTCAATAATCACCGAGCTGAACAACGGAACACTTCCAGATGATGAGACCCTTCTGAGAGTTCTCTCGGAGAAATATGCATCGGGTCTCCTTCCAGAGGATTCAATGGCTCTCATCATGGTGCAGCTCTCAACAGGAGATGAGGAGAAAGTTGCGGAGGAGCTGGAAAGAGCAGTTGATTTCATACCAAAACCGGCGGGAGTGACTGTTGAGCTCACAGGAACTCCGATGTTACAGCATCAGATAACTCAGGAGACTCAGGAGAATCTCAGATTCACCTCCTCTCTCTCCATCGTCTTCATGATTCTGATCCTCTTCATAACCTTTAGCGGTGCTGTGAGAAGAAAGCTAACTGCATTCATTCCGCTTCTCATCTCAATCTTCACCGTCCTCATTCTCGTTGGTTATCTTCCGCTTCTCGGAGTGAGGATAACGAGCATAATTTCTGCGACGATTCCGATACTCATAGGGCTCGCAATTGAATATTCCGCGCAGATTCAGAGCAGATATGAGGAGGAGAGGAGAGATGGAAAGGACAGAGATGAAGCGGTTGTTCTGTCAGTTACCAGAACAGGAATTGCGGTTGTCATGGCGATGCTCACAACAGTGATAGGATTCCTCTCAATGGCAGCACCCAGAATTCCCACCCTTGCATGGTTCGGAATTATCATGTCAGCCGGTCTGATGATCGCGTATGTTCTCTCAGTAACCTTCCTTCCCGCAATCCTGAAGTGCATTGACAGAGGAGCGGAAAAGGTTTCCAGGAGAGAGGATGAAACGGGAGTTCTTGAGAGAGTTCTTGAAGTCATCTCGGAATTCACGGCCTCGAATCCGAGGAAGATTCTTGCAATTGCAATCATTCTGATTCTCCTCGGCTCATATGCCTCAACCGGGATAAAGCTTGAGACGGATACCAAGAAGTATGCTCCCTCTGACCTTCCCGCAATGGTCAGATTCAGAGAGCTTGAGAGGGTTGCAGGAGGCCAGTACATCTTCACGCTTGTTCTGAGCGTTGATGAGGTGAATGTTGAGACGCTCAGAAAGGCGGATGAGCTTGCAAATTACATAGTTGAGAAAGAAGAGCTGGTTTACAGATATGATTCCCTCTCCTCGCTCATGAAGCAGTTTCTCGGAAGAATACCGGAGAGCGATACCGAACTTCAGTACATCCTCAGCAGAGTTCCGGAAGAACAGCTCACGAGATATCTTTCCGGAAATCTGATAGCAATAAACTTCTACTCAAACGCGGACACCCATGATGAGAGAGTGGATCTCTGGAGAAACATCGAAGAGGATGTGAGATTTTTCGGGTGGAGTGGAGATTTCTATCTGACAGGCAGCTCTGTTATCATGGCCCATCTCGGAGAGGTGATGAGAGGGAGCCAGCGATACATGACGGCTGTTGCCTATTTCCTGATTGTCATTCTTCTCTTCTCTGTCTACAGATCCCTCACAAGAGCTCTTACACCGCTTGTTGCCATAACAACGGTCATAGGAGCTACAAATCTTTTCATGTATCTGCTCGGAATAAAGCAGACGATGATTTCAATTGCGCTCAACTCAATCATCCTCGGGCTCGGAATAGACTTCTCAATACATGTGACAGAGAGATACTTCGAGGAGCGCGAGAGATACTCTCCGATAGATTCGGTCAGAAGAACAATTGAGAGAACCGGAAAAGCCATAGTGACTTCTGCCCTGACAATGGCGGGAGGATTCGGTGCAACAAGCTTCTCAACCTTCCCTGCTCTGAGCGATTTCGGAATTCTTGCACTTATAGCAATTTTCTTCAGCCTCTTCTCGGCTCTAACAGTCGTTCCAGCTTTCCTCATGATTTCTGAAAGATTCAGAAACAGAGGAATCTCTCAGGCTATGAAAAACTTTCAGATGACTGGCAACATTGAAGTATCATGATGCGATGATTAGTAACGATGGTCGTGTTCGATAACCACATGCATCTCGACCCGAAAGGAAGGTTTCTTGAAGCTCTGAAAGAGTTTAAAAGAGCCGGTGGAACGCACGTTGCCCTTGTTTCAAAGCCATATGAAGTCGGGAACTACGAAAAGCAGTTTGAGGAGCATCTGAAGGTTGTGAAGAGAGCGGAAGAGCTCGTGAAGGTTCTTCCTGTATTCGGAGTTCACCCGGCTGAGATAAGCATCCTCTCCGAGCATTATGGTGTTCAGAGAGCTGAGGAGATCATGAAAAGAGGTCTGGAGCTCGCTGGAAAGATGGTTGAAGAAGGGAAAGGAGTTGCAATCAAATCGGGAAGACCTCACTATCAGGTTTCAGAGGAGCTCCGGGAGGCGAGCAACAGAATTATGAGGTTTGCCATGGAAGTGGCGAGAGACTGCGACTGTGCAGTCCAGCTACACACGGAAAGCGCAACGGAGAAGACCTTCGAAGAAATTGAGAGGATGAGAAGGGAAGTTGGACTTCGGGAGTGGAGGGTTGTGAAGCATTACTCGCCTCCGATTCCAAATGAGGGAGACTTCATAGCGAGATCGATTCTTGCCTCGAGAAGAAATCTCGAACATGCTGTGAAAATGAGGAATTTTCTTCTTGAGACGGATTACATAGATGATCCGGAAAGACCCGGTGCGGTCCTCTCACCAAAGAGCGTTCCGAGATTCACGAAAAAGCTTCTTGAGCTCGGCTATGAAGACATCGCGGAAGTCATTCACAGGGAATTTCCTGAAAAGGTCTACGGGGTGGAGATGAGGGATGATTGAGACAACACACTGGGATGAGTTCCTGAGAAGGTATTGCGATAAGAAGATATCCGAGGTGATCCACTCGGGTAAGAAGAGTCTGGAGATATCCTATGGAGACATCTTCAAATTTGATTCTGATTCCGCAAAAAGGCTGATAGACGAACCCGAGGAGGTTCTCAGAGAGATTAAAGAGGCTCTCGGCAGATATGTGACTTATGTCGAGGCTGACCTTCAGAAGCTCCATGTAAGAATCACGGAAGTTGATAACAAAAAGCTCATAAGAGATATCAGAAGCGAGGACATAGGAAAGTTCATCGCTGTTGAGGGTCTCGTCAGAAAGGTCACAGAGGTGAGACCCAGGCTTGTTGAGGCAAGTTTCCTCTGCGAGAAGTGTGGAAGTGTGATTAGAATTGAGCAGAACGGTTCAAAGCTGATAACTCCGCAGAAGTGCTCCAATGAGTTCTGCAACGGTACAAAGTTCAGGCTTCTTCCAGAAGAGTCCAAATTTGTTGATTCCCAGCGAATAAGAATTCAGGAATCTCCTGAAGACCTGAAGGGTGGAGAACAGCCCCAGATGATAGATGTTGTTCTCGAGGACGATCTCAGCGGAACTGTTGCTCCGGGTGATAAGATAGTTGTGAACGGAATTCTCAGAGCCTATCCCAGGGAGGGAAGACAGGCAAAGAGCAATGTCTTCGACATCTACATAGAGGGGAATTCAATTGAAATAAAGGAGCAGGAGTTCGAGGATCTGGAGATAACCAGAGAGGATTACGAGAAGATCATGGAGCTTGCGAAAGATCCGGATATATGCGAGAAGATCATAAACTCCATTGCTCCCTCAATCTACGGATACAGGGAGATAAAAGAGGCGATTGCACTTCAGCTATTCTCAGGAGTCCCAAAGATTCTTCCGGATGGTTCGAGGATTAGAGGAGACATCCACATCCTTCTCGTTGGAGACCCGGGAATAGCAAAGTCCCAGCTTCTGCGATATGTTGTCCAGCTTGCTCCGAGAGGGATTTACACAAGCGGAAAAAGCAGCACCTCTGCTGGTTTGACTGCAACCGCAGTCAGAGATGAATTTGGAGAGGGGAGATGGACACTTGAAGCCGGAGCTCTTGTTCTCGCTGACAAGGGAATTGCAGCTGTGGATGAGATTGACAAGATGAGTCCTGAAGACAGAAGCGCTCTGCACGAGGCAATGGAACAGCAGAGCTATCATCCATCCTTCGAGATTGTTCTCGCCGACGGGACGAAGAGGAGAATTGGAGAGCTCGTGGATGAACTGTTTGAGAGATTTCCGGAGAGGATAATCAGAGGTGTTAACTGCGAGATCCTCAGAACTGATGGGCTGAATCTGGAGCTCCTGACCACTGATTTCAGAGAGGTCTTCAGAACGAAAGCTGACAGAATCAGCAGACATGCTGCTCCGGAGAACTTCGTGAGAATAAGATACTCCAACGGGTCAGAGATTCTCGTAACTCCGGAACATCCTGTTTTCGTGATGAAAAATGGTGAAATATCGACGGTGGAGGCAAGAGAGGTTGAAAAGGGTGTCTCCGTTCCCGGTTTTGATGAGGCTGAGAGGAGGATCATCGAGCTGAAAGTTGAAGAGGTTGAGATCCTTCCGAACCAGGGTGAGCTGAGAACTGAATGGGTTTATGATGTGACGGTTGAACCGACTCACACATTCATATCTCACGGACTTGTTCTTCACAACACCGTAAGCGTTGCAAAGGCAGGAATAACCGCAACTCTTAAAACGAGGTGCTCGCTTCTTGCTGCAGCCAATCCAAAAAGTGGAAGATTTGATCCGCATGAGATGATTGCCACCCAGATCAACATGCCTCCGACGCTTCTCTCGAGATTTGACCTGATCTTCCCGATGATGGACACTCCATCAAAGGAACGCGATGAGATGATCGCAAGACATATTCTCAGCGTTCACTATGCCGGAGAGCTTGATGCGATAAAGAGAAACTTTGTCGCCTCAAGAATAAGAGAGGATGATGTTGAGGAGGCGATGAAAGTCATTCAGCCACCGATAGAGCCATCTCTCCTCAGGAAATACATAGCATATGCAAGAAGGACAATCTTTCCAGTCCTTTCCGAGGAGGCAAGAAAGAGGCTTGAGGAATACTATGTCGGTCTCAGAAGACAGGCCGAGAGTGGAGACGCACCAATTCCGATAACCGCGAGACAGCTTGAAGCTCTGATAAGGCTCTCCGAAGCAAGTGCAAGAATGAGGATGAGCGAGGTTGTTGAGATCGAGGATGTTGAGAGAGTTATCAGGATAATGGAAGGATGTCTCAGAAAGGTCGGAATTGATCCCGAAACGGGAAGAATGGATATAGACACGATTACAACCGGAGTGACGAAGAGTCAGAGGGACAGAATAAAGATGATAATCGACATCATAAAAGAGCTTGAAGGGGAGGAGGGAGCCAGAGAGTCGGATGTTCTGGAAAGGGCAGAGGAGCTTGGAATACCGAAGCACAGGGCTGCTGAGATCATCTCAAATCTGATAAGAAACGGTGAGATCACAACACCCAGATACGGTTATCTCAGGCTTGTGACAAGATACTGATGGGGAATATTAAAATACTTCGAGGGGAGAGAGAAGAATGATGGACGAATACGAAGAGCTGCTGAACAGAGCATATTCGAGACTTCCCGAGAAGGTTCTCAGAAGGGAGAGGTTCGAGGTTCCGAAAGTCAGGAGAAGCTATGAGGGGAACAAGACAGTGATTCACAACTTCAAGGACATCGTCGAGAGGCTGAACAGAGACCAGCAGCATGTTTACAAATATCTTGTGAAGAATCTCGGGACTGCAGGGATAATTCAGGGTTCCAAACTCGTTCTTCACGGAGTATTTCAGACAGAGGAGATCGAGGAGGTCATCAACGATTATCTCAGAGAATACGTCATCTGTCCGGAATGCAAGAGTCCTGACACGCACATAGAGAAGGAGGGGAGGGTCTCCTATCTCCAGTGCGATGCCTGCGGAGCAAGACACCCGTTGAGAGGATGATGCTCGCGAAAAGATACAGGACTGAGAAGGAATTTCTTGTCGCGGTCTGCGACAAGGAGCTTCTCGGGAAAACACTCAAAGAGGGGGAATTCTCTTTTTACGTCTCCCCTGAATTTTACGGAGGAGAGGAGATCACAGAGGAGGAGCTGAAGGATCTTCTTGAAAGTGCCACAATAGCAAATCTAATAGGACACAGATGTGTTTCGATTGCAATAGAAGCAGGGATTATTGATGAGGAGATGGTTCTCTTCATTCAGGGCGTCCCTCATGCCCAGATGGTGAGGATGTTATGATCTGTGCAATATGCGGAAGAGAGACCGAAAAAACCATTGAAGGAATCTGTGTTGATTGCTTCATGCAGAGGAACTCGCTTTTTGAGATTTCTCCGGTGATCGAGCTTTTCAGATGTCCGAAGTGCGGCTCATATCTCCACCGGGGCAAATGGGAGTGGATTCCGGAAGAGGAATCTGTTTTAAGAGCAGTGAGAGAGAGCATATCTGTTTTTGCGGAGCTTGAAAAAGAGAGAGTTGAGGTGGAAGAACACGAAAGAGCTGAGGGTCATCTGAAGCTCTCTGTGAGGCTTTCCGGAGAGCTTCATGGAATTCGGGTTTCCGAGGAGAAGTTCACGGAGGTGAGGGTGAGAAAGCTTCAGTGCGAGAGATGCAGCAGAATTTCAGGAGGATACTACGAGGGAATCATCCAGATCAGAGCAGAAAACAGGGAGGTCACAGAAGAAGAACTTGAGAGAATTCTTGAGAGAATTCAAACAAGCGTTGAGGGTGCTCTTGAGAGAGGGGACAGAAAGGCATTCATCTCGAAGATTGAGAGAAGAAAGGATGGAACAAATGTTTACCTGGGAAGCAAGAGGCTTGGAAAGAAGATATGCAGAAAACTTGTTGAGGAATTTGGAGGTAAATTCACGGAATCACCCGAGCTTGTGGGAAGAGAAGATGGAAGGGAGAAATACAGAATAACATATTCCTTCAAACTTCCGAGATTCAGAAAAGGGGATGTAATTGAGCTGAAAGGGAGGGTTCTCGGAGTTTTATCCGAAAAAGGAGGATACAAATGCGTTGACCTCGAGAGCGGAGATGAGATTCAGATTTCTGAGGAGAGAATGAAGGATGCCAGATTCATCTCATCAGCTTCCCGGGCTCAGAAAACGATTGTGAGCTACATCAGCGAAGATGTCATGGAGATACTTCATCCGGAGAACTATCATGCGATTACCATTCAGAGACCGAGCTTTGTTGGGAAGGAGACAAAGGAGATCCGCGTTGTTGTTTTCTCAGACAGGATCTATCCGCTTCCGGAGTGGTTGTGATGAGCTCCAGAGGGGCTCGAATTCTATCGAACTTCTGCTCGATTCCTCCTGAGAAGCTTCCGAAAGGCTGGCAGATTCTCGGAGATGTGATAATGGTGAAAGTTTCCGAGGAGCACAAGAGAGAGGTTGGAGAGGCTCTTCTCAGAATGTATCCGAGAGCAAAGACTGTTCTCAGATATCTCGGGCTTAAGGGAGACATGAGAGAGTCAGTAGTCGAGGTCATTGCCGGAAGCGGAGAGACCGAGACCATCGTCAGAGAGAACGGCTGTCTCTACATGCTCGACGCCTCAAAAATCATGTTCAGCAAGGGGAATGTTGAGGAGAGAAGAAGGATGAGCAGGGTTGGAGAGAATGAGGAGATTGTCGACATGTTCGCAGGAGTCGGGCATCTTTCGATTCCAATTGCGGTTCACTCCAGACCGAAGAGAATTCTTGCAATCGAGATAAATCCGGTCGCATATGAATATCTGAAGAGGAACATTGAGCTGAACGGGATAAGGTGCATGGAAGCCATACTCGGAGATTGCTCTCAGGTGACTCCTGAAGGAGAGTTCGACAGAGTTATCATGGGTCACATATATCTGGCGAGAAGATTTCTCTCGAAGGGGATAAGAGCCCTGAAGGAGGAGGGTGGAATTCTTCACTTTCACGATGTTGCGAGAGACTCATCCGAACCGGTTGAAATTCTGAGGAGAGAGTGTGAGAGGGAGGGAAGAAGAGCAAGGATTCTTGAAGTCAGAAAAGTGAAGAGTTATGCACCAAGAAGATATCACTATGTGGTGGATGCTGAGATAAGATGAGGGAGATAGAGGAGCTTCTCGCGAATGGAGAAGTTGAGAATGTTGAATTCAAGGAATATCTCACTCCGGAGGTTCACCTCAGAGAGGGCAGAAAGGAGTCGCTTATCTGCCAGATGAATCACAGACTGCTGTGCGGAAAGGGAACCGCCATCTATGTGATCGGAGTCTCCGACAGGGGAGATCTGAGAGGGATTTCTGAGGAGGATTTCAACAAAACTCTCTTTGTTCTGAGTTCTCTTGCTTCCGAGCTCGATGCGGAAATCTCTGAAATTGAAAAATACAGAATTGAGGATGGTTACATCGGAACCGTGACCATAAGACAGCGGGAGAGCGCCAAGGATCATGTGATCATCTGCACTGCGGGTCATGTTGATCACGGGAAGAGCACGCTCATAGCATCTCTGATGACCGGAGAGCCTGATGACGGTTCGGGAAGAATGAGGGTTTATTTAGATACCCTTCCACATGAAATAGAGAGAGGACTTTCAGCGGAGCTCTCATACGGAATTCTCGGGTTTGATGAGAGTGGAATCATAAGGATGAGGAATCCTCTGAACAAGGAGGAAAGAGCTGAACTTGTGAGGAGGGCATCCAAAATCATCTCGTTTGTTGATACCGTCGGTCATGAACCGTGGTTGAGGACAACAATAAGAGGGATTCTGGGGCAAAAGATAGATTACGGACTTCTTGTTGTCTCCGCAGACCAGGGAGTCACACACATAACCAGAGAGCATCTCGGAATAATGCTCGCAATCGAGCTTCCTGTCATCATAGCAATCACGAAGATTGACAGAGTTTCAGAGGAGAGAGCTGAGGCTGTTGAGGAGGAAATTCAGAGAATTCTCAAAAGAGTTGGAAGAATTCCGATTAAGGTCAGAGGGAGGGAAGATGCCAGGAGAGCTGCCAGGATGCTTCTCGAAGACCCGATAATTCCGATAGTGAGAACCTCCGCGGTCACAGGGGAGGGCATGGAGATTCTTGAGGAGCTTCTCAGGAATCTGATAAAGAGGAACATAAGAGTTAAGGAGCCGTTCAGGATGTATGTTGACAAGGTTTACAACATCTCCGGAGTTGGGGTTGTTGTCAGCGGAACAATCTCTCAGGGTTCGGTTAGAGTTGGAGATGTTCTCGAACTCGGTCCAATGAGCGACGGGAGCTTCAGAAAGGTCAGGGTTTCATCAATTGAAATTCACCACTACAGTGTCAGAGAGGCACGGGCAGGAGATATTGTTGGAATCGCAGTTAAGGGAGTTGGGAGAGATGAAATCAGAAGAGGGATGGTGCTTGTTGAGAAGGGCAGAGCGGTCAGAGAGTTTCTTGCCGAGGTTGTAATTCTGAATCATCCAACCTGCATCATGCGGGGTTATGAGCCGGTTGTTCACATGGACACAATCTCGGAGAGTGTGATTTTTGAGGAGATGGATAGGGAATACCTGAAGGCTGGAGAGAGGGCTCTCGTAAAATTAAGGTTTAAATTCCATCCGCAATATATTTATGAGGGGCAAAAGTTCATATTCAGAGAGGGTAAAACCAAGGGGATCGGAAGAGTGGTTGCCGTCGTAGCTCAGCAGGAAGAGCGGGTGACTCGTAATCACCAGGTCGAGGGTTCAAATCCCTCCGACGGCTTAAATTAAAACTTTCAAACCCTTATTTTTTTAACGTGGAGATCAGTTCAATCCATTTGCATTTTTAATTTCCCTGTGGTTTTCCGGTTCAAAAAACCACATTCATTCGTTTTTTGATTGGAAAATTTTTACTCTATCTCCTCTCGAAAATGATAAAATTAAATTTATATGGTTTCGACAACCAGGACATCATGAGAATTTGATTTTTGCTCACGGAGGTAAATCATGAAAATAGCCTACGTAACTCCGAGATTCTACCCAGATATCGGGGGAGTGGAAACACATGTTTACGAGATTGCAAGGAGAATTGCGAGGGAATTCGAAGTGGAGGTTTTAACAACTGACTCAGCAGGAAAGCTTCCCGAAGTTGAGGAAATTGAGGATTTGAAGATAAGGCGTTTCAGATCTCTCGCACCTAGCGATGCCTACTTCTTCTCCCCTTCTCTGCGAAGATTCCTGAAGGAGCATGCGAAGGATTATGATCTGATTCATGCGCACAACTTCCATGCTCTGCCTGCCTTTTACGCCGGAATTTCGAAGCCGAGAAGATTTGTTTTAACCCCTCATTATCACGGACACGGGCACAGCTTCTTCAGAAACCTTCTTTTCAGATTCTACAAAATTTACGCTGGAAAGATTTTCGAATTCGCAGACGCTGTGATCTGCGTTTCGGAATTCGAAAAAGAGCTGGTTTTGAGAGACTTTAAGGTTAAAGGAGTTGTGGAAGTGATTCCGAATGGTGTTAACTTCGATTTCATGGAGAAAAAGAAGAAGGAGAAGAAAATCCTCTTTGTCGGAAGGATTGAGAAATACAAAGGGCTGGAGTTTGTGGTCAAAGCCTTGGAATACCTGCCAGAATTCGAGCTTGAAGTTGTTGGAAAAGGAAGCTACAAGCCCAAGATCGTGAAGCTCGCGAAAAGATTGGGTGTTCTGGATAGAATAAAATTTTCCCAAGATTTGAGCAGAGAAGAACTCGTTCAGAAATACGCAGAGGCGAGCGTCCTCGTTCTGCCCTCGAAGTTCGAAGCCTATGGTCTGGTGGTGGCTGAAGCTCTGGCAAGCAGGACTCCCTGCGTTGTCGCCAAAACTTCCGCTCTGGCTGAATGGATCGATGATAAGAATGTTTTCGGGATAGATTACCCACCGGATCCGAGAAAGTTGGCAGAACTGATTGAGAGAGCTTCGAAGGTTGAGGTTGAGGATGTCAATATTCCAAGCTGGGATGAGGTTGCGGAAAGATTGATTGAAGTTTATCGCACGCTAGATAGCCGTTAAAATCTTCGCAAATCTTTTGTGCCACTTCAAACTGCCCGAAAAGGTATTTATGTTCTTGGGATTAATAGGAAAGCATGGGAAAAATAATCCAGATAGAAGTCCCCGAAGGCTTGGAAAAAGAGTTCGTAGATACCTTAAAAGAGCTCGTGGAAACTGCAAAAACCGTTCTTCTCGTGAAAATAGTTGAAAAGTCAGATTGACGGAAGATCAGGCTGAAAAAATAGCTGAAGAAATTAAAGCAGGCGTCGCAAGCAGGCATGAAAATAATAGTTGACACGAACATCGTAATTGGAACTTTGATTAAGAGGTCAGGATTGCTGTTTACATTCCTAAAAATTTGCAATCGATGTGTTGCTCGAACGCATAAAGCTCGTCCCGAAAAACGAGTACGAAGATAAAATAAATGAAGCCAAAGAAATTGCCAAAAGCTTCGATCATAAGGATTATCCATTCATCGCTTTATCTTTAAAGCTTAATGCTCCCATTTGGACTGGAGATAAGGAGATGATCAGATACAGTTTTAAGAGCGGCAAATTTTTGGCTTTGGACACTCAGGCAGTTGAAGAGCTTACCAGAGGTAAAAAGCTCGAAGAGGTTTTGGAAGATTTGAAGAAAAGATATTCAGAGCAGATTTAAACTAACCCATACAAATTCGTTAATTGAATTACCTTTAAAACATCTTAAACATCAAGGTTTTTAATCATGATATTGAGTAAAAGATTCCATATGCTGATGTGTGTAACCACCAATTGTTAGACAGGTATGCTAATACGCTTTAGTAATATGACCAATGTTGTCAGCTTCAAGATACCTCCCGAGCTTAAGAAGAGAATGAAGGAGATCGACATCAACTGGAGTGAGGAAATCAGAAAGTCCATCGAAGCCAAAATTATAGAATACAGGAAGAAGAAGGCTTTGGAGGAAATTAA
>JACIWD010000053.1 GCA_014361165.1 Candidatus Mnemosynella bozhongmuii
AGAAGGTATTAAAGTTTGGGACTGGAGAACTTTTGTTAAGTTTTCAAAAATGTAACTTTGGAGTTTAATAGAACAAGTGAGGGGCACCGCGTGATCAGAGGCCTCAGTGAAGTTTCGCTCTGAGGCAGGGCCCGTATCTTCACCCATAAACCTCACAACTCTGGCTGGCCTCCTCCCCGCCCTAAAGGGCGAGGGTTCCAACGAGTTAACCCCTCACCAAGGGCGGGGAGGTTTGGGGGGTTTCATTTAGACCCAAGTTAAAGCGGGTCTTCGACCCCTCGGGGAGGGCCTTCCCCCCATTACCCCTACCCCCCGCTAAAGCGGGAAGGCTCGGGGTTATCGTTTTAACAACCTTCCTCAAAATGTTGAAGGCGCCAACCAAGTCAGCATTGAAAACAAGCCCCTCCACGGGACACTTGTATAATCCTCTAACAAACCTTGCCCCTTTGTGGGGCTTCCCGCAGAGGGGGCAGGTTTGTGAAGTGAAAGCCTCGTCCACAACCTCAACTTTGATACCATACTCTTCAGCAACTTCTTTTAACCTTTGAATAACGTAATTGAACCTCCAAATGTGGGAGAGAATAAAATTCTGCTTCTTACCCTTATCAGAATTCCTTGCTATGTC
>JACIWD010000054.1 GCA_014361165.1 Candidatus Mnemosynella bozhongmuii
AGGATATCGCTCATGGGCAATGTGAACAATCCCAAGACTCTTCTCTACGGAACTCCTGAAGACGTGGAGAGAGAAGCGGAATATGCTGCAAAGGCCGGAGTTGAAATTCTTGCTCCGGAATGCGCGATCCCAACGAAGGTTAAGGATGAGAATCTCAAAGCTATTGTGAGGGTTGCGAAAAGATATCCCGGAGTGAAGCTCAGAGAGTGAGAGAATGAAGATAAAAGCAATAAAAATGAGCTCAGAGGACAATGTTGCGACGGCAATAGATGATATTGAGGAAGGCGAGAGAATAGCGGTGAAGAACGATGAAATTTTTGAGATTGAGGCAGCTCAGCAAATTCCATTCGGCCATAAAATTGCTCTCAGAGACATCTCCAGAGGAGATAGCATCATAAAATACGGCGAGGTTATCGGAAGAGCGACAGCTGATATAAGAAGAGGGGAGCACGTGCATGTGCATAACGTTGAAAGCCTCAGAGGGAGGGGAGACATTGCAAAAAGATAGCTTCCTGGGTTTCGAAAGAGAGAACGGTGTGGGAACAAGAAATCATGTCGCGGTTCTTCCTTCAGTTGTCTGTGCAAACGAGGTCGCAAGGATAATAGAGGAGAGGGTGGAGAATTCAAGAGCCTTCCTCCATCACCAGGGCTGCATTCAGCTTGGAAGAGATCTTGAACTGACATTCAGAACTCTTGCTGGATTCGGAATGAACCCGAATGCTCATTCCGTCCTCATC
>JACIWD010000055.1 GCA_014361165.1 Candidatus Mnemosynella bozhongmuii
AATGAGGAAGGATGAAGGAGCTCTCGTGAAGTTGAGAAGGAACATCGAAGAGGTGAAGAGGATTCACTCGAAATACTGGAGCTCTCTCAGAGGATAACAGTATCTTTTTAGAAAAATTTAAATATGGCTGACCCTAACTTAAGGTTAGTATGGAATTCCAGGAACGTCTGATGGACATACTCGGAAATCAGAACAGGAGAAGGATACTCCGGCTTCTGGCTCAGAAGCCGTGCTATGTGACAGAGATTTCAGAGACTCTGAAAATCAGCCCGAAAGCAGTGCTCGAACATCTTGAAGCTCTCGAATCCTCAGGACTTGTGAAATGCTTCTACGGAGAGCAGAAGAGAAAATACTACTATGTCTCCAGAGATCTGCATTTGGAAATCTTTCTGTCTCCCTTCTCTTTCGAAATAAACTTTCCCGAGAACGAGGAGACAGATCTTGAAAGTCTGATCGGGAAGCTCTCCAAAATAGCAGAGAACTCCCCCGAGAGTTTCGACAGCATTCAGGAGAGAATCAGGCTCATCAGGTCTCTCCTCAGAGATCTCTCATCTCTTCAGCGAAAACTTCACTCGGAGTTCGTGAAACTGATTGAAAGAGCAATAATCGAGGTTAATGAAAGGACGGTTCTGGATGATGAAAAAATCTGGAGGTGAGGAATATGGGTGAAGAAATCACTCTTAAGGTTGCTGAAGCCTATCATCAGGATGTTGGAAGAGGAGTTGTGAGAATAGACAGAGAGGTGATGAGAAAGCTCGGTCTCCAGACAGGAGACTTCGTTGAGATAGTGGGAGAGAAGAGCGCATATGCGAAAGTCCTCCCGAGAGATCCGAGAGAGGAAGTTTATGATCCAGAGGTCATAAGGATGGATGGATATCTCAGAAGAGCAGCCGGTGTTGGAATCGGGGACAGGGTGACAGTGAGGAAAACCGAGGTTAAGGAAGCCCAGAGGGTTGTCGTTGCACCTGCAGGAGACTTTCAGATAACAAAGGTGGAGAGTCTGAGAAATGTTCTCAAGAATTCTCTGATGAACATGCCTGTCTGGCAGGGAATGAACTTCCGCTATTCCGGAATGTACGGAATGATCGGCGAGCCATTTGTTTTCACAGTTGTTCAGACGAGACCATCCGGAGTTGTCGTCGTAACTGAGAGAACCCAGATTGATATAAGGGAGAGGGCAGAGGAAATCGGAGCAATTCCCGAGGTCACATATGAGGACATCGGAGGTCTGAAGAAAGAGCTGGAGCAGATCAGGGAGATGATAGAGCTTCCGATGAGACATCCCGAGCTCTTCAGGAGGCTCGGAATAGAGCCACCAAAGGGAGTTCTGCTCTACGGTCCTCCGGGAACAGGTAAGACTCTGATAGCAAAAGCAGTTGCAAATGAGGTTCAGGCAAACTTCTATTCAATCGCCGGTCCCGAGATCATGAGCAAGTATTACGGTGAGAGCGAGAAGCAGCTCAGAGAGATTTTCGAGAAAGCTGAGGAAACAGCTCCTTCAATCATCTTCATAGACGAAATTGATTCCATTGCTCCGAAGAGAGAGGAAGTTACCGGAGAGGTTGAGAGAAGAGTGGTGGCACAGCTTCTCACGCTGATGGACGGTCTCAAGAGCAGGGGAAAGGTTGTTGTGATAGCCGCAACCAACAGACCTGATGCAGTTGATCCTGCTCTGAGGAGACCCGGAAGGTTTGACAGAGAAATTGAGATTGGAGTTCCGGACAAACAGGGAAGAAAGGAGATTCTCGAAGTTCACACCAGGAAGATGCCTCTTGCTGAAGATGTGAATCTCGATGAGCTTGCAGAGATGACTCATGGTTTCGTTGGAGCTGATATCGCAGCTCTCTGCAAGGAAGCTGCAATGAATGCTCTGAGAAGAGTCATACCGAAGATTGACATCGAAGCCGAGGAGATTCCGAAGGAGGTCATAGAGAGCCTTGTGGTCACCAGAGAGGATTTCATGGAAGCACTCAAGAGGGTTGAGCCATCTGCTATGAGAGAGGTTCTCGTTGAGGTTCCGGAGGTCAGATGGGATGACATCGGAGGTCTTGAGGATGTGAAGCAGGAATTGAAGGAAGCTGTTGAATGGCCTCTGAAATATCCTGAAGCATTCGAAGCTCTGAAGACAGAACCACCAAAGGGAATTCTTCTGTATGGTCCCCCCGGAACCGGAAAAACGCTTTTAGCAAAGGCAGTCGCCAATGAGAGCGATGCAAATTTTATCTCAGTTAAAGGTCCAGAAATCATGAGCAAGTGGGTCGGAGAGAGCGAGAAGGCAATCAGAGAAATCTTCAAGAAGGCAAGGCAGACGGCTCCAACGATCATCTTCCTCGATGAGATAGATTCGATTGCTCCGAGAAGGGG
>JACIWD010000056.1 GCA_014361165.1 Candidatus Mnemosynella bozhongmuii
AGAAAGAGGATCCCCCCAGCGCTCCAGGCCAAGCCGAAAAGAAAGCCCCCCAGGCCCATGGCGCCTACATTTCCCAAAAAAACTTTGGCCGGATAAGCATTGGCCCAAAGAAAACCAAGCCCGGCCCCAAGGCCTATAACCCCGAGGGTGCCAAGCTTGGGCTCGGTCCAAAGCAAAGGAAAAAGCCCAAGGAGGCTAAGGAGAAAAAGGCCTGTGGCTAAGCCATCCAGGCCATCGGCGAGGTTCACCCCGTTTACCGTCCCCAAAAATCCCAGGATAAGGAGAGGGACCCAGGCCCAAAGGGGAAGGGCGACGGTTATTTTGGTGAAGGGGAGGCGGACGATATTGGGAGCGCGAAAAGAAAGGAGGACGAGGATCAGGGCGGACAAAAATTGGGCAAGGAGGGTCTGATGCGGGAAGAAACCGGTGGAACGTCGGCCGCGCTGGGAACGGAGGTCATCGAGAAGCCCGATGGCGCTCCCCAAGATCGTCGAGGCGAGGACGAAGAAAACGGGCATGCTGAATCCTGCCAACGGGAAAAGAATTCCTGTGCCAAGGAGGATCAAAAAGAGGGGGACGAGGCCGCCCATGGTGGGGGTGC
>JACIWD010000057.1 GCA_014361165.1 Candidatus Mnemosynella bozhongmuii
GCCGAAAAATCTCATTTTTCAAACCTTCTTAAAGGGTTTGTGTTTCTGCAGAGAAGTTTGGGAAGATTTAATAAATCAACCTTCAGAAATTAACTGGAGTTGGTGTGCAGAACCTGGAGGAGGACATTATAAAAAATTTTCGAAATTAAGGTGGTTGAAATGGTGGATGAGGTTGACAGGACAATTCTGAAAATGCTTCTTGAAAATTCGAGAGTGCCGTACACGAGAATTGCAGAGAGAGTCGGCATGTCTGAGCCTGCGATAAAGAAGAGAGTTGAGAGGCTCGTGAGAGAGGGTATAATAGAGTCCTTCACACTCAAGGTGGATCCCTGGAAGCTGGGGAAGAATCTCGTTGCTCTTGTCTTCATAAACGCCTCTCCCGGAAAGCACAGGAGTGTGGCAGAGACAATAAGCAAAATCGAGGAGGTCACAGAGGTAAACATAGTTACGGGTCAGTTTGACATGATGGCAAAGATTGTGTGCGACGATCCGAGACATTTTGAGAAGACGATACAGAAAATAGGTTCAATTCCAGAGGTTCTGAAGACAGAATCATTTGTTGTGATTGAGCATCTGGAAGGAAACAGATTCATGGGGCTTTGAAGCCTCCGGAGACCTTTCCTCCGCAGAACTCCTGAATCCACTCTTTCAGCAGATTCTCGCATCTCTCAAGATTCTCCTCTCCAACTCCGGGAGCTCCGCATATGATGAAGAGAACATTTTCTGTCTCATCCCTTATTTTCGTGAGCTCAGAGTCTCTGTAGGGATAAATTGCGATGACATTTCTGGAGTCAGAAATGACAATCTCTTTTCCGCTGAGTTCTCTCTCCTTCTCCATGCTTATTCCGAGGAATCTCTCTCCTGGTTTAGAGAATCTGATGAGGAGCTCTCCTTCAATCTCATCCATGTCAAAACCAGCTATGGGGATCTTTGAGACGGCTGAGACGAGGTTGTACGTGTCAACAAGCGTGTTTATTTCGGGAAGAGATCCTCTCTGAAGAATTCTCCTTAGAAGAGCTTCTGAGGAAGGTCTTGTTTTCGTCGGGTCTATTCCCATCTTCCAGAAGAAATCCCTGTATGCTCTGATCAGAGGATCATTTTTCAGATCGTCCAGCCTCATTCTCTCCCTCATCTCTCCAAAAATCTTCTCTTTAAAATTTCTCAGATTCTCAGAGCTTCTCTCAATTTCAACACCCTCAAAAGAGAGACCTCTCACAGAAAGTCCCGGAAATTTCTCAAGAACATCTTCCGAGATGCGAATCATGAAGTGAATTCTGGTTCGAAGTTTCAAAGAGCTTTCGGTTAATTTTTAATCCTCTTCAACCAGATAGACATTCATGGAACTTGCTGAAAAACTTGCTGAGGCATTCAGAGAGAAGAGGAGAATTGAGCCAGAAGAGCTTGAAATCTCAATAGAAGAGGCCTATGAACTTCAGAAGAGGTTTGCTGAAAAAATAGGAAATCAGATTGGATGGAAGATAGGTGCATCGAATGAGGAAGTTCAGAAGAGACTCGGAATAAATGAGCCTGTTTTCGGAAGAATTCTGAAGGAAACCGTCATAGGAAGAAGTGCGAGACTGAGCGACTTCATTCTTCCTGTTGGAATAGAGGTTGAGATAGCCTTTAAATTTCACAGAGACCCTCCCGAGATGAGTCTCAGCGGAATTATGGCTTCTTCAAAGGTTGCTCCTGCATTTGAGCTCATAAATGGTGTCTTCACAGAGAATCCCTCGATTCAGCACCTCATAGTTTCCAACGTGAGGCATTCCGGAGTTCTGTTCGGAGATTTCAGAAGATGCAATTTTCCTCTTGAGCACGAGGAGGTTGTGCTGTTCATAAACGGAAAGGAGGCTGGAAGGGGAAGCGGAAAGAACGTTCTCGGTCATCCTGCTGCTCCGGTGCTGTGGTTGATGGAGAGGCTTGAGAGGAGAGGAGAGAGAATCAGAAGAGGAGATCTCGTCATTTCCGGAACAATGATCCCTCCGGTCTTTGTGGAAGAGCCCTCGGAAATCAGAGCATCCTACTCAAATCTTGGAGAGCTTGAGCTCTCTCTGAGCTAAATTGAGATTAAGAGCAACCCGAAGAAAATGGTTGCAGAGGCAAAAACCCTCCATTTCCCGACCCTCTCTCTGAGAACCACAACAGCGATAAGAAGGCTGAGAAAGACCCCAATCTGTCTGAGGGCAATGACATAGCTCAGATACGTCAGCCTCATGGCATAGAGTATCAGAAGATACGAGAGCATGCAGAGAGCTCCGGAGATGAACACGAATCTTCCATTCATCATGAGCTCGCAGAGTATCAGAGCTCTTTTCTTCGTGAGAACAAAAATTGAGACTCCGAGAAATGAGAAGAAGAACATGAGATAGATGTAGAAAACCGGGTTCATGATGGAGACACCGAGTTTATCAACGATGGAATATAGCGAGGTTATCCACGCGGTTATCATGGCAATAATTGCAGACCTCATTCTGAAAATCCTGAGAGCATTCTCAATTCCGAGAGCAGAGATTTCGTGGAGATTTAACATGAAAATCCCGAGAACAACAAGAGAGATTCCGAGATAACCTTTCAGAGGGACTCTCTCGCCAAGAAGGAAATATGCGAGAAACGGAACTATTGCAGGAGATGATCTCGCAATTGGATAGACCAGAGAGAGTTCTCCCTCCTCATAAGCATACCCGAGGGAGAGGAAATATGCAGCATGGATGATTCCGGAGAGAAGAGCAAATCTGAATCCTTCTAAGGAGAACTCATAGAATTTCAGTGCAAGTGGAAGAAAGAGAAGGAGGGAGAAGAGAAGGAGCCACCATGTGAAGGCATGTTTATCGTAGCTCCTCTTGAGAAGCCCGTTCCAGTAAACATGAAGGAGAGCAGAAAGGATGACGAGAAAGATGACAAACTGCTCCATATTTTAAGGAGAGTCCCGGTTCTCTTAACCTTTTTGTTCATCCTCTCTGTTAAATCGGGAGTGGAAAATTAAGTTAAAATGGTTAAGGGAAATTTTATTAAAATCGAGGAGAAAGAGGAGAGACATGCAGGCGAAAATACTCAGAGTTGATTTAACAAGCGGAAGTGTGAAAGACGAGATTATACCAGAGGAGATCTGCAGGAAATTCGTTGGTGGAAGGGGTCTGGCTGAAAAGATTCTCTGGGACGAACTGAAACCCGGTATTGATCCCCTCTCCCCGGAGAACATTCTGATCTTCATGACAGGCCCCTTGGAAGGAACAAGGATGCCAACCTCCGGTAGATTCCACGTTGTCACAAAGTCTCCCCAGACAGGAGGAATTGGAGATTCAAACTGCGGTGGTGATTTTGGTCCCAAGCTGAGAGCAGCTGGATATGATGGAGTTGTGGTTACCGGAAGAGCTGAAAAGCCTGTTTACATCTGGATCGACAACGGAAAAGTTGAGATCAGAGATGCTTCACACCTCTGGGGCCGCGGTGTCTGGGATACCGAAGATATGATAATGGAGGAAATAGGAGATAAGAAGATTTCAATTGCTTCCATCGGTCCGGCTGGAGAGAACAAGGTGATGTTCGCAGCGATAATGAACAGAAAGCACAGAGCAGCTGGAAGAACCGGAGTTGGAGCTGTGATGGGTTCGAAGAATCTCAAGGCAATTGCTGTCAGAGGAGACAGAGAGCCAGAGGTTGCCGATGAGGATAAGGTCAGAGAGGTCAGCAAGAAGATGATCGAGATTCTGAGGAAGCAGGACCTGACCGGTCAGGGACTTCCAACCTATGGAACCGCAAGTCTCGTTGATGTGATCAATGAGGCAGGAATCTTCCCGACAAGAAACTTCCAGACCGGAGTCTTCGAGGGAGCTGAGAAGATAAATGCAGAAACGATAAACAAGACGATTCTTGAGAAGAACATTGCATGCTGGGGCTGTCCGATAGCATGTGGAAGAAAGACAAAGGTTACAGCAGTTCCGTATCAGGTTGATGGAGAGGGTCCGGAGTACGAGACTGACTGGAGCCTTGGAGCAATGTGCGGAATTGATGATCTGAACGCCATAACCTATGCACACAACCTCTGTGATGACCTCGGAATGGATCCGATCTCTCTGGGAAGCACCATAGCATGTGCGATGGAGCTCAATGAGAGAGGTCTCATTCCAAAGGAGAAGCTTTACGGACTTGAGCTGAAGTTTGGAAACCCGCAGGCCATTGTTGAGCTTGCGTGGAAGACAGCCTATCTGGATGGTTTCGGAAAGGAGATTGCAATGGGTGCAAAGAGACTTGCTGAGAAATACGGAGCTCCGGAGCTTGCGATGCACAGCAAGGGTCTTGAGCTTCCAGCGTATGATCCGAGAGGGGCCAAGGGTCATGGCCTGGGTTATGCAACCTCTAACAGAGGAGGATGTCACCTCAGAGCCTACATGATCTCACCAGAAATACTCGGACTTCCGGAACCGATGGACAGATTTGACACAAAGGGCAAGGCTCAGGCTGTCATAGAGTTCCAGAACCTCTTTGCAATGGTGGACTCGATGATTGTGTGCAAGTTCGTGACATTTGCTCTCGGAGCTCCAGAACTCACGGAGATGCTGAATGCGGTGACAGGATGGAACTTCACAGTTGAGGAGTTCATGAAGACCGGAGAGAGAATCTACAACCTCGAGAGGATGATAATCAACAGAGAGGGCTTCTCCGCCAAGGACGACACCCTTCCGAAGAGACTTCTCGAAGAGCCCATGCCGGAGGGACCGAGCAAGGGTCATGTCGTTGAGCTTGAAAAGATGCTTCCAGAATACTACGAACTCAGAGGCTGGAAGGACGGAGTTGTCACAGAGGAGAAGAAGAAGGAACTGGGTCTCTAATCCCCCATTTCCCTCTTTTTTATGCCTTTTTTCGAAGTTGAATACCGTGTTGATCCTCTTCCCTCACTCGAATATCTCTTCAGAGATCTGGGAATAGAGGTTGAGAAGAGGACTGAAGGAAAAGATATAATTCTGATCAGCAGAGAGAGACCTCTCAAAATCAAAATTTCAGTCTCTTCTGAGGACGCAGGAAATCTCAGAAGGATATTCAGAGAGATTAAGAAGTTCAGGGTGAGAGTTGAGAGCGAGGATGAGGCTTTTCTCGAGATGTTCAGGAAAAAGATGAGACTTTATATGCTTCGCGGAGGAGGCTAATCCTCCTCTATTCCGAGCTTCAGAAGAAGAGCTCTTGCCTTTCTGAGCACCTCTCTTGCATTCTCGTAGGTCAGAGTTTTCATCGCATCCTCGTAGGAGAGCCATTTGAATCCGGTGTGCTCATATGAAAGGCTGACCTCCTCCTCATCGGTCTCGGCAAGATAGAAAACAACCTCTTTATGAATGAGCTCGTTATCCCTTCTGTATTTGTATGAAATCTCCTCTCTGAAACCTTCGAAAATCTTTATTCTGGATATCCCTGTCTCCTCCTCCGTCTCTCTTCTCACCGTCTCAACTTCGCTCTCACCCTTCTCAATGTTCCCCTTGACGAAATCCCAGTGTCCTGCAGGATAATGGAGGAGGAGATATCTCACTCTGCCCTCATTCCTTCTGAATATCACCGCACCTGCAGAGCGCTCATATCTCATAATCATGACCTCCAGCTCAGGAAATTTAAACAAATCTTTTCAGTCACCTGATTTAAGAATTAACCAGTGATTTTCTCCGCCCTTCCTGAATTTCACGAGTGCATATCTTCCTCTGATTTTCTCTCCTTTCAGCCTCAGAACGATTTTCTCCTCGCCGAACTCCTCGATTTCTGCCTCCCCTCTGTCCCATATTTCAACCTTTCCGGCACCGTAATGACCTTCAGGAATCTCTCCCTCAAAATCGGCATACTCAATCGGGTGATCCTCTGTCTGAATTGCAAGCCTCTTTACTCCTCTCTCCTCAGGCACTCCCTTCGGAACTGCCCAGCTTTTCAGAACTCCACCGACCGCAACCCTGAAATCATAGTGGAAAGTTCTTGCATGGTGCTTCTGAATGACGAAAGTTGTTCTCATTTCCTCTCTTCGAGATATTTCTCTGCTGAATAAACGGCAAGTGCTCCATCTCCCACGGCTGTTGAAATCTGTCTGAGTGGCTTCTTTCTGCAATCTCCGGCTGCGAAGACTCCTTCAGCTGAAGTTCTGAGCATCTCATCTGTTATGATGAAACCATTCTCATCCTTCTCCACATCTATGAACTCCGTGTTTGGATGAGTTCCCACGAAGATGAAAATTCCATCCACAGGAAGCTCTCTTGTCTCACCGCTCCTGAGATTCCTCAGAAGAACCGAGGTGACCTTATCGTCACCTCTTATTTCCTCTACTGTGGAATTCCATATGAATTCGATGTTCTCCCTCTGCATGGCTCTTTCCTGAAGAATCTTTGCTGCTCTGAGCCTGTCCCTCCTGTGAATTAAATAGACCTTTGATGCGAGCTTCGATAGATAGAGCGCCTCCGAAACTGCAGTGTCTCCGCCACCCAAAACGCAGACAACTTTGTCTCTGTAGAAGAATCCATCGCATGTTGCGCAGTATGAGACTCCTCTTCCCGTGAATTCCTCCTCTCCCTTCACTCCGAGTTTCTTTGGCTTTGCTCCGGTTGCTATGATGAGCGAGAGAGCCTCGTAAACCTCGTCTCCGCAGTAAACCCTCTTCACATCCCCCTCCAGCTCAACTCTTGTGACTTCCTTACCGCTCTCGATTCTCAGTCCGAATTTCCTTGCATGTTCCTCAAATCTTCTGATGAGTTCAAAACCCTGAATCTCAGGAAATCCCGGATAGTTCTCCACGATGTCAGTTAGAGCAACCTGACCTCCGGGAGAGAGCCTCTCGAGAAGAATTGCATCCATTCTTGCTCTCTGCGCATATATGCCGGCTGTTAGACCCGCTGGACCTCCTCCGATTATAATCAGTTCGTGCATGAAAAGAGTTCTGTTTTAAAAAATTAAAAAGGTTTAGTTCTTAGAGGGACAGTAGAGTCTCTGTCTCGCATCCTTGAAGTAGAACTTCTCTATTATCAGTCCCTTCTCCTTCAGCCTCTGGATTGCATGCCTGACTGTTCTCGGTGAAAGTGATGTCTCATTTATCAGATCCTTCTGGGTCATGGGACCCTTTGAGCGCAATACCTCAAATATCTTCTTTGTGCTCGGAGGGAACTCCTCAATTATCTTCTCAACATCATCATATGTGGCCTCAGCCATTTAGTTCACCTCCCTTAAAGTTCTCCGGGAAACTATTAATGGGTGAGTTGTTATATATAAAATTTTCGTCAGGAAAGTGCTTTAAAAATTGATGAGATCGAGCTCTCACAGCGGACTTAAATGGAAGCCTATTAATAATTTGAAACTTCCATCATATTCCAGAGGTGTGGATATGAGAGTTCTGATTGCATATGATTCTGTCTCCGGAAACACCGAGA
>JACIWD010000058.1 GCA_014361165.1 Candidatus Mnemosynella bozhongmuii
CTCATGCGGCGCCGACGCTCTTCTGGTTGTGGATTTGCCCTATGATCAGGCCGAGGATTACATTGAGATGACAGAGAGGAAAGGTGTGAAGAGAGTCTTTCTGGCCGCTCCGAATACCTCGGAGGAGAGGCTGAGAAAAATTGATGAACTCTCCTCCTTCGTCTATCTGATATCTCTTTACGGAGTTACAGGGGCGAGGGAGAAGATATCTCCGGTTGCATTCGACGCTCTCAGAAGAGCGAAGAAAATATGCAGAAAACCGGTTGCGGTTGGTTTCGGAATCTCAAAGGAGGAGCACGTCAGAATGCTTCTCAGAGAGGGAGCTGACGGAATCGTTGTGGGAAGTGCAATAGTGAGAATCATAGGGGAAGAGGGAGAAAGGGCATCCCAAAGAATAGAGGAAAAGCTCAGAGAGTTAAGAAGAGGTTTCGAGGGGTGAATCAAACCTTGAGACCTCTTCTGAAAATCTCCTCACAAGCTCGGGATCTTTTCTCCCATCCCTTTCAACTCCGCTCGACACATCAACTCCGAGAGGATTGACGAATTTCAGTATTTCTGAGACATTTTCCGGTGTGAGACCGCCTGCAATGAGAGCTTTGTAGTGCCTCGCAAGTATCCGGCTCACCCTGTGGTCATGAATCTCTCCAGAGCCTTTTCCGGTGTCAAGAAGCACAAGATCAAGCTCATATTCATCTATTCTTTCCGATATCACTTCTGCATCTCTCCACGGATCTTCGGAGAATTTCGGAATCTCGAAAGCCATCATGATATACACATCGAACTCTCTTCTGAGCTTCTCAACAACGACAGGATGGATTTCGGAGTGAATCTGAATGAACTCGGCCTGAGTCCTCTCTATTATTTCCCTCCATCCCTCAAATGTGTTTTCTGTTGAGACGACAAAAACAGGGATTTCAGAAGATTTTATGATTTTTCCGGCTTCTTCAAGAGAGATGCATCTCCTGGAATTGCTTTTAACCACAACTCCGGTGAAATCAGCGTATTTCTCGACTGTCCTCAGATCCTTTATGTTTCTCACTCCGCATATTTTAACAATTGTTTTTCTTACCATAAATCTCCATTGCACAGTTCAACAAAGTTCTTTATAATTTTTACGCCCTCCTCTGTCATAACACTCTCGGGATGAAACTGAAGACCTTCTATGAACTTTCTTCTGTGCCTTATTCCCATTATGATCCCGTCCTCGGAAACTGCACTGACCTCAAAATCAGGAGGAACTCTGAGAACGCCGAGAGAGTGGTATCTTCCTGCTTTTATCGGATTTTTAACTCCCTTGAAAATTGACTTTCCGTCATGGGTCACGATGCTCTCCTTTCCGTGCACCGGTCTCACTCTTCCGACAGATCCTCCGAATGCATGGGCTATTATCTGATGTCCGAGACACACTCCGAGAACAGGAAATCCAAGTTTCGCGATTTCCGGAGAATTCCCGACGTCTCTTCTGTTCTCCGGAGTTCCGGGACCGGGTGAAATTATTATCCCGTCCGGTCTCTTTTTCCTCACCTCTTCAATGCTTATCGTATTTGGAACAACCTCAACGTCATCGAAATAAGATGCATAGTCTGCGAGATTCCAGACAAATGAGTCGCGATTGTCAACAAGAATAATCATTTCTTTCAACCCCCAGAACCCTCAAAACCGGTGCCATTTTCCTTTCAGTTTCGTAAAATTCCCTCTCGGGTAAAGAATCCGCAACTATTCCCGCTCCGGCTCTTACCCTGAGCACATCATCTATTTCCACCATCCTTATGGCTATTGCCATATCCACGTGGCCGCTGAGAGAGAAATACCCGACGCAACCACCATAAACTCTTCTTCTCGATCTCTCGAGCTCATCTATGATTTCCATGGCTCTTATTTTGGGTGCACCCGTGAGTGTTCCTGCCGGAAAGACAGCCTCTATTGCATCATACACTGTCATCCCATCTCTCAGCTCTCCAACAACCTCGCTCTCGATATGCTGAACATCGCTGTAACTGACAACATCCATGAAGCTCGTAACCTTCACGCTTCCGGACTTGCAGACCTTTCTTATGTCATTCCTCGCAAGGTCCACAAGCATGATGTGCTCTGCTCTCTCCTTCTCATCGGAAAGAAGCCTCTCTCTGAGCCTTCTGTTCTCCTCCTCATTCCTTCCTCTCGGAGCTGTTCCCGCTATAGGATTCACCTTCATAAACCTTCCCTCAACCGATGCAAGGGTTTCGGGAGATGCTCCCAGAACCTTCTTTTTGAACTCGAAGAGAAACATGTAGGGACTCGGATTGACATCTCTGAGAGCGGAATAGATTTCAATCGGAGATGCCTCGCTCTCTATTTCATACTCTCGGGAGAGAACAACCTGAAAGACATCTCCGGCATAAACATGCTCCTTGGCTCTCTCAACCATTTCCATGAAATCCTCCTTTGGAGAATCGCACCTCAAAATTTCGGATGAGATCTCTCTCTTCTCTTCAACCTCCTCCCTTTTAGCTCTCTCAACAATCCTTTCCGGATTGAGATCGGAATTACCATGGGTGCAGAAGAACAGCTCTCCTCTGAGATGATCGTAAACGAAGAAATGGGTGTAGAAACCGAAAAATGATGGCTCCCTTATCTCGCCGTCAATGAAGCAGTGAACTGCATCGTAGCTGACATATCCTGCGTAACCTCCCTGAAATCTCTCTCCCGAGCATTCAAAATCCGCTCTGAGCTCCTTCAGAGCTCTGAAAACATTCCTCTCCCTCGAAATCTTTCTTCCATCGACCCTCACTCCACCCTCATCAACCTCAACCGTGAACTCGGGAGAAAAAGAGATGTAGGTGAATCTCGCCTTCTTCTCGTGTTTTGTTCTTGATTCCAGCATGAAGGGACAGTCAAATTCTGAAACTGCGGAATAAAGCCTCAGAGGGTCGACTAACTCAAGTTTCTGGACGCGCAAACTATCTCCTCCAGCTTTCTGATTGCTCTTCCACTCTCTATGCACTCCTTCATGATTTCCGCACATTCGGTGAGATCTCTGCCTTCAGCAGAGAACAGAGCCATTGCAGAGTTAATAAGGATGAAATTCAGATCCTCCTCCAAACCTCTTCCAGAAAGAGCTGCTCTCACCCTTGCTGCACTTTCCTGAGAAGAGGAACATGGAATGAGTTTTGATTCCCTCAGCCCGAAGTCTTCTGGAGATACCAGATATTTCTCAATTTCTCCATCCACCTCAGACACGAGCGTTTTTCCGCGGGGATTCACCTCATCAAGCGGATATCCGTGAACTATAACAGCTCTTCTCACTCCAAGCATCTGGACAGCTTCCGAGACCCTGTCAACAAGTTCCTCTGAGCTGACGCCGATTAGCTGCCTTGAAGGACTTGCGGGATTGCAGAGAGGTCCGAGAATGTTGAATACCGTCTTTATTCCGAGAGCCTTTCTCACAGGCATGATTTTCCTGAGCTTTGCATGATATTTCGGCGCAAAAAGGAAGGTGAAGCCAGACCTCTCAATCATCATTTTCGCCTCATCAGCATCAAGCTCAACCCTCATCCCGAGCTCTTTCAGAACATCTGCAGAGCCGCTTTTTGAGGTTACAGAAGAATTTCCATGCTTTGCAACCTTCTCAAAGCATGAAAGAAGGATTGCAGATGCTGTGCTCACATTTATCGTCCCGGCTCTGTCACCTCCTGTACCGCAGGTGTCGCATACATCTCCGAGATTGATTCTGGTGGAGAGCTCTCTCATGGCACTTGCAAAACCGGCGAGCTCTTCAGATGTTACCCCCTTTGTTTCCACTGCAGACAGGAAGGCGGCAACTCTGATTTCATTCTCATTGAAGAGCTCCAGGAAGGCCTCTCTTGCCTCCTCAAAACTCAGATTTCTTCTGGTTACGACCTTCTCAAGCATGATACCACCATGAACTTAAATTCTCTTTATTGAACAATTTTGTTCATTCAAGCAAAAATAAGTGGCATTTTGAATATATTTAAACCTTTCGGAAAAAAGACGCAACCCGAGCTCTCAAAGAAATGAGCGGTGAGAAAGGGAATGAGGGGCTTATAGCGGGGCGTGGATTTGAACCACGGATCTGCGGGTTATGAGCCCGCCGGGATTTCCTGACTACCCCACCCCGCTGAAAGAAGAAATCCAGTTTATTTATAACACTTAACTCTCTTAAAAGCTTTTCCATCCAGGAATAATCTCACAAACTTTTATTTCTCTGTTCTCGAGAATTAAAGCTGAGGTGAATCATATTGCGAAAACCGAAGGTTTTTATCACAAGAGAGCTCTTCCCCGAGACGATTGAGAGGATTGAAGAGTTCTACGAGGTTGAACTCTGGGATAAATATCAGGAGCCCAGCTATGAGGAGCTTCTCGAGAGGTCGAAAGATGCAGATGCACTTCTAACCCTTGTGAGTGATAGAGTGGATTGCAATCTTCTTAAAAATGCGAAAAAGCTGAGAATTGTTGCCCAGTGTGCAGTTGGTTACAACAACATCGATGTCAACTGCGCGACCTCTCTCGGAATTTATGTTACCAACACCCCCGGAGTTCTCACAGAAGCGACTGCAGAGCTGACCTGGGCTCTTCTGATGTGCGTCGCAAGGAGGATTGTTCAGGCGGATCACTTCGTGAGATTCGGAGAATGGTGGAGACTCAGAACTGCATGGCATCCCAGAATGTTCCTCGGAGCTGAGCTGAATGGCAAGACAATCGGCATCATAGGGTTCGGAAGAATCGGAAGAAAGGTTGGAGAATATGCAAGAGCATTTGAAATGAGAATTCTCTATCACGACATCGTGAGAAATGAGGAGGCTGAAAGAGAGCTCGGAGCCGAATTCAGAGAGCTTGATGAGCTTCTGAGGGAATCGGATTTCGTAACAATTCATGTTCCTCTGAATGAGAGCACCCGCCACCTCATCTCGGAAAGGGAACTGAGGATGATGAAGAGAAGTGCAATTCTCGTGAACACCTCAAGAGGAGGAGTTGTTGACACCGGTGCTCTGGTGAGAGCTCTCAGAGAGAACTGGATTGCTGGCGCGGGTCTTGATGTCTTTGAGGAGGAACCTCTGCCCGAGAATCACGAGCTCACAGCATTCAAGAACGTGGTGCTTCTTCCACACATAGGAAGTGCAACCCATGAGACAAGAAGAGCGATGGCAAATCTCGCAGCCGAGAATCTGATAGCCTTTGCAAAGGGGGAGATTCCTCCAACCCTCGTGAATGAGGATGTACTCAGAGTCAGATCTCCGGGATTCAGATAAAATTATTTATCATGAGGATTTCTCAGAAATTTATGGGTGAGCTCATGAAGGTGCTTGGAATTTGTGGCTCTCCGAGAAAAGGAGGAAACACCGAGATCGCCCTCAGAGAGACGATGAAGGTCTTCGAAGAGCACGGAGTTGAAACCGAAATTGTTCTTCTGTGCGACAAGGACATAAGATACTGCGTGCACTGCAACACATGTTTGAAGGACCCGTGTCCCATCCAGGATGATGTTCCCGAGATTCTCGATAAAATGGTCTCCTCTGACGGAATTGTTCTCGCAACACCGGTTTATCATTCCGATATGACCGCACAGATGAAGGCTCTGCTTGACAGAACACTTCCGCTTAGAAGACAGGGCAGAAAGCTGAAGAACAAGATTGGAGGTGCCATAGCCGTTGCTCAGGCCCGAAACGGAGGTCAGGAGATAACCTGCTCTCAGCTCCACAAGTGGATGCTCTTCCAGGAGATGATCGTGGCGGTCGATCTCAACACAACTCACTTCGGAGGGACTGTCCGCGGTCACAGAATAGAGCTTGATGCAGCAAAAAATGACGAGGAAGGGCTGGAGACCTGCAGGAATCTTGCACTCAGAATGATCGAGCTCATGAAACTCACAGGCGTGAAGTAAATCCAAAAATTTTTATTTTTTCCATTCCATTTTATTTCTGGTGAGATGCTTGAAAATAATTCATTACGAGGAGGTTGAGGAGAGACTGGAGAAAGAGGGCAGCGATGTGAGGATGAGGTGGCTCGCTCTTGAAGAGGAAGGAGCCAAAAACTGCGTGATGAGATATGTGAGAGTCGGAGAGAGCACGGAGTTTCACAGCCATCCCTGGGAGCATCATGTGTTTGTGGTGAAGGGCAGAGGAGCTGTTAAGAAGGAGAATGGAGAAGAGGTTGAAATCTCTCCGGGAACTTTTGTTTTCATACCGGAAAATGAGAAGCATCAGTTTTTGAACAGAGGAGAGGATTATCTGGAGTTCATCTGTGTAATTCCTTCAAAGGAGTTCAGAAAATGAAGAAATTTGAAGAAGTCTGGAGGGTTCTTTACAGGAATTCTGATTATGTGGTGGCGAATGACGAGGTCAGCTCGATGGACGGTCCGCTTTCCGAGAAGGTGCTGAATTATGTGATCACGAACAGAAATGACTTCATGGGACAGACAACGAGAGCAATCAGACTTGTTCTCTTCAGGATGGATGGAGATGGAAAGGCATATGGCGATATAATTTCGATATGGGAAAAAGAGGGAAAGGGACTTCCGAGACCGGACTGGGAGAGATGTCTCGGAGTTATGAAGTATCTTGCCGAGACCCTCGGCGGAACTCTGCTGAGGAATAAAGAGGGAACAAAGTATCTTCTCGTTATAGATGATCAGGCTATCCAGTAGCTCAGGGTAACGCTGGCGGAAACCCGAAGTTCTGCCGGAGTTATTGGAGTGCCACCAGAGATCGTCTCATATCTCGCATACGGAGGAACAATGGACGCTGATGAATAGGTGATTTCCTTTATTCCCAGTATCTGGACTCCTGCCGCTTCTGCAATTACTCTTGCCTTCTCCTGAGCATCTCTGACAGCCTCTCTGAGAACCTCCTTCTTTGCCTCTTCAATCTTCGAAGATGTGAATGAAATTCCGCTCACCTGATTCGCACCCGAGAGAACTGCAAGATCGATTATCTCTCCAGCTCTCTCCACATCAACCTTTGCTCTGAGCATGTGAACCACACGGTATCCTCTGAGCTTCTGCTCATCACCGTTATAGGAGAATACCGGATAAATCGAGAAGTAATCCGTTTCCAC
>JACIWD010000059.1 GCA_014361165.1 Candidatus Mnemosynella bozhongmuii
CTTGAAAGAACAGCCTCAACCTCTCTCTGAACCTCCTCGGTTAATCCTCTCGTGCTTATGATTCCCTGAATATCTCTCGCTATTCTCCTGTATTTCCTCAGAATGCTCTGGGTCTTCCAGAGTTCTCTCTTGTTCCTCAGGCCATATTCCTTTATCAGCTCAACCTCTTCAGCCAGACGGGTTGCTTCCCAGGGATTTCTTGGAGTTTCATAGGTTTTCCTGTTTCTCCTCGGGTCTCCCATGAGCTCACCTCACTTCTTTCTTCTTGAAACTCCAACAGCAGGTCCTTTTCTGCCCGTGCTCCTTGTTCTCTGACCTCTGACCTTGTAACCCTTCTCATGTCTGATTCCACGATAGCATCTGATCCTCTTCAACAGCTCGATGTCCTCCTGTTTGACGAGATCGAGCTCCGCGCCTATGACGTGGAGATCCTCGCCGGTGTAAAGATCCTTTCTCCTGTTCTTCATCCAGGATGGAAGATGATCGTTAATATTCTCTATAACATCTTCAAGCCTCTTTATGGCCTCATCCGGAAGCTCCCCGAGAATCGAATCTGGATCAACTCCGGCCTTCATCGCGATTACCCGGGAGACTCTTCTGCCAATTCCCTTGATCGCAGTGAGAGCATACTGAACTCTCTTCGAACCATCCAGATCTGTGTTTGCAATTCTAACTATATGTTTAAATTCTCCCGCACTTTCCGCTTCCAAGCTCTTTCCCCCGAAAGAATCATCTGAATCAGCAAGCTAAATGAGGGTTCCTCATTTATATATCTTTCTTCAGGAATCCCTGGTCAAGGTGTAGATAAAAGCACCTCATAAATAAATTTAACCTTAGAGGAGTTAAAAGTGAGCTGCGAGGGTGATGATGTGATTGTTATCTTCACCGATCTGGACGGGACACTTCTCGATGAGAACTATTCCTTCGAGGATGCAGAAGATGTTCTCGAAGAGATAAAGAAAAGAGGAGTCCCCCTGATCTTTTGCTCCGCCAAAACAAGAGCCGAGCAGGAGTACTTTCAGAGGCTCATGGGAATCTCAGACCCCTTCATCGTGGAGGATGGGTCCGCAATCTACGTTCAGAAGGGTTACTTCAAAAGAAGATTTGGAGAACTTCAGGATGGTTATGAGACCGTTATTCTTGGAGTCAGAAGAGAGGAGATTCTGAAGGAGATCGAAGACATTCAGAGAAGAAATATGGAAATCAGAGGATTTTTCAATATGAGTGTGGAGGAGGTCTCACGACTTACAGGATTGAACCATGAAATGAGCAGAATGGCGATGAACAGGGAGTTCAGCGAAATAATTGTTGAAGCCGATGATGAGGCTCTGAAAGAGCTGAGAAAGAAATTTAATGTTGTTCTCGGAGGAAGATTTCTTCATGTTTATGGAAAGAGTGCGGATAAGGGCAGAGCTGTGAGAATCCTCACGGAGTTTTTCAGAGAGGAGAGGGGCGAGGTTGTGACAGTTGGAATCGGAAACTCCTATACTGATGAACCTCTTCTCAGAAATGTCGATATTCCGGTTCTCGTGAGAAATCCGGATGGATTTGCGAAAGTGGATATTGAGAACATGATTTTCGCCAATGAAGTCGGGCCAAAAGGATTTTCGAAAGCCCTCAAAGAAATTCTTTCAATCGGAAAAGATTTAAAATGAAGAAATGAGAAAGATGAACTGATGAAGGAGGAAAAGGAGAAGATAATTCTTGTTCCGAAAGAGGGCTACTACATTCCAGAACGCGTCATAAAGGTCTACCGCTACCAGTATGGCTTCTATGCTCTCGGATTTCTGATAGTTCTCCTCGGAGTCTATCTGCACAGAATGTGGATTGAGGACACGATTCTGAGATATGTTGCAAATGCAATTGTTCTGACTGGAATTTCAGTCATGCTCTACACCTATGCAATTGTCTACAAGGTTGACAAAGCTGCTGAAAAAATGAGGGAGAGGGAAATTTACTGAGGTGAGTTCAATGCTTTTAAAAATGGCCTATGGAAAGGATGAGCTCTCTTTTGAGGTTCCGGATGAAAATGTCATCTGGGAGCTTTATCCAAATGATCTTCCGGT
>JACIWD010000006.1 GCA_014361165.1 Candidatus Mnemosynella bozhongmuii
CCCGTGATGGCAAAGGTCAGAATAGGTCACACTGCGGAGGCTCTGATCCTCGAAGCTCTCGGAGTTGATATGATAGATGAGAGCGAGGTTCTCACTCCTGCAGATCCTTTCTTCCACATCGATAAGCGGAAGTTCAATGTTCCGTTTGTCTGCGGAGCAAGGAATCTCGGAGAGGCTGTGAGAAGAATCTGGGAAGGAGCTGCAATGATAAGAACCAAGGGAGAGGCCGGAACAGGGAACATAATCGAAGCCGTCAGGCATGTCAGACTTGTGAATCAGAACATAAAGATGATTCAGAAGATGAGGGATGAGGAGCTCTTCTCGGTTGCCAAGAAGTTTGCTGAACCATATCTGAGACTGAACAGAGAGATAAAAGAGCTCTCCACGGCTCCGGAAAATCTTCTCGAAGAGGAGGTTTATGAGAATTACAGCTTCGGTGAGATCATCTCCGGAATCTATGAGATTCTCATTGAGATAAAGAAACTCGGAAGACTACCTGTTGTCAACTTTGCCGCAGGTGGAGTTGCAACTCCCGCGGATGCAGCACTCATGATGCAGATGGGAATGGATGGAGTCTTTGTCGGTTCGGGAATCTTCAAGTCAGAGAATCCAGAGAAAATGGCAAGAGCGATTGTTGAGGCTGTGAATAACTATGATAAACCAGATGTTCTTGCAGAGATCTCCAAGGGTCTCGGCGAACCCATGAGAGGTATTGACGTCAAGGAGATTGAGGAAGGAGAGAAACTCCAGGTGAGAGGTTGGTAATGAGATTTGGAGTTCTTGCGTTGCAAGGAGATGTTGAGGAGCACATTGAAGCGATGAAGAAGGCTGCTGAACGAAAGGGAGTCAGAGGAGAGATCGTTAAAATAAAGCACAGCGGAGAGCTTGAGGAGTGTGACGCTTTAATACTTCCAGGGGGCGAGAGCACAACGCTGAGCAGACTGATGATAAGAGAGGGAATCTTCGAAGAAGTGAGGGATTTTGCAAGAGAGGGCAGACCCATCATGGGCGTCTGTGCAGGGCTGGTTCTTCTGGCGAAGAGATGTGAGAACCCGCAGAAGAAACAGAAACTTCTCGAATTAATGGACATAACAGTAAGGAGAAATGCATTCGGAAGACAGAAGGACTCCTTCGAAGTTGAGCTGGAGATTGACGGCAGACCGTATCACTGCGTCTTCATAAGAGCTCCTGCAGTTGTGGAGACTGGAGAGAACGTTAAGGTAAGAGGGAGATTTCAGGAATACGCCGTTGCAGTTCAGGAGAAGAACATTGTGGGCTTCTCATTCCATCCCGAGCTCACAGATGACACGAGGTTTCATGAAGAGCTCATAGAGATGGCGAAACGCTAAAATCTGAATTCCTCTATTTCGGAAAAGCTTAAATCCAGTGAGGAGAGGGCTCTCCTCACCATTTCCATGTATTTCTCTTTTCTATCTCCGTAATGCCTCCTTGCCGTCAGATAGGGTTCCTCTTCAGAATCGAGCTTTTTCAACCTCTCAAGAGTTGCTCTTGCAGTATCATAAACCCAGAGATCTCTTGATAACTCGTCTGAGGGAGAAATTCTCTCAGCCCTTATTGCAGAAAGAGAATCGCCGGATTCTCTCGTGATTATGTATGGTTTGCCTGTAAGAGCGATGAAAGAGGGTGCCTCTATCTCTCCGAGATTTCTGAGAGCCTCTGGCTGAAACTGACCAACATATGAGATGAACGTTCCCGTGGGGTCTGATATCCTTAACCTCCAGTATTCCGAGTCGCTTCCTATGTCCTCCTTCTCAAGAAGAACTCCCACGATGAAGAGACGGTTGCATTTCGCACCGGTGGGAGTGATGACATAGGAGGGAGCATACTGGCCTTCCCCTTCTTTAACTGAGAGATTGCTATCCCTGAATTCCTCTGCAAATATTCTTCTCGCAGGTTCTCTTCTGATCATCTCATTCCAGCCTCCTCCAGAAGCTCCTCCACATCCTCTTTCCGGAGTTCAAGCGGCTCCATATCCTCCACAAAGAAATACCTGCCGAGCGTTCTTCCTTTCACAGCGAAATATTTTCCAAAAAGCCTCTCCGCTATGTAATCCTCAACAACACTCTTATCCAGAGATTCCGCAATCATCTTCTTTGCCCTCTCAACATCGAGATTGCAGATCTTCTGAACCCTCTCGCTGTCCAGGAAGAGGTCATAAGTTTCCTCTCCGTCATCGAGAACGGCACGAACTCTCAGATCATAAATTCCCGTGACCTTTCCGTGGACTGCACACACCCCCTTGTTTATTATCCTCCTGCACTCGGGACATCTCTGAATGAGGCCGCTTCCGGAATAAATATCCACCACCGCACCCCTGAGCTCAATCTCTCTGGGTCTTGCTGAAATGTCCTCCTGAAGCTCAATTATCTCGCTGTTTCTGTTTACATTTATCTGAACCCTCCCCTGATAGACATCGGAGATGACATTCCTGAAGAGGTAGCTTCTTCCCTCCTCCACCTCGGGGAGCTCTGACTTTGACCAGATTACGAATTTCATGACTCCGGTTTCATCTCCAATAAGCCCGACCTGGGAGACGCTATCGCTTCTCGGTTCCCACAGTTCGAGCACCTTTGTCTTGAGAGAGACCCACCTGCCACCCTCTCTTATGTCAGCTATCTTCACGAGCTCGGAATCTCTCGAAACCGGAAGAAACTTCAGGTTCAGCTCCTTGAGAAAGTAATTGTAAACACTCCTTCTTGCCTCCTCTTCCGGAACCTTGAACTTCAGAATGAGGGTTTCAAGCCTCTTCTCTATCTCTTCAATCGGAATTTCGTGTCCTGCGAGGAAGAATTCCTTTCTTATCTCTTCCGCAATTCTCCTGATCATCTCGAGAAAGTTGGTGGAAGAAGATTAATATAATTATGGTTGTGACTCGAAAGTGATGAGTGTGAGGGTGCTCGTTGTTAACAACTACGGTCAATACTGCCATCTGATTTTCAGAACTCTTCGAGATCTGGGAGCTGAGACAAAAATTGTGAGGAATGACATCAGTGTAGAGGAGCTTGAGGCAATGGAACCGGAGGGAATCGTTCTGAGCGGAGGACCGTCGCTTGAAAGAAGTGGAAGATGCGAGGAATATGTGCTGAAAATGAACATCCCGATTCTTGGAATCTGTCTCGGTCATCAGATTATCGCAAAGGCATATGGAGGAGAGGTCAGAAAAGGAAGGCAGGGAGGTTATGCGGAGGTTATTGTCGAGATTCTTGAGGAGGATGAGATTTTCAGAGGTCTTCCAAGATATATAAGAACATGGTCATCTCATTCTGATGAGGTCGCGGTTCTTCCGGAGAACTTTGAGATTCTCGCAAGATCCGAGATCTGTGAAATTGAGGCGATGAGACACAGGGATAAAGACATCTTTGGAATTCAGTGGCATCCTGAAGTTGCCCATACCGAGAGAGGAGAGGATGTTTTCCGGAATTTCATGAGAATCTGCAGAATTTAGAG
>JACIWD010000060.1 GCA_014361165.1 Candidatus Mnemosynella bozhongmuii
GAGAGAAAGAGTTCGAAGGGCTCTCAGAGAGAGAGCAGGGTGAAGAAACAGGGAGATGCGACGGTTGCACTTATCGGAGGGCCTTCCGTTGGCAAATCAACTCTGTTCAATGCTCTGACGAACGCAAACTCCGAAGTTGGAGATTATGACTTCACAACTCTTGAAGCCATTCCCGGAATGATGGAGTACAACAAGGCGAAAATTCAGATTCTTGACCTTCCCGGAATCATTGAGGGTGCCTCCAGTGGAAGAGGAGGGGGTCGGGAGATAATCAGCATGGTGAGGGTCTCCGACCTCATTCTCTTCGTCGTTGAACCGTGGGATATTGAAAAATGGAAACTGTGGGAAAAGGAGCTTCATGAATGCGGAATCAGGGTGAACCGCTCTCCTCCTGATATAAAGATAAGAAAGCTAGAACACGGTGGAATAAAGATACAGAGGAGAGTTAAAACGAAACTGAGCGATGACGAGATTATGGCGGTTCTCCGGGAATTCAGAATTCACAATGCAGAGGTTTCTCTGAATGAGGACTGCGAGGTGGAGGATCTCATCGATGTTCTGGCAGGAAACAGGAAGTATGTCAGAGCTCTGGTTGTTGTGAACAAGATAGATCTCCAGGAACCTGAAGAGAGAAATGAAGACTACATCTATGTCTCAGCCAAGGAGAAGAGAAATATCGAGGAGCTGAAGAAGAGAATTTACGATGCTCTCGAACTCATAAGAGTTTATCTAAAGCCTGCTGGAGGAAAGGCTGATATGAACTCTCCGATGATTCTGAAAAAGGGCTCCACAGTCGAGGATGTTGCAGAGAGGCTCCACAGGGATTTTGTTGAAAAGTTCAGATATGCAATGGTATGGGGAAGCTCGGTCAAATATCCCGGACAGAGAGTTGGAAAAAACCATGTTCTTCACGATGGAGACATTGTCACGATCGTCACCGAAAAATGATTTACGGCCAGAGTCCGTAGACGAGATTGAGAATTATCACGAGGATTCCAAGAATGATAGAACCAAGAATCACTGTTTTCGGGCTGATCTCTATGTTTGAATCCCTGATGTTGTAGTATCTCATCAAACCTGCTGATGATATGAGTCCGGTTTCCTTAGACTCCTTCTTCGGCATCCTTTTATAATAACGCCATCTCCACATTTAAACGTTATGTCCGAGACCATTATCTCAGGATGGATTCTGAGCGGAGAGGATCTGGAGCTCATCTCCGGTTACATTGCAATAGAGAACGGAATCATAAAGGAGGTTGAAGAAGAGAAGGTGAGAGCTGATTTCCTCGTGATTCCCTCACTGATAAATGCCCATGTGCATACCGGAGATGCCATCGCAAAGGACATAGAATTTGAGGATCTGATGGATGTTGTGAGGCCTCCGGATGGGTTGAAGCACAGAATTCTGAGGGAGAGCCCGAGAGAGAGGATTGTTGAGGCCATGAGGAGGGCATGCGAGGATATGAAGAGGTGCGGGATAGCTGCTTTCTGCGATTTCAGAGAGGGGGGTGTTGAGGGAGTTAAGATGATAAGGGAGGCTTCTTCTGAAGTTCTTCCCGTAATTCTCGGAAGACCTGACGGATGCACGGCTGAAGAGGTTCTTGAGATCTCCGATGGAATAGGGGCAAGCGGATATCTTGATGTTCCGAGAAGCTCTCTTGAGGAGTGGAGAGAGAGGGCCAGAAGAGCCGGAAAGCTCTTTGCAATTCATGCGGGAGAGTTCAGCAGAGATGATATCGAGGGTGCTCTCTCCTTGGAACCCGATTTTGTTGTTCACATGACGAGAGCTGAGAGAGAGGATCTGAAAAAGATGAGAGATCTTGAAATTCCGGCCGTTGTCTGTCCGAGAGCAAATCTTGATGGAGCTGGAATTTGCGGAAGATTTCCACCTCTGAGAGAGATGCTCGAAGAAGGGATCTGCGTTGCAGCCGGAACAGATAATCTGATGATAAATGGAGTGGATCTTTTCAGAGAGATGGATTTCATTTCGAGGGTTTACAGAATTCCTCCTGAAGAGATTCTGAAAATGTTCACGGTCAATTCAGCGAGGATTCTCGGAAGAGAAGATGAGATTGGGTGGATAGAAAAGGGGAAAAAAGCATATATAACAGTAATCAACCTAAATTCATCTAACACCTGCGGAACAAAGAATGTGCTCAGAACTCTTGTCCGCAGGGTCAGGGTTGATGACATTGTAAAGACGATTTCAGGAGTGTGAAGAAATTGAGCGAGATTAAGAAGATTGTTATTGCCACGGATGGCTCCGAATATACCAAGAAATCTGTTGAATTCGCGGTGAAACTTGCTAAGGAGCTTGATGCTGAAGTTCACGGAATCTATGTCATGGATACCGCTGCTTTTGTGAGTGTGCCTCTTGATGCAGCTCTTGAGGATATTCTCGAGGTTCTGAGGGAGGAGGGGAGAAGAGCTGTTGAATATGTTGAGAAAGTGGCGAAGGAGAATGGTGTGAGGGTTAAAACAGAAATTCTTGAAGGATACCCGGCTGAGATGATTGTTAAATATGCTGAAGAGGTTGGAGCTGATCTGATTTCTGTTGGAACTCTCGGTAAGAGCGGTATCGAAAGATTTATTCTCGGAAGTGTATCTGAAAAGGTCATCAGACTTTCAAAGATACCTGTGATGGTAGTGAAGGGTGAGAGGCGTGATTGAGAGCGGAATGAAAGTGAAGGATGTGATGACAAAGAATGTTATTTACGTTACCCTTCCGGGAACCAGAGATGAGGTTCTGAAGATTTTCAAGACACAGGGGATTTCCGGAGTTCCTGTTCTGAGAGACGGAAAGGTTGTGGGAATCGTAACGAGGACGGATCTCCTGAGGAAACCAGAGGAGGAGCAGCTTGCACTTCTCATGACGAGAGATCCGATTACGATATCACCTGAGGAGCCTCTGGAGAAGGCGGCAAGGATTCTTTATGAGAACAAAATAAGGAGGCTTCCAGTTGTTGAAAATGGAGAGCTCGTCGGAATAATCAGCATTGCAGACATAATAAGAGCTCTCGCCGACATGGGCATTGAGGAGACCATAGACAGATATCTTGAGGACGGAACTGTGATATGCTGGGAGATGACTCCTCTGAACATTGCTGCCATGATGATGCAGATGAGCGGAATAAATGCAATGCCCGTTGTGAATGATGACTGCGAGCTTGTTGGAATAATAGGAGACGATGAAATTCTCAAGGCTTCAATGATCGAGGACAGGCTGGAGAAATCAGACATGTCAACCGCTCATGATGAGGATGCATGGGCATGGGAGGGTGTTCGCGATACTCTCAGGCTCTACTACGGAGTCTCTGAAATAAAGATTCCGAAGATTCCGGTCAAAGAGGTAATGGTGAAGAACGTTGTCACCGCATATCAGTATTCAGAGGTCAGCGAATGCGCAAAAAAGATGGCACGTGGAAACTTTGATCAGCTTCCTGTTGTGACAAGTGAGAACATGATAATCGGTGTTCTAAAAGACAGAGACCTTCTGAAGGTGTTGTTTGAATGAAGGACAAATACAAACTTATCATGGAGCTCTGCCGCAGAAGAGGTTTTCTCTGGCCGTCATTCGAGATTTACGGAGAGGTTGCGGGATTCTGGGATTATGGACCGCTGGGAACAAGTTTGAAGAACAGAATAATCGAAAAGTGGCGTGAGATATATGTGAAGAGAGAGGGATTTTACGAGATTGACACGCCGACAATAGGAGTGGAGGATGTTTTCATTGCTTCTGGGCACGTTTCAGAGTTCACAGACCCTCTTGTGAGGTGTCTGAACTGCAACTCTGTTTACAGAGCAGATCACCTTGTTGAAATTGCCTCCTCTGATAAAGAGGTTATAGAGAGGGAGATAAGGGAGAAAGGGATTTCATGCCCTGAGTGCGGGGGAGAGCTCAGCGATGTTTATTACTTCAACCTGATGTTCAGAACAACAATAGGGCCTGAAGGAGAGAGAGTTGGATATCTCAGACCGGAGACCGCTCAGGGAATTTTCATAAATTTCCTGAGACTTTTCAGATTCAACAGAGAGAAGCTTCCGTTTGGAGTTGCTCAGGTTGGAAAAGCATACAGAAACGAGATATCTCCAAGACAGGGACTGATAAGGCTCAGGGAATTCACCCAGTGTGAGGTTGAACACTTCGTGGATCCTGAAAGGAAGAATGATGCATCCTTCAGAGATCTGGAACTTCTTCTCGTTCCAAGAGATGGCAGGGAGAGGAGGATGAAACTCAGCGAGGCCCTCTCAAAGGGGTTCATTGCACACGCTCTCATGGCATATCACATGACCCTCATTCACGAGTTTCTCACATCCATCGGAATTCCTGAAGAGAAGATAAGATTCAGACAGCACAGAACCGATGAAATGGCGCATTACGCGAACGACTGCTGGGATGCGGAGGTTCTGAGCTCGAGATTTGGATGGGTTGAAGTTGTTGGACTTGCCGACAGGGGAGATTATGATCTGAGAGCTCACATGAATCATTCAAAGGTTGACCTGAGAGTTGATACAGGAGAGGAGATTGGAGAGAGGAGGAAGGTTGTCAAACCCCTCATGAACAGACTCGGGCCGGTTTATAAGGAGAAGGCCAAGAAAATTGCTGAGGCAATGAGAAACATCGAGTTCAGAGAGGGTTCAATTAAAGTTGAGATCGATGGAGAGATTCTGGAGATCCCTGAGGAGTTCTATGAAGCGGAGGAGATAAAGGAGACCAGAAAGATTATTCCTCATGTCATAGAGCCCTCATTTGGAGTTGACAGAATTGTTTATGTCCTTCTAGAGCATGCATATGAGGAGGAAACTGTAAATGATGAGACCAGAGTTCTTCTGAGGCTTCCTCCGGGAATTGCACCTGTTGATGTTGCTGTCTTTCCTCTTGTGAATGATGAGAAACTTGTTGAGATCGCAAGGAGCATTGCCCGGGAGCTTTCCTCCAGCGGTCTTCAGGTTGAATACGACGACTCGGGTTCGATTGGAAGGAGATACAGAAGACAGGATGAGATAGGAACTCCCTTCTGCATAACAGTTGATTTTGAGACTCTTGAAGATGATTCCGTGACTTTGAGATTCAGAGATACAATGACTCAGGAGAGAATTCACAGAGCCGGGCTCAGAAGAAGGTTGAAAGAGCTTCTGGGAAGATGTTAGCTCTCATGCAACTCTTTTTATAGATTCACTCCAAATTTAAAATTCGGAATGAGCTACTACAATCATCCCCTTCTAAAAAGAGATGTGATAGAATACAGAGAGTACCAGGTGAATATTGCAAAGAAAGCCTCCAGGAGGTCTCTTCTTGTTGTTCTTCCAACAGGACTCGGAAAAACCGTTATAGCTCTTATAGTGATGCTTGAGAGGCTTCTTGAACGTGGAGGAAAGGTTCTGATGCTTGCTCCAACCAAACCGCTTGTTGAACAGCATTACGAGTTCATAAAGAGTGTCACAATCCTTCATCCCCGTTCAATTGCAATGATAACCGGAAATCTGAGCAAGGAGAAAAGGGCTGAGATCTGGAGGAGAGCTTCTGTTATAGTTGCGACTCCTCAGACGATCGAGAACGATCTGATAACAGAGAGCATTTCACTTAAAGATGTCAGCTGCATTGTATTTGATGAGGCTCACAGAGCAGTGGGAGAGTATTCCTATGTTTACATAGCAAGAAGATACAGAGAAGATAATCCGGATGGACTTGTTCTCGGAATCACGGCATCTCCCGGAAGTTCAAAGGAGAAAATAGAGGAAATTTGCAGAAATCTTGGTGTTGAGGGAATAGAGGTGAGGACAGAATACGATGAGGATGTTCTTCCGTATGTCTATCCGGTTGAATTCGAGTGGATTCATGTGGAAGTTCCAGTGGAAATAAGGGGGTTGAAAGAGGAGCTTGAGAAGGTAATCGAGGAGAGGATAAAAAAGCTCAGAGAGATGGGTGTGAAAATAAAAGGAGATTCAAAAAAAGAGATTCTCGAAATTCAGGAGAGGGTCAGGGAACTCATAAGAGAGTCACCATCAAGAGAGCTCTATGAGATTGCCTCCATTCAAGCTGAAATTCTGAAACTGAAACATGCCGTGGAGCTTCTTGAAACTCAGGGAGTAGAGGCACTTAAGAAATACCTCCAGAGGCTCAGAAAGGAGGCATCCTCAAAAGGTGGGAGCAAGGCATCAAAGAGACTCTTCTCTGATGAGAGAGTTCTGAAAATTGTGGAAAAGCTTGAAAATCTTGAAATTCAGCATCCAAAGCTGAACAAGCTTCTTGAGGTTCTTCAGGATGCTCTCGAGAGTGGTAGCAGAAGAATAATAGTCTTCGCAAATTTCAGGGACAGTGTTGAGATGATAACATCATTTCTGAAGGAGAGAGGAATAAAAGCCGAGAAATTCATTGGTCAGGGATCAAGAAATGGCGAGAGAGGACTCACGCAGAGGGAGCAGAGCGAGATAATAAGGAGCTTCAGAGACGGAGAAATAAATGTGCTTGTGGCAACTTCGGTTGCTGAGGAGGGAATAGACATTCCCGCCACGGATCTTGTTGTGTTTTACGAGCCGGTTCCATCGGAAATAAGGAGCATCCAGAGAAGGGGGAGAACTGGAAGAGATACCTTTGGAAGGGTTGTGATGCTGATAACAAAGGATACGAGAGATGAGGTCTATTACTGGATAAGCAGGAGAAAGGAGAAGATAATGAAGAGAATCATGAGGAGGAGGATGATAAAAGAGGAGAGGAAGGTTGAGGAGGAGCAGAAAAGCCTTGAGGACTTCAGAAAGAATTCTGAAATGAAGATCATCGTCGATCACAGAGAGCTTCGCTCGGGTGTGGTGAAAGAGCTCAAGGAAATGGGTCTCGAAATAGAGGTTGACTCTCTTGAGGTGGGAGACTATCAGATAAGCCAGAGAGTCTGTGTTGAGAGGAAAACAGCCGAGGATTTTGTAGCTTCCATGATTGATCCGGAAAGAAATCTTTTCAAACAAATAGAAGAGCTGTCGAGAAACTACGAAAAGCCTGTCGTGATTGTTGAGGGTGAAAATCTCTTCAGAGTGAGGAATGTTCATCCTCACTCCATAATGGGTGCTCTTGCGTCAATCAGCATAGACTTCAGAGTTCCCATTCTCTTCACAAGGGATTCCAGAGAGACTGCGGAGATGATATTTATCATGGCAAGAAGGGAGCTGGAGAGCGGGATGAAAAATCTCAGAGTTCACGCGAAGAAGACATCAAAGAGCGATGATGAAATTCTTGAATACATAGTCTCATCATTTCCCGGAGTTGGTCTTTCAACTGCAAGAGCTCTTCTGGAGCATTTCGGAAGTATAAGAAACATTGTCAATGCTGATGAGAAAGAGCTTCAGAGAATTAAGGGAGTTGGAAAAATGACTGCAGAAATGATAAAGAAGTACAGTGAAATGAAATATGGTGGAGGAAGAAAGGTCCTAAAGGTTCTTGAGTCTTTCAATCAGACTGAGTGATTTCTCAATAACCAGAAGAGATTTCATAGCTTTTTCCGGATCCTCCTCTTCTCTGAGAATTTTCATCATTCTCAGTATGAGATCATTCAAAATCTCCTCAAGAGTTATGACTCTCTCTTCTCCACCTTCTTTCTCTTCCTTCTCCTTTTTCTCTTCCTCCTCGCAGATTACGCAGAAAACTCTGTTATCCTTTCTCAAAAGCGGTGCTCCGCATTTTTCACAGTGCTCTGCCAGGAGAGTTGCTCCCTTTTCAAGAGCCTCAACGATCTTCTTCATCTCCATAACGACACCCTTTTAAAACCGAAAACTATTTTTCCAACTTCCTATAAATAAAATTGATCACAAAAAGGTTTTGAGAGGTGATTGACATGATGAACGAGGATCCAGAGAATATAATAAAGGGTTGTGTCGACATCCTGAATCAGATCATTAATGATGACACGGTTCCGAAAAATATAAGGAGATCTGCGGAAAAGGCAAAGGAAGTTCTTGAAAAAGGTGTTGAGTCTGGAAAGGATAGCTATGCCATAAGAGCTGCTTCTGCAATTTCGATTCTTGATGAGGTCGGTAACGACCCGAACATCCCGCTTCATGCAAGAACCCTGATATGGAACATAGTTTCCCAGCTTGAGAGAATCCCTGTTGAATGATTTAAAAATCTTTTAAACACTTCTTTTCAAAATTTCCTGAATTCAACCACCCACCCCTTTATTTCCGGTGGAGGTTTCTCGTGACTCTCTCGCGTTTCTTCTGTTTATTTTAAATTTTATTTTTAAAATTTTAATCGAAAAGTATAAATATTTTGAGTTTTACAACTCAACAACTGAAGGTTTTCACCATAAAATGAAAAAATAAAAAGAAGAAGGTAAACCTCTCCAGTGGAAATAAAGGGGTGGGTCTCCTCCACACAATGGTTATTAATGGGCACCTCACATTTACATTACATCCATCCCTTCGTGGTGATGATTATGAGCGGAGCATCTGGAAGCATATTTGATGAGTTTATAAACACGAAATCCCTCTTTCTCAACAAAGAGGTACTCAGACACTCCTACACTCCTGATTATCTTCCTCACAGGGATGAACAGATAAAGAGTCTTGCCGCGATTCTCTCAGCAGCCCTCAGAGGAGAAACACCCTCAAATGTCCTGATATACGGGAAGACCGGAACCGGAAAAACAGCTGTTGCAAGATATGTGGGGAAGGAGCTTGAGAATGTTGGAAGGAACAGAAATGTTCCCTGTCATGTCATCTATCTCAACTGCGAAATAATAGACACTCAGTACAGAGTTCTTGCAAACCTCTCAAAATATTTCAACAGAGATGTTCCCATGACAGGATGGCCAACGGACCAGGTTTATCATGAGTTCAAAAATGCGATAGATCAGAATAAAGCTGTGATCATCATAATTCTCGATGAAATCGACAAGCTTGTGAGAAAGGGAGATGAGGTTCTCTACAATCTCTCAAGAATAAACTCAGAGCTTGAGAATGCAAGGGTCAGCCTGATAGGAATATCGAATGATCTCAAATTCACAGATTATCTGGATCCAAGAGTCAGAAGCTCTCTTGGAGAGGAGGAGATAGTTTTCCCTCCATATGATGCTCATCAGCTGAGAGACATTCTTGAAGAGAGAGCGAAGCTCGGATTCAGAGAGGGGGTTCTCGATGATGGAGTAATACCTCTCTGTGCTGCTTTTGCCGCACAGGAGCATGGAGATGCAAGAAAGGCTCTTGATCTTCTGAGAATAGCCGGTGAGCTTGCAGAAAGAGAGGGGGCTGAGAAGGTAACGGAGAAGCACGTCAGAATGGCTCAGGAGAAGCTTGAGATGGACAGAATAGTTGAGGTGATAAAAACACTTCCAATGCACTCGAAGATGCTCCTTTTCAGCGTTGTCTGCTTTGAGAGTCAGGGAATTTCAAATGCCACGAGCGGAGAGGTTTACAGAGTTTACAGGGAAGTCTGCAGAGAACTTGGAGTCGAACCACTCACTCCGAGGAGAATAACAGATCTCATCTCAGAACTGGATATGCTCGGAATAATAAGTGCAAAAATAGTTAATAAGGGAAGATATGGAAGAACAAAGGAGATTCACCTGACGGTTCCTCTTGAGAGCACAAAGAGCGTTCTTCTCTCCGATTACCGTCTGAGTCAGCTTGGAGATTTCAGCAGCGCAAGGAAGAAATTCACATTTCAGCTTCACCTACAGTAGTTCCAGGATTTTTAGATAAAGAATTCCCACCTTCGGTATTCTGAACTTCGCAACTCCCACAACCCACTCTTCTTTCACAGGTGAAGAAAGGACTGGCTGGTCGTAAATTGCATTTGCATCTCCTTTTGTTATGTAACCCGAGTGAGCTGCGATGCCATCATTCGGAATAATCTCGCCTTTTTCAACCCACATCATTGCTCTGTGGATGATCGGAGTGACATCATCATTTCCGTTAGGTCTGTAAACTATCACATCACCGTAATTTCCAAAGGAAACATACTTGAGAGCTTTTCCCTCCTCATATGTTATGACCTCTGTTTTCATCATGAAGACAACATCTCCTCTTTCAAGATTCGGACTCATGCTGTCAGAGATCACAACTGCAAAAACCGGATATGTTCCGCTGATAAGAAGAACTGAACCAATCACGAGCAGCGTCAGAGATGATGTTTCCACAATTTCTCTGAGCAATCCCTTCATTCCATCACCGGTGGCAGAAATTCTGAGAACACAATTTAAAAACTTTCTTCGGAAAAATTTTATGCGAGGCATCGAAATGGTGTAAAGGATGAGCAGTGAAATTCTCAGGAGATTTCTGGAAAACGGTTTTCAGCTCCATCCAGAGGCTTTTAGGCTGATATGCTCCCATAAGTCTCCTGAAAAAGTTGCAGAATGTGTCATTGCCTCTCTAGATCCATCAGTTCTTGTTGTTCAGCCCGAGCACGTGTATCCTTTCATTCAGGAAAAATCCGGGGATGATATTAAAATTCTCGAAAATTTCACGTCCTCATCTTCAAACGCCTCGGTGGAAAACTTTCATCGCTATTTCCTGAGCAGATATGAGAAGCTGAAAAGAATAATAGAGCAGAGAGGAATAAGGGGAAGAGAGATCTCAACGATCAAAAGAGTTCCCAGAGGCTCGGAAGTGACAGTAATAGGAATGATAAATGAGATAAAGGAGACCTCCTCCGGAAACATTCTGATTGAGCTTGAGGATAAAAGCGGTGCTGTGACTGCAGTCATCACCAGAGAAAGCGAGTGCTTCGAGAGAGCTAAACTGCTTGTGAGAGATGAGGTTGTTGCTCTAAGGGCAATCAAGCAGAATGATTTGCTGATAGCAACAGAACTAATCGAACCGGATGTGAGGGTTCACAGGCTGAGAAATGTTCAGAAAGTGAATTCCGGAATTCTTTTCCTCTCTGACATTCATGTTGGCAGCAACACCTTTCTCAGGGAGAAATGGGAAAAGCTGATCTCCTGGATAAACGGTGAAAACGGGAACGAGAGCCAGAGAGCTCTTGCCGAGAGGATAGAATACATAATAGTTGCAGGAGACCTTGTTGATGGAATAGGAATCTATCCGAATCAGGATAAGGAACTTGAGATTATTGACATCTATCAGCAGTATGAGGCAGCAGCAGAGCTTTTTGAGAGAATTCCTGGAAGAATAAAAATAGTGGTCTCACCCGGAAATCACGATGCGGTCAGGCAGGCTGAACCCCAGCCACCTCTTCCAGAGGAAATACAGAAGCTCTTCCCGAAGAACACAATTTTCGTCAGCAATCCCTCGATGATCGAGATTCATGGATTGAAGATTCTGATATATCACGGAAGATCGCTTGACGACATCGCCTCACTGATTCCCGGAGCTTACAGGAACCCTCATGTGGTGATGGCAGAGCTTCTTAAGAAGAGACATCTTTCACCCATTTACGGTGAGAAAGTCCCTCTTGCACCAGAAGAGGAAGATCTTCTCGTCATCTCAGAAACACCCGACGTCCTTCACTGCGGACATGTGCACACCGTTGGGGTTGGAAGCTACAGGGGAATTTATCTCATAAACTCCGGAACATGGCAGGATCAGACAGAGTTCCAGAAGAGAATGAATATAATTCCAACTCCTGCAACAGCGGTTTTCATGAATCTTCAGGATCTCTCACCAAAAATTCTGAGATTTGTTTAGTCACCAGTAGATCATTCTCCTCTCTCTGTCGTACTCCCATATCCCGAGAATCACCATCATCGCAGCTCTCATTGCCTTTCCGATCTCCTCCTCTGATCTCGCAACCAGAGGGTCTGGAAATCCAAGCCCTTCCTGAGAGAACTCAACTCCTCTCTCTATGAACTCCCTTGCCAGACCCATGATCTCGTCGTATCTCTCACAGATGAATTTCAGATCTCTCGCCATCTCACTGGAGTCGATCTCCTGTTCATCATAAAGCCTTAAACTCTCTATCACAGAGATTATATTTCTCGAAACCTCCTCGTGATCATCCCTTGAGTTTATGAGATTCAGAACAGCCTCTCTGGCATCATCTCTGAGCATCTCGAGAACCTCCTCAAAACTCATTCGCCCACCTCCAGAAAGGGTTTTAATCCTCCCTCTATTAAACTTGGTGTTGGGGTGGTAGGGTGAGAGAATCGAGGATAGAGAGGGTTCACTTCGGGACAGTTGAGTATGGAGAGGACCTTCTGAGATCAATCACTTCGTTTGTTTCTGAAAGAAAAATTCATCTTGGATTCATCGTGCTCCTCGGAGGTCTCAGGAAGACCTCTCTTGCCTATTACGATCAGAATGAGAAAGTTTTCAGAAAGATCTCATGCGATGAACCTGTCGAGATAGTCTCGTGTTACGGTAACATAACCCTGAAGGACGGAAATCCTCATGTTCATCTTCATCTCATAGGCTCAAAGGGAGATGGAAGCTGCATCGGAGGACATGTCACAGAAGGATGCGAGGTTTTTGCGGCAGAATTCTTTGTTTTTGAACTTTCCGGAGAAGTTGAGAGAAAATATGATGAGAGAACAGGACTCTATCTGTGGGATCTCAGATGATGGAGGATTATTTTTCTAGAATTGAAAGCGAGATGAAGAGATGCTATGAAATTGCAAGAGAGGCGAGGAAGAGGAGAGAGGATCCACATCCAGAACCCGAGATTCCTGTTGCAAGAGATCTTGCAGAGAGGGTCGAGAGGCTCATGGGAATTCCGGGACTGGCAGAGATGATAAGGGAGTACAACTCAAAGCACTCACTCGAAGAAACAGCAATTCTCATAGGTTCTGAATTCGCGAGAGGCGGGATTGGAAATTTCAGAGGTATTGAGGCAGTTGAGATGGCTGTCAGAACTGCCATAGCAATTCTAACCGGAGGAGTTGTTGCTGCACCGATAGACGGGATAGCAAAACTCGGAGAAGGGAGAAATGATGACGGAACAAAGTTCCTCAAAGTTTACTATGCAGGACCCATAAGAAGTGCCGGAGGAACGGCTCAGGCCCTCTCGGTTCTCGTTGCAGATTATGTCGGGAAGCTCGTCGGATATTCCAGATACATCCCGTATGAGGAGGAGATTGAGAGGTATATAGAGGAGATCTCCCTTTACAGAAGAATCGCATCCCTTCAGTACACGCCTTCTGAGGAGGAAATTCGTTTCATAGTCTCAAACTGTCCGGTATGCATAGATGGGGAGCCCACCGAGAAGGAGGAGGTCTCGGGATACAGAAATCTCAAAAGAGTTGAGACAAACAGGGTTAGAGGCGGGGTTGCACTGGTAATTGCCGAGGGTCTGGCTCTGAAGGCTCCGAAGATTGCGAAGTATGTTGAGAAGCTAAATCTTGAGAGCTGGGAATGGATAAAGAAGCTGACAATGAAGGAGGAGAAGGAGGAAGAGAAAGAAGACTCCCAGAAGTTCATGAGAGAGGTCATAGCGGGAAGACCCGTTCTCTCTCACCCCTCAAGACCGGGAGGTTTCAGGCTCAGATACGGTAGATCAAGAAACACCGGATTTGCCTCCGCCGGTCTGAATCCGGCGACCATGATAATTCTTGATGAGTTCATTGCCGTTGGAACACAGCTGAAACTCGAGCTTCCGGGAAAGGCAGCGGGAATCTCTCCGGTTGACTCCATTGAGGGACCCACGGTAAGGCTGTTCAATGGAGATGTCCTCAGAGTTGATGATATTGAGGAGGCGATGAAACTTAAGGGGAAGGTCGAGAAGATTCTTGATCTGGGAGAAATACTCATAAACTATGGAGATTTTCTTGAGAACAACCACAGGCTTCTTCCACCCTCATACTCTCTTGAAGTCTGGCTTCAGGAAGTTCCAGTGGAAATAAGGGGGTTGAGGAATCTCCACAATCCAACCGGTGAAGAGGCTCTGAGATGGTGCGAGATGGGGGCACCCCTCCATCCGAAATTCACCTATCTCTGGCATGATATCTCGCTTCAGGAACTGAAAGCTCTCTGCGAGTATGTTGAGAGGAAGGGAAGATTTGATGGAGAAAATCTCAAAATTCCTCTGGATGAAAGAATAAAGGAGATTCTGGAAAAGCTTCTTGTTCCGCATAAAGTGAGAGATGAGCTGATAGTTGAGGATGCGAAACCATTCATAAGATCTCTCGGTTTGAGCGACGAGCTGAGGAGAATGAGAGAAATTCCATCTTCAGGGACAGCTCTCGAAGCTGTAAACCAGATGAGCGGTCTGAAAATCAGAGCAAGGGCTCCAACCAGGATAGGGGCAAGAATGGGAAGACCCGAGAAGGCAAAAGAGAGGAAGATGAAAGCCTCTCCGCACGTTCTCTTTCCAGTCGGAGATGAAGGAGGAAGAACGAGATCTCTCATTGAGGCTGCAGAGAAAGGAACAGTAAAACTCAATCTGAACGTCAGATTCTGTCCGAGATGTCAGAAAGAAACACCATTCATCAGATGCGAATGCGGCGAGAGAACAGTCAGCATGAGAAAGTGTCCCTCATGTGGAAGAATCACCCCGGAAGAACTCTGTCCGAGATGCAGGAAGCAGACATCTGAGTTCTCGGAATATGAGGTGAATGTCAGGGAGGCTCTCGAAAAGGCATTAAGAGGGCTTGAAATAGGGAGTATTAAAGAGATAAAAGGCGTCAAAGAACTCATGTCGGCAAGGAGAACTCCTGAACCTCTGGAAAAAGGAATTTTAAGAGCTCTCTTCTCTCTCAATGTCTTCAAGGACGGAACTGTGAGATATGATATGACCGATCTTCCGCTGACGCATTTCAAACCATCTGAAATTGGAGTCTCTGTTGAGAAGCTGAGAGAGCTCGGATACACTCATGACATCAAAGGAAATGAGCTCAGAGATGAGAATCAGATTCTGGAGCTCAGGGTTCAGGATGTGATCATTTCTGAAAGCGCTGGCGATTATCTCGTGAGAGTTGCTCAGATGGTCGATGAGCTCCTCGAGAGATATTACGGACTTCCGAGATACTACAATGTGAGAACAAGAAGCGATCTTGTCGGTCATCTCATCATAGGTCTCGCACCGCACACCTCTGCCGGAGTTCTCGGAAGGATAATAGGGTTCACGAAAGCATCGGTTGGTTATGCTCATCCCTATTTCCATGCGGCAAAGAGGAGAAACTGCGATGGAGACGAGGACTGCGTGATGCTTCTTCTGGACGCTCTTCTCAATTTCTCGAGGGAGTATCTTCCGGAGAAGAGAGGAGGCTTTATGGATGCGCCCCTTGTTCTTACAACCAGAATTATCGTATCAGAAGTTGACGGCGAAGTTCATAACATGGACACAATGTTCTCCTATCCTCTCGAGTTTTACAGGGCAGCCGAGAGCGGCAAGATGCCAAAGGAAATTCTTGAGATCATGGAAACGGTGAGCAAGAGAATGGAAAGGGGCGAGGAGTATTCCGGTCTCGGATACACCCATGAGACCTCCTCAATTTCTCTTGGACCTCTCAGGAGCTCCTACAAGACTCTCGATACAATGAATGAGAAGATAGAGAGACAGCTCGATCTGGCGAGAAGAATAAGGGCTGTTGACGAGAGAGATGTTGCTGAAAGACTTCTGATATCCCATTTCCTCCCGGATCTCATAGGAAATCTCAGACAGTTCTCGAAACAGACTCTGAGATGCCCGATATGCAACACCAAATACAGAAGAGTTCCTCTCAGGGGATGCTGCCTGAAATGCGGATCCAGACTCACCCTGACGGTTCATGAGGGCTCGGTTTCAAAATACTATGAGATCTCTCTCAGAATTGCGGATGAATTCGGTGTCTCGGAATACACAAAACAGAGGCTCAGATTGATTGGGGATGAACTCGAAGCCATGTTCAGGAATGGCAGAGCCAGGCAGGTGGATCTAACGAGCTTCATTTGATGACCTCAAGAATTATCGAGGGACAGACCCTCAGAACTCCGGGAATCTCGGAGATCTCATCATGAATTCTGGAGAGCTCCTCTGTTGAATTTGCGAAGATCTCCATCATCAGAGCATGATCTCCAGTTGTCAGCCAGAGGGAGGCAACATTCTCAATGTTCCTCAGACTTCTTATAACTCTCCAGAGAGCCTCGGGTTCAACATCCACTCCAGTGAGAGATGCAACCATTTCCGATTTCTTGAAATCCACAACCGCTCTGTATCCAACTATTATTCCGCTCTCCT
>JACIWD010000061.1 GCA_014361165.1 Candidatus Mnemosynella bozhongmuii
AATATCCTTCTTTGTTCCCCCTATCCAGTTGACCGCATGAGTTACTCTTCCACCAAACAGAAGCTCCCAGATATCGAGGACGTCCTCCCTGAGCCTCCAGAGGTAGTAGAATGCGGTATCCAGCCCTATTGCATGACCTCCGAGACCGGCCCAGAGGATGTGTGAGTGAATTCTCTCAAGTTCCTGTGCAATGACTCTTATATACTGCGCTCTTTCCGGAACCTCAATTCCCGCTGCATCTTCAACAGCCATCGTGTAAGCGAGAGGATGAGAATTTGAGCATATTCCACAGATTCTCTCGGCTATGGGAATGATCTGAAGATAATTTCTGTTCAGGGCAAGAGCCTCCATACCCCTGTGCACTCCACCGCTCTGCATCCAGACGTTCTTTATCTCCTCTCCATCAAGTTCGAAGAAGAAATAATAAGGTTCGTGCAAAGCGGGATGAATTGGACCTATGGGAATTCTCACGAACTCGGAATATCCCTTTTTTATCACCTCACTCATTTCCATCACCGCCTTTCCTCTTCTCCAACTCATCTCTCCATCTGAATCTTCTCCTCATATCCTCGGGCAGCCCCTTCTCGTCAAGCCTGAGAGGATATATGCCCTCCGGGAAGTCAGGCGGAGTCCATCTGCCATAACCAACTTTCTCAATTCCGGGTATCTCAACACCAACTATCGTTACCGCTTCTCTCTCATAAGGCTCTGCCATCGGACAGAGGTCTGCAATGGAGGGTATCACGGGATCTTCCTTCGGAACAGAGACAACCAGATTGAGAAGCATCTCCTTATCCAGCTCCTCGGGAAACATCGTGAAGGTGTATATTAAGGAGAGCTTCTTTCCGCTCTCACCCTCGACAATCGGATTCTGAACTTTTTCGAGGTCCATGGCAACAATGAAGGAGAGCTGGGGCTCTCCATATGATGAGATGAACCTGACGGCATCCCTGAGACCTTCTCTTGTTATTCTGACCCATATCTGCTTCGGAGGTTCTCCTTTCTGATAGGATGATATGAAGTTCTCGCCAAGAGTTTTCTTCAGACCCTCAAGAAGTTCTTCATGTTTCATTCACTCGCCTCCCCAGAACCATTACTCTTATATTTTGAATATCTG
>JACIWD010000062.1 GCA_014361165.1 Candidatus Mnemosynella bozhongmuii
TTCCTGAGGTTGGAGAGCACTTTCAGATAATCGTTGACAGGAAAGGAGCTCTGGATGAGATGACTGTGATGGTTGAGGTCAAGAAGGAGTATTTCAGCGACAGGATATCGGATCTCATGGAAATAGAGAGGAAAATTGAGGAGGCTCTGAAAAATGCGCTGAACCTGAGAGTGAATGTTGAGCTTGTTGAACACGGAACAATTCCGAGGACGAGTGGAAAGGCTAAAAAGGTGATAGATAGAAGAGAAATATAGGGTGGGATTATGGAAAACATCATAAGTCAGATTTCCCTCTTTGCTGAGAACAAACCCGGGAAGCTTGCAACAGTTGCAAGGGTTCTCGGTGAGGCAAATGTGAATATAAGAGCTCTCACCATTGCTGAAGCCGGGGATTTTGGAGTAATAAGAATGGTTGTGGATGACACTCAAAAGGCGTATGAGGTTCTCAGCAGGAATGGCTTCACTGTTTCCATAACCGGTGTTATCGGTGCGGAGGTTAGAGATGTTCCGGGAGAGCTCTACAGAATTGCAGGAATCCTTGGAGATAACGGAGTGAACATAGATTACGCATACTCCTTCCTCACACCTCATGAAAGAGCAGTTCTCATTCTCAGAGTTGATGATGTTGAGAGAGCGATTGAGCTTTTGAAAAACAACGGAGTGAGGCTGATAACTGAAGAGGATGTTAAGAAGATATGAAAATTAAAGTTCTCGTAACGAAGAAGATTGATGAGGATGCCCTCAGGCTTCTCAGGGATTTTGAAGTGGATTACAACGACAGCGGAAAGCCTCTGAGCAGAGAAGAGCTTCTCGAGAGAATAAGAGATGTTCACGCCGTTCTGAGCGTTCCTGCAGATGACCTGAGCAGAGAGGTTCTTGAGAGAGCTGAAAATCTCAGAGTCATAGCCCAGAAAGCCACGGGATATGATAACATAGATGTGAAGTTTGCGACAGAAAGAGGGATCATTGTAACAAACACTCCCGATGCTCCAGCCGAGGCAACTGCCGATCTCACCTTTGGATTGATGATTGCCTGTGCGAGAAAAATTGCAATGGGAGACAAATATCTGAGAGAGGGGAGAGAGGAGGCATGGAACGAGAACATCTTCATGGGGAAGGATATCTATGGAGCAACTCTCGGGATTGTTGGATTTGGAAGAATAGGGAGAGCGGTTGCAAGAAGAGCCAAGGGATTCAACATGAAGGTCATCCATTACTCGAGGAGAAGAGATGAGGAGGGATTTGTTGAGTTCGATGAGCTTCTTGAGACTGCAGATTTCATAAGCGTGCATGTTCCCTTAACCGAGGAGACATACCACATGTTCTCAAGAAGAGAGTTCGAGAAGATGAAAAATGATGCAATTTTTGTTAACACATCAAGAGGAAAGGTTGTTGAT
>JACIWD010000063.1 GCA_014361165.1 Candidatus Mnemosynella bozhongmuii
TATCAGAACTTCTCCCGCCTTCAGAATCTCCTCCACTCTTATTCTCTCGTATTTCGTGTGGGCGCACCAGAGTTCTCCTGGACCCCAGACAACGGTTCTCCACCCTCTCTTCCTGAGATTGACTGCATCTGTCCAGGACTGCATTGTTGTGAATTCTGCTTTCATCCCCGCTTTCTCAATTGCCCTCTTCAGAATCTCGAAATTATTCTCGATGAACCCATCCGAGATATCCACAATTTTCATCTGCCCGTATTTTTTCAGCTCCCTCTCCAGCATTTCGAGAATTTCCGAAGAGCTGTCCTCTGGATTTAAGATGATCTCAAGATTCATCTCACAGCTCTCAGGAGTGACATGCCTCTCATCACCGGCGCGAATCATCTTTATCGAGCTCTTTAAACCCATCCTTCTCAGATTTTCAACCAGTTCAAAAGCTCTCTCAACCGGATTAATGGAGAATTCGGGATAGGAGGCATGAGAGGCTTTTCCTTGGAGTGTGAGAAAAAGTTCAATGTTACCGCAGTGTTTTGAGGCTATCTTCAGCTCTGTGGGTTCCATAACAACAGCATATCCCGAGAACCGCCGGGAGAACTCCTCGCTACCCTTTCCTCCCTCTTCTTCATCGCTTAAAAAAGCAACACCAAACATCAGCTCATCAATTCTCTCAATAGCTGTCAGAATTGATGCGATGCTGCCCTTGGCATCGCTCACACCATTTCCATAAGCGAAAACTCCGTCATATCTGAAAGGGTGCTCAACGGGAACAACATCCATGTGTGTGGTCACCCAGAGATCGCACTTTCCGGGTAGAAGAACATTTTTTGTCTCCTCTCCAAAAATTAAGGGAGAGAATCCAAGCTCCTGAAGGATCTCGCAGAGGAACCTCACCATTTCATCCTCTTTTCCCGAGGGAGAGGGAATTTCAACGAGCTCTCTGAGAAGTTTCACGACATCCATCTCAAAGAAAAGATTGAAGAAGCATGAGATAAATCATTTGCCTGTGATAGAGAGAGCTGATGAGGATGATGAGGAGAGCTTCGTTGAGCTCTATCTTCTCTCCTACAGAGGTCTTGAGGAGTATGCATACAGAAGCAGAAGAGATGTGAAGAGCTATTTCAGATGGCTCATGAGAAGAGACCCCGGAGGTCTCTTCAAGTATCTTCTCGGAAATGAGCCGGTTGGATTCATTGCATGCGACTCAAACTGGATCAGCTACTTCGAGGAGAGAAATGTCGGTGAAATACACGAGCTGTTCGTGCATCCAGAACACAGAAAGAAGGGAATTGGAAGAGGGCTCGTGGAAAGAGGGATTCAGTATTTCAGAGAGAAAGGACTGGAACTCTGCGAGCTGTGGGTCGGTGAGAGAAATGAGGATGCGAAGAGATTTTACAGTTCTCTCGGATTCAGAGAGCAGGGCTCCTGGGGCAAGTGGATAAGAATGATCAAAAGAATTCAGGATTTCTCATGACTCAATCTTTCCTCTATTTTTCTCTTCAGCTCATCTATGCTCTTCACACCAAAATACTCGAGAAAAACTCTTGAGGTCCTTATTAGCTTCGTTCTCCCGAAAGGTCTCACCTCTATAAGTTTCCTCCTCTCAAGCTCCTCAATGTGGTCGTAAGCCTTGTTTCCTCTGATTTTAACAAGATCTGACTGTTTTATCGGCTGTTTGGAAACTATCACGGCGAGGGTTCTCAGAACTGATGAGCTCAGATCGGTTGGAGCAAGTTCTCTCACCGCTTCCGCATATTCATGTCTCAGCTGCATGGTGTATCTTTCCTCAATCTCGATTATCTCGATGGGAGATCCTCTCTCCTCATACTCCTTTCTGAGCTCTTCAATAAGCTTTTCAACCTCTGATTTCTTCATGGAAACAAGCTCGCAGAGCTTGTAAATCGGAACAGGTTTTGAAGAGATGAAAAGAGCAGCCTCTATGATCCTTTTCGCCTCCAAACCTCACATCCTCCTTTTTATGTAAATCTCTTTGAATATTTCCGGCTGCTCAAGAAATATGCTCCCGCGGGCAGCGAGATAAAGAAGTGGTAAATAGACAGAGATTTTCCTCTTAGGAGAATTTTCTTCTCCAACAAGATATGAAAATGTGATTGTGTCTCTCTTCTCAAACTCCCTTGCAAGGAGCTCCCGCACACTCTCTATGCTCCTCTCCACATCCTCCTCGTGCGCGATTCTCGTTACATCCTCCTTTGACCTCTCCTCTCTCTTTTTCCTCCTTTCATATCTTCTGAGCTCAACTCTTTCAGCTGCCTTCAGCTCCTCTATGAGGTCCTGAAGTGTTACGGGCCTTCTCGGAAATCTTCTGACAACGGGTTTGATCTCGGGATATTCCGCCGAATCATAGAAATCCTCCTCGAGTTCAATGAACTCTTCAACATTCTCCTCCTCTTCCTCCTCTCCCAAAACCAGAGTATCGGATTTCATTCTGAGAAGAATTGCGGCATAAAGAAGCGTTCTTCCAGAAATTCTGAGATCCAGCTTTTTCATCTCTTCCAGTTTTTTCAGAAATTTGTCGGTGAGCTCAACTATATCGATGTTCCAGGGATCTATCTCTCCTCTTTCAGCCATCTCCACAATTATCTTTATTGGCTGTTCAAAATCCTCGTTAATTCAGTTTCACCCCCGTAATCGTTGAATTTCCATCCTCCTGCATTACAACTCCAACAACTCTGTTTGCAGACTCTATCATCGGTCTTCTGAGAGAGACAACAATGAACTGAGCATCCTTTGAGAGCCTCTTTATCATTCTGGCAACCTTCTCAACATTTGCCCCGTCGAGAAACATGTCTATTTCATCGAGAACATAGAAGGGAGCGGGCTTGTATCGCTGGATTGCAAAGATGAACGAGAGAGCTGTAAGACTCTTTTCACCACCACTCATTGCTGTGAGCTTGCTTATGGTCTTTGCTTTCGGTCTCGCCTTGATGATGAGTCCGCCCTTAAACGGATCTTCAGGATTTTCGAGGACGAGTTCACCCTCTCCTTCCGAAAGTTCATGGAAAATCTCCTTGAAGTGAGAATTTATGGCGTTGAAGGCCTCCATGAAGGTTTGTTTCTTCATCGCCTCATACTTCTCAATTCTCTTGAGAATTTCATTCATCTCATTGTAGAGAGTGTCACACTTCTTCCTTTTATCCTCCAGTCTTCTCCTCACCTCATCATACTCTTCAGGAGCCTTCATGTTAACAACTCCGAAATCATCCAGAGCCTTATCTATTTCCTCAATTCTCTTCATGAGCTCCTCATAGCTCAGCTCCTCCTCTATCTCGGGAATTTCCTCTGTCTCAAGAGACTTTATGTAATCTCTGAGCTCCTCCCGTCTGAGTTCCATCCTCCTGATTCTTTCATCTGCCCTCTCGATTTCAGATGATACTGCACTCTTTTCGATCTCCATCCTCCTCATGAGCTCTATTCTTGCGTCCCTCTCTCTTCTCAGTGCACCGACCTTTTCCTCAATCTCCGAGAGCCTCTCCTCGAAAGCTTTCAGAAGTCCCTCTCTGTTGCTCATCTCCTCTCTTTCTCTCTCTATGAGCTCTTCAGACTCTTTTATTCTCTTCTCGCAATTCTCCATCTCTTTTTTCAGTTCAGAGCTCCTCTTTTCAAGATAATCAAGCTCAACCCTCGCCTCCTTCATCCTCGATTCACTCTGCCTTATCTGCTCCTTCACATCCTCAATCTCTGCCTTCAGATTCTCCTCCTCTTTTTTCAGCTCTGGAATTCTCGAGCTCTTTATTATCTTTTCGAACTTTTCGAGCTCCTTCTGAGAAGTGAGAAGCTGAGAATCAATTTCTCTCACCTTTTCATCTATCTCTCCAACTCTGGCAACCAGAGACCGAATTTCCTCTTCGGATTTCCTTATTTCAGCTTCAATCTCACTTCTCTCAGTTTCAAACCTCTTCCTCTCCTCTGCAAGTTCCTCAAACTTCTTCGGAATATCGTCAATCTTCTTCTCATATGAGTAAAGAGCCTCTCTGAGAGCCCTCAGCTCATTCTCGCTGTTCGCATACTCCATTTTTTTAACCTTCAGCATCCCTTCGAGCTCCTCAAGCTCTTCCTCTATAACCGCAAGTCTCTCCTCATCCTCATCCAGGAAGCTGAATCTTGATTTTGGTGTGTAACCTCCTGTGATGGCTCCTCCAATCTCTATGAGCTCTCCATCAAGAGTCACCATCCTCCATTTTCCGATATGCTTTCTGGCTGAATCCAGATCCCTCATCACAAGAGTGTCTCTGAAGACATACCAGAAGGCCGGCTCAAACTTCTTGTCATACGAGATGAGATTTATCGCATAGTCTATTGCTCCCTCAACATCCGGCTTTCTCAGCTTTGGAGGCGAGTCCCTTATAACGTTCAGAGGCAGAAAGGTTGCTCTTCCAACCCTTTCCCTCTTCAGCATCTCAATTGCCCTTGCTGCATCCTCGTCGGTCGCAACAACAATGTACTGCATTCTCTGACCCGCAGCCACCTCAAGAGCTTTCGCGTATTCTGATTTCACCCTTCCGAGCTCTGCAATAACTCCGTAGATTCCGGGAAGGACCTTCTCATCCCTCCATCTCAGAACCCTCTCCACCGCAGGAGAGTAACCGGAGAGCTCCCTTACTGCCTTTATCTTGGCCTCTATCGAAGATTTCTCTCTTTCAAGCGCTCTGATTTTTGAATCAATTTCCTCAAGCTCTTTCAGAATCTTTGAAACCCTCTCTTCAGCCTTCTTTATCTCTTTCAGATTCTCTTCTATGAGCTTTCTCGCAATTTCCTCCTCTTTCTCAATTTCCTCCTCTTTTGAGGATAGCTCAAGAATTTTCTGGCCAATTTCCGATATTCTCTTCTTTTTCCTCTCAATTTCTTCGGATCTGCTTCTCAGATTATCATAAAGCCTGTCCCTTTCTCTGAGAAGGTCGTTCTTCAAATCTTTAAGTTCGTTTAACTTCTCTCTCAGCGCCTCATATCTCGGAGCAATGTCAGAATACTGCTCCTCCAGTTCCGAAATCTGCATCCTGAGAACTCCGAGCTTTGACTCAAGGTTCAGCTTTCTGTCTTCCAGAGACTTTCTTCTTTCCTCAAGCACCTCAATTTCCTGAAGGAGGGAAACTTTTCTATCTTCAATATCCTCCATCTCCTTCCTAAGATTCCAGATTCTGCTCTTTTCTTCATCAATTCTCTTCTCAGCCTCTTTTATTATCCTCTCAGACAGCTCATTCGAAGACCTCAGATTCTCGATTTCCCTGTTCAGCCTGATTCTCTCATCAACTGCAATCTGATCTATTTCCGAGTTAAGCTTGGAGATTTCATCCTCGACTTCTCTCAGCTTTCTGCTCAATTCCGAAAGCTCTCCGCTGAGAGCATCTTTCTCCCTCTGAAGCCTCTCAATCTCTTTCTCAACCCTTTCAAGTTCTTCCCTGTATTCCTTAAGCTTGACTGCAGAAATCATGGACTCGTATCTCTTCTTCTCCTCCCTGAGAGACAGATACTTCAGAGCAACTTCTCTGTCTTTCTCAAGCTCCTTCAGCCTTATTTCATCCTCTTTTATCAGAATTTCCATCTGCTCTATTCTCTCTCTCACAACATTCAGCTGTTCCTTGGCCTGCTCCTTCTTCTCATCGAACTCAGCAATTCCGGCAATTTCGTCTATTATCTTCCTCCTCTCCACAGGAGTCATCAGGGTGATTCTCGTGACATCTCCCTGAAGAACAACGTTATATGCTTCAGACGAAATTCCCGCATCGGAAAGAAGCTCGTGAAGTTCGCTCAGAGTTACTGGCTTTCCGTTTAGATAGAAGTAGCTGTAGTAATTTGCCTCGGTTTCCTTAACCCTCCTCATTATGGTCACTTCATCGCTCTCAACTGGAAGAGCTCTGTCAGAATTGTCCAGAACGATTTTAACATGCATGGAATTTGCTTTTTTCCCGTTTTTCTCAGCATGGAGCAAATCTGTCAGCTTTTCGGCTCTGAGAGCTCTCGAACCAGAGAGACCGAGTGCAAAAACAATGCCATCTATTATGTTGCTGTTATGAACAACAGTTCCATTCGCAACAAAATTGTGGAGTTTTTCGATGCAGAGATCATAAACAAAAGGAGAGGGTGGAGGAATCTTTTTTACCGATGCAATCTCCTCGTATCCAATTTCAGAGGATATCTGAAACTCGGAGACCGTCAGAAGCTTCTCTCCAGGAGAGAGATCCACCGCACTCCTGAGAATGACCTCACCTTTCCAGAGAAAGAAGGGATGAGAGGGTGTCACAACAAGAGTCCTTCCAGAACTCAGCACAACCTCAATCATGAATTCTGGAGAGGGTCTCTTCATCACCGCAGAAACAGGTCTTTCAACAACCCTCATTTTCTCATCCATCGAAATGATTTCGAGATTCTCCGGGAATGCTATAACACCATCCAGATACTTCAGAGAGTGTTTCTTCAGGGATTCCTCAACAATTTCTCCTATTTTCCTCCTCTCTCCATCAGAGAGATGGACCTCCATGTCATAGCTCAGACACTTTCCGCTCCCATTGGGTCCTGTGATGACCGTGAAGTCTCGATAAAAAGGAATTCTGGTCTTTTTACCAAATGACTTGAAATTTTGAAATTCTATTTCCTTTATGTGCACAGGAGCTACCCCTTCCCGGGTTCAAATTTTGAATGAAAAAATATATAAATTACGGGGTAACTCTCCTCCGATCTCTCGGGAAGAGAACCGCCTCCCTTATGTTCTCAAGCTCAAGCATTGTCATGAGGAGCCTTTCTGCACCGAGACCCCAGCCAGCGTGAGGAGGCATACCATAGCGGAAGGCCTCTATGTAGAATTCAAAGCTCTCCGGATTCAGACCGTGTGCCTTGATTCTCTCAACGAGAAGGTCGGGAAGATGAATTCTCTGTGCTCCTGAGGCCAGCTCCATCCTCGGGTGCATGAGATCGAACGAGTGAGAGACTTTTGGATCGTCCTTGCAGGGCATCACGTAGAATGGCTTTGCATCTGTCGGCCATCTGGTGATGAAGTAATGAGCTCCAATGTGCTCTCCGATTTTCTTCTCATCCTGAGTTGAGAGGTCTTCTCCCCATTCAATTCCTGCTATCTCAACCGCTTCATCATATGTTATCCTCTCGAAGGGAACCTCTGGAATATCAAGCGAAATCCCCAGAATTCCGAGCTCTTTCTCGCAGTTCTCCTGCACGTCAAGATAAACTCTCTGAATCAGTCTTTCGAGAATCCCCATCACATCCTCATCGGTTGCAAAGGAGCACTCTATGTCAATCGAGGTGACCTCGTTCAGATGTCTTGTCGTGTCGTGCTCTTCAGCTCTGAAAATCGGACCTATTTCGAAAACCCTGTCAAGCCCGGTTGCCATCATCATCTGCTTATAAAGCTGCGGACTCTGATTGAGGAATGCCTCTCTCTCGAAATACGAGATTGGAAATAGCGCGGTTCCTCCTTCTGTTGCGGTTGCCACAATTTTGGGTGTCGTTATCTCGAAGAAACCTTCTGAGGAGAGGAATCTTCTGACTGACTGCATCACATGGTGGCGAACTCTGAAAATTGCCTGAACCTTCGGTCTTCTCAGATCTATGAATCTCGCATCTAATCTGGTGTCGAGCTCGGCAGGAACCCTGTCAGTTGGATCGAGCGGAAGAGGTGTTGCGGCTCTGTTCAGAACCTCTATCCTCTCGGGAAGAATCTCGAACCCGTTGGGTGCCTTTCCCTCTTTTTTCACCTTTCCGAGAACCGAGATCACGCTCTCTCTGCTCAGGCTTCTTGCAACCTTCATGAGCTCCTCTCCGAGAGCTCTCGGGATGGTGATCTGGAGGATTCCCTCACGATCTCTCAGAACTATGAAAACTATTCCTCCGAGGTCTCTTATCTCATGAACCCATCCCGCAACCCTTACAGTTTCTCCGTCCATCTCGGGAGATATCTCATTCGAGTAATGTGTTCTCCAAACCATCATTCAAACCTCCATTTTACTGATTTTGCGTGTTCGTAAAGCCCTTCAGCTTCCGCAAGTTTGATTACTGCATCCTTCATGTTCCTCAATCCTTCCTCCGTGATGTGCTGAACCGAGATCCTCTTTATGAAGTGCTCAACATTGAGCCCGCTGTAAATCCTTGAAGCTCCGTTTGTCGGGAGAACATGATTTGCACCGCTGCAGTAATCTCCTGAGGCCACCGGAGAGAAATCTCCGAGGAAGACCGCTCCTGCATTCTCAACTTTCTCAAGATCTTCAAGAGGGTCAGAGGTCATCAGCACAAGATGCTCTGGAGCGTAATCATTTATGAAATTTATCGCCTCATCTTTCGAGGAGTAAAGAAGTATCAGCGAATTCTTCAGAGATTCAGAGAGAATCTCACTCCTCGGTGAGCCCCTTGCTTCGCTCTCGACAATTTCCCTTACGGTCTCCGCCATCCTCTCGGAGTTCAGAAGAGCTATGCTCTGAGCCATCGGATCGTGCTCTGCCTGAGAAAGAATTTCCGATGCTACGAGCCTCGGCGATGAGCTCTCATCTGCGAGAATCAGAACTTCAGATGGTCCTGCCGGAAAGTCTATCTCACATTTCCCTCTGACAAGAATCTTCGCAGCGGTAACATAGATGTTTCCCGGCCCAACTATCTTATCAACCTCTCTGACGCTCTCTGTCCCGTAAGCCATCGCAGCTATTGCTTGGGCGCCTCCAACCCTGTAAATCTCGTCCACTCCGGCTATGTCTGCTGCCACAAGCGTGAGCGGATGAATGGTTCCATCTCTCGATGGAGGTGTGCACATCACGATATTCCTGACACCGGCGACCGAGGCAGGAACCGCGTTCATGAGAACCGAGGAAGGATACGCAGCTCTCCCTCCGGGAACATAAATTCCAACTGTTCTGAGAGGAGATATTTTCTGCCCGACAAAGATTCCTTTTCTTATCTCCTCGAACCAGATTTTCGGAGGCATCTGTTTTTTGTGAAACGCATATATGTTGTCGTGAGCATAATAAATGGCGTTGAGGAGCTCTTCGTCAATGCTCTCATAAGCATTCTCTATTTCCTCCTCTTTGACCGAAATTGAGGAGATTTTAACACCGTCAAAAATCTCGGTGTATCTGAGAAGGGCCTCATCTCCGTTCTCAGCAACATCCTCGACAATAGGTCTGACCTTCTCGATGTATTCCTCAAACTCAAGCTCTCTGTTCAAAACTTCGGAATATTTTTCCCTTTCCTCAATCCTGAAGATCCTCATCATCCTTCCAGCTCCTTCTCAAGATTTAAAATAATCTCCCTTATTGCTCTTCTGAGGTTCTCTCTGTTGTCAAAATTCCTCTTTATCTCGAGAAGTCTCTCTGCACTCCACTCTTTCATCTCCTCTGCCATCTCAATCATCCTCGGAATTGCCCTCATGACATTATCAACAATGCTGATTGTGGCCTTTCTCGAAGTCCTTGAAAGAGGATTCAAGTCAATTGCGATGACCTCTTTTTTCATCCCTACAAGAGCCTCGCAGCGATCACCGTCTTCAAGAGGCACAAGAACCGCATCAGCGGAGAATATTCCATCCGAATCACACTTCGCTCTCTCGTGCTCAAGACCCGGGATTCTTGTGTCTGCCTTCAATCCGAGAACTCTTTTTGCACCGTGCCTCCTGAGGTGCTCGGCAATTTTTCTGACCCTCTCCTCAGTTCTGTGGAAGAGATTGACCTCAAGAGGTGCTCCGAGAATCTCGGAGAGCCTCGAAATCTCGGAGGGAACGAGTGCTGCGGTGTTTCCGTTCACAGAAATTACCGGATTTGATGCAAGAAGAAGTGCTGCAACAGCTGCTCTCTCCGCCTCGATTGCGGATGGAAGAGATTTCTCTCCCATCAGATAATCGAAGGCTTCACCTCTTCCATGAGCTATCAATCCTTCAAGAACCACTATTCCCTCGCGAACGGCCTCAACAAGCCTCTCTCTCGTCATCAGAGACTCATATCTTGGATGAGATTTCGGAATCATGGACTATCCTCCCGGGAGTGTTTGTGATTTTTGAGCTGAAAACTTCTCCATACTCTCTCAGGTCATTTCCATTTATCTGGAAAATCGTTCTCCCTATCATTGCAACTCCTGCCATCCCTCCCTTTCTCAGGATTTCCCCGACAATTTCAATGAGTTCATCATCAACGATCCCGGTTTCTCTGGCGAAGAGATATGAGAGGGAGATGAATGACCTCAGAGTTTTCTCTCGCATAAATCTCCTGAGACACTCGCTTCCAATTTCATTTACTTTTCTCAAAATCTCCTCATCCTGAAGAATGTTTTCCGTCCTCTTTTCTCCGAGGAACAGAAGATTCACGGGAAGCTCGGGAACGGGAAGTCTGTCTGCAATCCCTATTCCGGGTGCCCCGGGTTTCCTTCTTATGACAACTCCTCCCGTGCTCTCCGCGATTACATCTCCCAGTCCTGTTTTGCTGATGACTTCCGCAATATGGGCTCTCTCCCCCGCCTCAAAATAGCTCAAATTCATATTTCTGAG
>JACIWD010000064.1 GCA_014361165.1 Candidatus Mnemosynella bozhongmuii
TCTTCCAATGTTACGTATTTATTTCAATCCCATTTTGGTCTGATTTTAATACTTGATCCCATTCATTGACCTTTGATGAGTCCATAATTTCAATCCCATTTTGGTCTGATTTTAATGGAGACATTGGATTTGATTAAAAGGAAGGTTGCCCCATTTCAATCCCATTTTGGTCTGATTTTAATTTGAATTTTTGGGGGATGTGAACTGTGATCCCAACATTTCAATCCCATTTTGGTCTGATTTTAATATTAACGAATTGTATCAGATATAACCGGTGGATGCATCATTTCAATCCCATTTTGGTCTGATTTTAATACCAAAACAGGCCCTGTTCCAACAAGTGCGGCTACAATTTCAATCCCATTTTGGTCTGATTTTAATACAGCCAACTATTCAACACAAACATAAAAGAACTAAATTTCAATCCCATTTTGGTCTGATTTTAATAGGGCTGATTTTTTCTGTTTTTTGTTTTATTTCTTTTGTGGTTGTTGTATTTAAAGGTTTGTGTCGGCGGTTCTTAATAATGTAATTTATTTATAAGGGTAGACGAGTTT
>JACIWD010000065.1 GCA_014361165.1 Candidatus Mnemosynella bozhongmuii
GGGCCCCACCTCCACATCCGGGGACAGGTAAACCGCCCCCGGATCCACCACCGTAACCCCCGAGAGCATAAGCCGCTCGAGGAGCCGCCGACGCAATAGCCCCTCCAGCCTGGCCAGCTCCACCCGGTCGTCCACCCCCGAAAGCTCCTCCGGCCGCCCCCAGACCAGGCCATCCGCCCTCCCCGGGAAACGCTCCACCAGCGCGGAAATCCGTCCCTCCCCGCTTTCTGAGAGGACATCCTCCAGGGCCTCCCAGAGCTCGGGGACGTTGGAAAGGCAGTAGATGCCGGAGCTAACCTCCCGGGGGGCGTCCGGGGAACCTCCCTCCTCGAGGACCCGCACCCCCCCGTCCCTCACCACCCGGCCATGGCGGGCAGGCCCTGAAACCCGCATGGAAAGGAACGACAGGATAAGGCCCCTTTCCCGGTGGAAGCGGAGCAAGGCCTCCAGGGCCTCGCCCGAGAGCAAGGGGACGTCCCCGGGCAGGACGAGGAACCTCTCCGCCCGCACCGCCGGGCGGGCGGAGAGGAGCCCCCTATCCACGAACACCAACCCCCGCCCCTGAAAGGCCGCCCGCACCTGATCCGCCCCCTGGCCCACCACCACCACGACCGCTCCGGGGGAAAGACAGGCCACTGCCCTGAGCACGTGCTCTAGAAGGGGGAGGCCGGCCAGGGGATGCAGGACCTTGGGGATGCGGGAACACATCCGGGCATCCTTCCCGGAAGCCAGAATGACCACGTCCAGGGGTTTCATCTCCC
>JACIWD010000066.1 GCA_014361165.1 Candidatus Mnemosynella bozhongmuii
GTCGAGATGTAAAAGAAATCTCCTTCATGAGATGAGATTAAGGAGAGCGCCATCAGAGTCTTTCCTGAACCGGGAGAACCTCTTATGAGAAGGGAGGAACCTTTTCTGGCGAGACACCTCTTCAGTGCACCCTCAGCATTCATATCATCCCTCCTTTTTCTGTCCTAATTTTGAAGCGGTTTGGGAAACTCAATTCCAAGTTCTTCGGCAACTTTCTTCAGTTCCTCAATTGTTCCATCATCCAGCGGAATTCCTCTCGCAGCTCTCTCCTTTTCTGTCCTCTCCTCCAGCTCACCCGGGAGAAGGACCTCTTCAAATCCCTTTGCTGGTTTACAGTTCTTAATTTTTTCCATGAGCTCCTCAACATCTCTCTCAAATTCTTCTCTCTCCCTGAAAATCTCGGGATTGATTGCAGCCACGAGAAATCCTCCCTGAGCAGAACCGTGAACCCTTACTCCGGTGCTGGGCGGAGCTCCTATGAGTGCATGGGTGAGAAGCTCTACGAGAAGGGAAATTCCGTAGCCCTTGTGGGCTCCGAAGGGAAGAATTGTTCCCACTCTGAAAACTTTACTTGGATCTGTGGTGGGATTCCCATCAGGATCCAAACCAACGCCCTCAGGAATCCTCTCTCCCCTCAGCATTGCAACTTTTATTTTAAAAGATGCCATTGCACTTGTTGCAATATCCAGTATTATGGGTTCTCTTCCACGAACAGGAAATCCATAGCAGAAGGGATTTGTTCCGAAGAGCTTCTCTGCCCCTCCCCATGGAGCCACCAGAGCAGGTCCGTTAGCAAAGGCAAATGAGATCAGACCTCTTTTTGAAATTCTCCTTGCATAGTATCCGAGCATTCCCACATGTCCGAGATTTCTTGCACCCACGATTCCAATTCCTCTCTCCTCTGCTCTCTCAACCGCAATTCTGCTGCACTCATTAGCTACAACTATTCCGGGAGCTCTGTTTCCATCGAGAATAACCGAAAACTCGCCATCTCTGATGATCTCTGGATAGGCTTCCGGATCAATTATCCCGAGTTTCACACCCTCCACATACTGGGGAACTCTTATGACTCCATGAGAGTCAACACCTCTGAGATTTGCCTCAACAAGATGCTCTGAGATGAGCTTTGAACTCTCCTCGCTCAGACCTGCTTTTACAAAAGCTTCAAAGGAAAAATTAAAGAGGCTCTCCTTCGAGAACCTCGTGAAACCGCTCAACTCACTCACCTCTTCATATCTTCAATCTTCTCTCTGAGCTCCTTCAGAGCATTCATGTATGCTCTCCTGAGCGTTGAGTAATCATGGGCAATCGCAAGAAATCTGAATCCCTTTTCCATCCACATCTTCGCATCTTCAGAACCCCTGCACATGATTCCCGGAGCCTTTCCGGAGCTCTCGCAGGCCTCAAGAACTCTCTGAACAGCATTCTGAAACTTTGGATCATCGAGCCTGTTGAAAACTCCGAGAGAAGCAGAGAGATCATTCGGACCTATGAAGAGAAAATCGACACCTTCAACAGAAGCAATGTCCTCAACGTTCTCCACAGCCTCCTCTGTCTCAATCTGAACACCTATGAGAAGATCCTCCTCGAACCTCTCATAGTATTCAGAGGCAGGGATGGAACCGTATCGTGTTGCCCTTCTTGGCCCGACTCCTCTCAGACCTCTCGGAGGATACCTCGTGAACCTGACAGCATTCTCAGCTTCTTCTCTGGAATTCACGTAGGGAACGAGAATTCCCTGAGCTCCTATATCAAGAGCTCTCTTTATAACAACCATGTCATTCCACGGAACTCTGATGAGAGGAGTTATATCCGTTCCATTCAGTGCCGGAAGCATCATGTTGATGGAATAGATCTCAGCCGGAGAGTGCTCCATGTCAAACAGAAGCCAGTCGAAAGGAAGAGTTGCCATGATCTCAGCAACATCGGGATGCTGAATTGTTACCCATGCACCTATCGCAAAATCCCCATTTTTCAGCAATTCTTTCGTTTTGTTCATGATTTTTGATTATGTCCCTCTGATACTTAATTTTTCTTTTATCATATTTCCATTCTCTCCTTACGTGTAAAGTTTTGAGAACATCCGCTGAAGGACAGGCAGAAGAGAGGTTTTCAAGTGTTACCAGAGTCTGGGCGAAAAGACCACTTCCAGCCGGATTGTGGAGAGTGTCGAAGTGAGAGTCATAAGCGGCGCGCTCACAGTGGGACATCAAGAGCGCAGAGCGAGCTTCATTATATTTTTGTAGTCGTGCACCCAAAGATCTTTTTTGAGGGAAGGTACAGGAAGCTCAATCTTTGGAGGTCCCGGAATGAGGGGGCTTCTGGCTGGATGCATCATCTCGATAGTCGCCCTCTTGGCTGGCTGTTACTCATTAATTTATGAAGGTCAGGAACAAATCCTGCCCGCTTCGAATCCGGACTACAGGTTCGAGGTAGTAAAGGGATACAATATCGCTGTGGAGAACGGGAACGTTCACATCTCTGAACTCACCGATGGAAAGGTGTACATTAAGATGTTACACGGCTGGAATCTTACGCTGGACATATGGAATCCAAATGTTCTGAAGAGCTTTAACGGAGAGGTCTATGCAGGAGGCGTGGAGGTCGTTAAAATCAAAAACGGCAGCGTAGAGTGGATCAAGGAGCTCTTCGAAAAGACAGCTGGCTACGAGGGAACGAGAGAGAACCCGATTCCCGTCTATCATGAAATAAACCTGAACGTGTTTGACATTGAAAGCGACGGAGAATATCTCTACATCACCACGCGTTACGAGATCGTGAAAACCGACGCAGATTTAAATGTGGTCAGAGCCGTGAGGCTTTTGAACAACGATATAGCTGTTTCGGACGGAATATACGCGACAAGGGAGAATCAGGTGATTAAGCTTGACAAGAGCTGCGAGCCCAGATGGACAGTTGCTTTGAGATCGGATGAGAAAATAAAGCACGAGATTCCTGAGGAGAAGAGGAAGGAAGCTGAGAAGGAGGGAGAAATCGTTTCCGAATTCGTTGAAGTGGAAAAATACTATATAGACCTTTACGCAATCTATGCAGACGATTACGTTTATGTTGCTGGCTTTATTCGCGAGCATTTCAGCGGTCCGCCTTACGAAATAGATTATCCATTCTTAGTTAAGCTCAGCACCGGGGGAGAGCTTATATGGGCTGAAAGGGTAAACGTCACTTATCCCGAGCACGAATCTAATCATGGCGAGGGTAAGATTATAAAGGATGGAGAAAGATACATCGCTTGGGCTGGCAACTGCCTCCTCGTGTTCGATGAAGATGGCAGAGTTCTGGACTTTTACCTGCTGGAAGGAGAGATTACCGACGTGGGTTTGAACAGCAATACGATTTACTTGGCCTCTCCATGGGATGCAAGCGTGAAAGTTGAGAGAAAAGAGGCCTCACCGGTACCGATTGAGATTAAAGCCGTGAAGCATCAGCCGGAAGTTGAATACATCGAATGCCACTCAAAGTATGTCAG
>JACIWD010000067.1 GCA_014361165.1 Candidatus Mnemosynella bozhongmuii
AAGGCTCTTTCCTTCCTTCTTTGCTCTCTCAACTCCCTCTTTAAGCATCTTTGCGCATCCCTCAATGGCTCCTCCGTGCAGGTCTCCTATTGCTATGACTCCTGCTGCAACCGCAGCCTGCACAGGGACACCGCAGGATGCAACAAATCTCACCGCTCCGGTTGAGGGTGCGTTCAGCGAGAAGTCAGCCGCAATCACGAACATATCTTCGAGAATCTTTCCTTCATTTCCCTGCGGAAGCTCCCCTGTCCAGAGAAGATAGACGACATCTCCAAAGCTCACGTTTCCGGCAAGCTCGGTAACATCATATCCTCTGATGTACACTCTGTTCGGAACAACTTTCGATATTGCAGTTCTCCACGGATTTGACGTCATAATTTCACCTCAATGATGTAATTATGTGAGCTCTTAATAAAAGTTTTTGCACCATATTTGCATCGCTATTCTCTATTTTTCATGATTATTCATTTTTTGAGCTCTAAAAGGAAGAATGGAGGAAATAGAATTATATAGGAGGGCTAAAAGTTTTAAAAGTCAGAAGGTTGAAATAAACCCAAACACCTTCAGGAGGTAAAAAGGTGAAGGAAATCAGAATTCATGGAAGAGGTGGTCAGGGCTCTGTTACCGCTGCCGAACTTCTCGCTGTTGCTGCTTTTGAAGACGGTTACTACTCTCAGGCCTTTCCGGTTTTCGGAGTCGAGCGACGAGGCGCTCCTGTGATGGCATTCACAAGGATAGACGAGAAGCCTATAAGAATCAGATATCAGGTCTACAATCCGGACTATGTCATGGTTCAGGACCCGACGCTGATTCCGGCCGGAATAGATGTGCTCGCTGGTATCAAACCGGGAGGACTTGTCATAGTGAACACAGCAAGAAAGCCAGAGGAAGTTGGGCTCAAGGCTGAGGATGTTGAAATCATGACCATCAACGCAACAAAGATTGCTCTTAAGCACATAGGAAGACCGATAACAAATACAACGATGCTCGGTGCTTTTGCAGGAGCAACGGGTCTGGTGTCTCTTGAGTCAGTTCTTAAGGCGATTGAAGAGAGATTCTCAGGAAAGCTCAGAGAGGTAAATGTCGCAGCCATAAAGGAGGCTTATGAAACAATCAGGGGTGAGGTAAATGAGTGAGAAGCTGACCTTTGCGTGCACGGGTCTTCCGGGTTCATCGAGGATGAACAAGACAGGAAGCTGGAGAGTGTTCCGCCCGGTGGTGGATCATGAGAAGTGCATCAAGTGCGGAACCTGCTGGCTTGTCTGTCCGGACAATGCGATGAAGAAGCTTGATGGCGGTCAGAAATATGAGCCGGATCTGGATTACTGCAAGGGATGTGGAATTTGTGCTCATGAATGTCCGAAAGATGCAATAGAAATGGTTGAGGAGGAGAAGTAATATGGTTAAGAAGGTTCTTGAAGGTTCTCATGCTGTTGCTGAAGCTGTAAAGCTGTGCAGACCGGATGTGATTTCGGCATATCCGATAACTCCGCAGACACACATAATAGAGAGACTCTCGGAGTTTCATGCAGACGGAGAGCTCGGAAACTGCCAGTTCATAAGGGTTGAATCCGAGCACTCTGCAATGTCGGTCTGTCTGGGAGCCTCTCTTGTTGGCGCGAGAGCATATTCTGCTTCAACCTCTCAGGGACTCGCTCTGATGTATGAGGTGCTTTTCAATGTTGCCGGACTCAGACAGCCGATTGTCATGACAACTGCAAACAGAGCTCTTTCAGCACCGATAAACATATGGAATGACTGGCAGGATGCAATTTCAGCAAGAGACAGCGGATGGATTCAGCTCTATGCTGAAAATGCTCAGGAAGCCGTTGACTACACAATTCAGGCATTCAAGATTGCGGAAAGTCACGACATTCTGCTTCCCGCGATGGTCTGCATAGACGGTTTCATCATCACGCACACATATGAAGTGGTGGACATACCGGAACAGGAGGAGGTTGATGAGTTCCTTCCGAAGAAGGTGCCATACCTGCCGCTTGATCCGGAAAATCCGATTGCATATGGAATGATTGGAACACCCGATGTTTACGAGGAGACCAGATACCTCATTCAGGAGACGATGGAGAGGGCGAAGAAGAAGATAGTTGAAGTTGCTCAGGAGTTCGAGAAGAAGTTTGGAAGACCTCAGGGAGGTCTGATAGATACATACAGGCTTGAGGATGCCGAGGTTGCAATCATCTCGATGGGTGCAATTCTCCAGACAATGAGAGAAGTTGTTGACAAGCTCAGAGAAGAGGGAGTTCCGGTGGGACTGATAAAGGTGAAATCATACAGACCCTTCCCGAGAGATGAGATAAGAGAGGCTGTGAAGGGTCTGAAAGCGGTTGCGGTTATAGACAGAGACATATCTCTTGGATTTGAGGGAGCTCTCTTCACCGATGTAAAGGCATCCCTCTATGGCTCGGATGAGAGACCTCTCGTGAAGGGATACATTGCAGCTCTTGGAGGAAGGGACTTCCCGGAGAGCACAGTGAGGAAGATAGTGAATGACATCATGAAGGTTGCCAGGGAAGGAAAGATTGACAAAGAGGTTGAATGGCCTGATTTGAGAAGGGAGATTCTGTGAGGTGATGAAAATGGCATCCAAAATAGATATGGATTTTGAAGGTCTTGCCTCAGGTCATCGAGCCTGTGCCGGATGCGGTGCAGCTATAGCGGTTAGACTCATTCTCAAGGCAGCAGGAAAGAACACAATAGTTGCGAACGCAACCGGATGTGTGGAGGTCTTCACAACTCCGTATCCGGAATGTGCGTGGAATGTTCCCTATGTTCACTCCCTCTTCGAAAACACCGCTGCGGTTGCAGCAGGCATTGAAGCCGGTCTGAAGGCGCTTGGAAAGAAGGAAGGAATCAACGTCATTGCAATTGCCGGAGATGGAGGAACAGCAGACATAGGACTTCAGTCCCTCTCGGGAATGCTCGAGAGAGGTCATGACGTGCTCTACATCATGTATGACAACGAGGCATACATGAACACCGGAATTCAGAGAAGTGCTTCAACACCCTACGGAGCTTCGACAACAACCTCTCCGGCTGGAAAGGTTTCAATCGGACAGGACACAAGAAAGAAGTTTGTCGCAGAGATTGCGGCTGCGCACCACATACCCTATGTGGCAACCGCAACGGTTGGATATCCGAGAGACCTCATGAACAAGGTCAGCAAGGCGCTCACGATAAAAGGTCCGAAATTCATACAGGTTCATGCACCCTGTGTTCCGGGATGGAACTATCCAGAGAGCGAGACCATCGAGATTGCAAGACTGGCTGTTGAGACAGGTCTCTGGCCAGTATTTGAGATGGAGAACGGAGTCATAACCAGCGTGAGGAAGATAAAGGAGAAGAAGCCTGTTGAGGAATATCTGAAGAAGCAGAGAAGATTTGCACACCTGTTCAGAGACGAAAAGGGTAAAAAGGTCATCGAAGAAATTCAGAAGCTTGCGGATGAGAACATAAAGAGATACGGTCTGATGGACTGATGTATGTAGGAAGAATTGTTTCTGTTGGATGCTCGGGAGGCAGCGAATTTGCTGCCTACCGGGTATCCTCAAGATCTTTTCCAAACAGAATAGCAGAGCTTCGAGATCGCACTGTCTCCATTCTTCCGAAAAATCCAGAGGATTTGAAGAAGAACCCGTACATCTCATACAACTGCATAAGAATCGAAGGAGATTTCGCTGTTGTTTCTAACGGTTCCCACACCGATGTGATTGCAGAGAAGCTGATGATGGGGTATCCTCCGAGAGATGCTCTCGCAGTGGCTCTTCTCTCAATGGATTTTGAAAAGGATGAATACAGCACTCCAAGGATAGCGGGAATCGCAGCCGAGAGGTCTCTATATCTCGGAATAGTTTCTGAGGATTCCCTGATGGTGAAGAAACTTCCGTGGAAGGAGAATGTTGCCTACATGATTGCAACATATGAGATTGGTGATTTCATTGAAATATCTCTGAAAGGCTCCTCTGCAAGAGAGCTCGCAGAGAGAATATACAGCATGCCCGAGTACGAGCTTCCGGTCTGCTCTGCAGCTGCAATGAGGAGAGGAGAGAGCTACGAGCTCTCTGTTTTCAATCCCGAGTGAAAAATCACAAATTTTTTAATCATTTTTCACAATTTATCGTTCATGCAGATTAATGGAGTTGAGATTGAGGACACCTATGCTGAAGCATTCCCGATGTACATCTCAAGACTCATTGTGACGGCTGCAACAAGAAGATGGGCAGTTGAGGCTGCAAGAGAGGCAACAGGTTTTGCAACCTCGATAATAGGATGTCCTGCAGAGGCCGGAATAGAGAGAGAGCTCTCACCCGGAGAGACACCGGACGGAAGACCCGGAGTTTCGATTCTCGTATGCCATGTTTCGAAGAAGAAACTCAAGGAGCAGGTTCTGGAAAGGGCAGGAAACTGCATTCTTACTGCTCCGACCTGCGCGCTCTTCAACGGACTTGAAAATGAGGAGAGCTTCGACATCAGACTGAGATACTTCGGAGATGGATTTGAGAGAGAGGTGGAGAGATACGGCAGAAAGCTCTGGTCCATTCCGATCATGTCAGGAGAGTTTCTCTATGAGGAGAGAATTGGATTTAAAGCGGGAATAGGCGGAGGCAATTTTCTCATTCTATCCAGAGACTCCGCAAGCGGGCTCCTGGCTGCTGAAGCTGCTGTCGATGCAATTTCAGGGCTTGAAGGTGTGATCACTCCTTTTGTCGGCGGAATTGTCTCGGCGGGTTCAAAAGTAGGCTCAAGGAAATACAAATTCATGAGGGCAACAACAAACGAGAGGTTCTGCCCGACACTCAGAGGAGAGGTCGAGAGTGCCCTTCCAGAGGGCACCGGAGCGGTTTACGAGATTGTGATAAACGGTCTCGGTGAAGAAGAGATTAAGAGGGCGATGAAGGAGGGCATAGAGGCAGCAACCGGAGTTGAGGGAGTTCTGAAAATCTCAGCCGGAAATTACGGAGGAAATCTCGGGAAGTATCTTATAAATCTGCACGAACTGTGGTGATGCTGATGATGAACGAGAGAGCAGCTTCGGTGATAGAAGAGGAGCTGATTGGTGACGAGGATGTCCTGAAAATCAGAATTCTGGAAAGAGGAAAACATCTTGTCCTCGACTTCGGAGTTAATGTTCCCGGAAGCTATGAAGCAGGATTGATTTTCACAGAAATCTGCATGGGATGTCTCGGAAGTGCAACCCTGACTTTCAAATCGCTTGGAGATTTTCAGATTCCCTTCATAGAGGTCTTCACGGATTTCCCTGTTGAGGCGTGCATGCTCTCCCAGATGGCTGGATGGAGGGTGAAGAAAGAGGGCTACTTTGCAATGGCTTCCGGGCCGGCGAGAGCTCTCGCAAGAATTCCTTCAGAACTTTTCAGAGAATTTGAATACGAGGAGAGCTCCGATGTTGCGGTGATTGCTCTCGAATCATCGAAACTTCCTCCAGAAGATGTTCTCGATTTCATTGCAGAGAAATGCGGTGCAGAGAGAGTATATGCTCTTGTCGCCCCAACTTCGAGTCTCGTTGGCTCGATTCAAATCTCGGGGAGAGTTGCCGAAACAGCAATTCACAGAATCCATTCTCTCGGAATGGATCTGAGAAACATCATCTCCTGCTCCGGAACTGCTCCTGTTGCTCCGATAGCAGAGGATGAGCTGAAAGCCATGGGCAGAACAAATGACTGCATAATCTATCACGGCTCGGTGAGCATGATAGTTGAGGACATGATGGAGCTCTCGAATGCAGTCTCATCCTCATCGCCCTCATTCGGAAAACCCTTCTACGAGCTTTTCAGAGAAAGTAACTTTGACTTCTACAAAGTCGATCCAGCACTTTTTGCACCCGCGGAGATATCGGTGAGTTCGAGGAAAACAGGAGAGTTCAGAAAATTTGGAAGAGTCCATCCAGAGATTCTTCTGAAGTCATTTGGCTACGAGAAAATCTCCTGAGTGAAGGAGAGAACTGTTTCAACCAGCTCCTCAAGAGCTCCGGTGTAGAAGTGGTCGGTATCGAGTTTCACAATTCTCCTCACATTTCTCCCAGCTCTCAGAACCCTTTCAAGCTCCTCCCCATTTATGAACTCATCTCTCAGCCCGAAGACAACGTATTTATCCTCATCTCCATCCACTCTGAGAGAAATTTCATCTATCCTCACCAGAGGAGATACGAGAATCTGAGGAACATCCGAGTGAGACGCAACAACCGCTCCGAAGGAGTATCCGAGGACAGCAAGTTCTGAGAACTTCTTCTTCGCAAACTCAACAACCTTTCTCATATCCTCAATTTCACCCTTACCTCCCGAGAAATCCTCTCTGTAGTCCATTCTCAGGGAGGAGATTTCATTCCTCTGAAGCTCATCCGCAATTCTCTTCAATCTGAAATCAGCAGAGGAGCCTCCCATGAGAGGATGAGGAGGGCACATCACCACACATCTCTCTCCGGCTTCCTGAAGAAATGCTCTCAGATTTCCTATTTTCAGCTCCATCATACCACCAGATCGAAGACATATATGTTCTTTGAAGGAGAGTATGAGTGGACAACCCTATAAGAAACCTTCGAGAATTTTTCAGAGAGCTCCTCCTTTTTCTCTTCAACTCTTTTCTCCTCAAGAACCAGATAAAGGTGTATGACTCCTCCGGGAAGAACATTCCTCAGCGCCGAGGGAAGGAATCTCTCGGAATCATGGGGAAGATTCATTATAACTCTGTGAACTCTGCTCTCCAGCACAACATCCATTGCATCGCCCTCAATAACCGTAACGTTCTCAATCCTGTTCAGCCTGAGATTCTCTTTCAGAAGAGAGACAGCAAACGGATTCTTTTCAACAGAATAAACCCATCTGACTCTCCTGGCCACAGGAATCGTGAAAGGACCAACGCCCGCGAACATATCAAGAACAGTCTCCTTCTCCGTGCACATCCTCGCTATTCTCTGCCTTTCATTGGCAAGATGCGGGTTGAAGTAAACCCTGGAGAGATCAACTCTGTAAACATTTCCGTATTCCCGGTGAAGCGTCTCGGTTCTTCTCTCTCCTGCAACAAACTCGTATTTTCTTACTCTGAACTCTCCGCTGACTTCTCCTGCTTTTCTGAGTACAACCCTCACATTTTTGTGAACCTTCATGATGGCTTCAGCTTCCTTCAGACCACCTTCTTCAAGAATCGCAATATCTCCGATTATTTCGAAGGAGGGAGAATACCCCAGAATTTCTGAGACACTCCTCCTTTCATATCTTGGAAATTCCATTCTGAGCATCTCGTAACCCTCAACCGGAGAGGTGACCGGGAAGTAAACGTGAGTTTCATCGGAGAGAACCTTCAGCCCACTCCTTATGATGTTCCTGTATCTCTGACGGAAGCTTTCTGCCTCTTTCTTCGGAACTTTCACCGCAAGACTCTGCTCATGCATTCACCAGAGTTATATATTCCCTCATATTTATGATTTCACGATGCTGGTATTTGTGGGAATGGGAATTTATGACGAGAGGGACATCTCCCTCAAGGGTCTGGAAGCCGTAAAAAGAGCTGATGCTGTTTATGCTGAACTCTACACGCATAAGGGCTCCTTCTCAATAGAGAGGCTCTCAAAATTCTTCGGAAGAGAGGTGAAAGAGCTCAAGAGAGAGGATCTCGAAGAAAGAGCTGAGAGAATACTGGAGGAGGCAAGGGAGAAGAACGTTGTTCTTCTTTCCGGAGGAGACGCAATGGTCTCAACCACTCATGCGGATCTGATGATAAGAGCAAGAAGAATGGGCATTCAGACCAAAATAATTCACGCCTCTTCCATAATCTCCGCCATACCGGGCATCACCGGACTTCAGAATTACAGATTCGGGAAATCCGCAACCGTTGTCTATCCCTATTTCATTGGAGGAAGGAGAATTCTCCCGGAGACGCCGTATGATGTCATTCTTCAGAATCTCAGAAACGATGCGCATACTCTGCTCTTTCTCGACATCAGAGAGAGATGCATGACAATTCCGGAGGCTGTTGAAATTCTTCTTGAAATAGATGAGAGAAGAGAGAGAATTCTCAGAGGAAGAATTGCCATAGGAGTTGCCAGAGCTGGAAGCGATGACTGCACCGTTGCTGCTGACAGAATTGAGAAGCTCGTGCGGAAAGATTTCGGAGAACCTCCGCATTCTCTCGTGATTCCGGCTTCGCTTCACGTCATTGAGGAGGAATACATTAAAGAGGTAATAGGTGGATTTAAGGAATGAAAGACAAAGGCTGTGGATGAACATGAGAGGCTCGGTGGGAGTTATCTTCGGTGAGACCAACACGAGAGAGTTCAGATTCGTTGTCTCAAGTCCGGAAGTTAAAAAAGGGGATTATGTTAAGGTGTGGCACCCGCAGGATGGATGGGTTCTCTGCCAGATAATCTCTGTGAAGAAGACGAGCGAGATATCTTCTCCGGATGATGCAATTGAGCTTGCTGAAGGAAGAACCGGTGGTTCAGAGGAGATAACAATTGCGAAGGCAACGATAATAGGGATTCGCGATTCAGACGGTCTTCTCAGAGCTCCAAAAACACCTTTTTCACCCGGAGACAGAGTTTTCCTCGCAAACGAATCGCTGATTCAGGAGACTCTCGGGCTGAAGGGTGGAGATGCATACATAGGTCTTCTCGAAGGGCATGACGTGAAGGTTTATCTGGATGTCAACCAGCTTGTTCAGAAGCATGTCTCGATTCTCGCAAGAACCGGGAGCGGAAAATCCTATACTGCAGGAGTCCTCATAGAGGAGCTTCTCGAAAAGAACGTTCCCCTCCTCATCATAGATCCTCACGGAGAATACTCCTCGATGAAATATCCGAACAGCAATCCGGAAGAGCTTGAGAAGATGGTGAAATACGGAATATCTCCTCGGGGATATGCCGAGAGGATAGTTGTTTACACTCCTGCAAACTTTGCAGTCAATCCAAATGCAGACAGACTTCTGAGGATAGATGGCAGAAATCTCCACCCGAAAGATCTCATAGAGATGATTCCCGCAAAAATGTCCGCCCCTCAGGAAGAGCTGCTCTACGAGGTTGTCACAAAGCTGAGAAATGAGGTTGAGAGCTACGACATTCACGACATCATTCTTGCTGTTGAGAAATCCAAAAACAAAGCAAAATGGGGACTGATTGCCCATCTTGAGGCTCTCAGAGACAGCGGAATTGTTTCCAGCGAGCCGGTTTCGATTGGAGAGCTTCTCAGAAGAGGTGCTGCATCTGTTATTGATATGACCGGAGTTTCTCCGGAGATGCAGAAGATAATAGTTGCATATCTCTGCAGGGAAATTTTTGAGGCGAGAAAGAGGAACAGAGTTCCTCCGGGGATGATTGTTATTGAGGAGGCTCACAATTTCTGTCCAGAGAGAGGATATGACAGATCTCCGAGCACGGAAATAATAAGGACTATTGCCTCTGAAGGAAGGAAATTCGGTCTCGGTCTGATGATAGTTTCCCAGAGACCTGCAAGAGTTGATAAAAATGTTCTGTCCCAGTGCAACACCCAGATAATTCTCAAGGTCACGAATCCGAATGACATAAGGGCGATAAGCAAGGGTCTCGAGGGAATGAGCTCGGAACTTGAGGATGAGATAAAGAGGCTTCCTCCGGGAGTTGCCCTTCTGGTGAGCACATACATAGAGCGCCCCATTTTTGTTGACGTGAGGATAAGGAGAAGCCTGCACGGAGGAGCTTCGCCATCGATAATCTCGGGCGAGAGGAGGAGAGGTGAGAGAGATGAGAGCATCATCGAAAAAATCTTCAGAAGGAGGAAATGACTATCTCGTGAGACTTGAAGGAGCATGGATTGTGAATGATGCGAAGAGTCCGGAAGATGCAATCAAAATAGCACTTCATGAGGCGAAAAAGAAGATAAAACCGCATCTGGAGTTCGTTGAAATATATGTTGAAGATGTTCCCTGTCCTTATTGCGGTGAGAGGCTTGAGGGAGTTTTTCTGGTAGCTGGAAGAGCCCTTGTCAGACTTCTGTTTGAGATGAAGGTATTTGATGCTGAAAGCGAAGAGCATGCCTCGAGAATAGCCAAGTCTGTTGTTGGCAGATTTCTGAGCGGAGTTCCTTTAAAGGTTGTTGAGGTGGTGAGATTATAAGGAGCATTGATGTCTTCGGACACATCGCATTTGATTACATCTGCAGAGTTGGAGAACTTCCAGAAAAAAACAGATCCACCAGGATAACGGAAATGGGGAGATTCTTCGGAGGAGGGGCAGCCAATGTTTCTGCTGTTATAGCATCTCTTGGTGGAAAACCAAGGCTTTTCTCTGTCGCCGGAGAGGACTTCATATCATCGGGATATGCCTCTCATCTCTCCTCTCTCGGAGTTGACATAAGCAATGTCAGGATTCTGGAAGGAATGAGTGCACATGCCTTCATCTTCAACTCCTCGAAAGGAGAACAGATCACATTCTTCTACTGGGGAGTTTCAAAAAGGATGGGAGAACTCGAAATTCCCGATGATCTCGAATTTGTGCATATAGCAACAGGAGATGCAGAGGTGAACAAGAGAATTGCATGTTTCTCGGATTTCCTTTCTTTTGATGCGGGACAGGACATTTACGGTTATGATAGAAGTGATATCCTCGAAATTCTGAAATTCACGAACATTCTTTTCGCCAACGAACACGAGATGGAGTTCATAAAAGAGAGATGCGGGATGAGCGAAAGAGAGATTTCGGAAATGGTTGATGTTCTCGTCATAACTCTCGGAGAGAGAGGAAGCAGAGTGATATCGGGAAAGGATGAGATTTTTGTTCCATCTCTCAGAGTGAATGCCATTGATCCAACAGGAGCGGGAGATGCATACAAAGGAGGATTTCTCTATGCATATCTTTCAGGAGGCTCTCTGAGAGACGCTGCTGAAACGGGAACAGTCTGCGCATCTTTCATAGTTGAATCCCTTGGTTCTCAGACAAGACTTCCAAGGAAGGAGGATGTTGAGGAGAGGAGGAAAATTCTCCGGGAGAGCCTTCATGAAATCTGAGGAAAGACTCGGAAGGATGACGAAATACCTCATAAAAGCTCCCAGCTGGATTTTGAGTGCTTCAGGAGTGATTCTCGTTTCCATGCTCGGAGGTCTCGGAATATTCAATCAGGGTTTCACGAAAGACCTCGTGAGTGGTTTTCTAATTTTCGGTCTTCCTGCCCTGATCTCCTCTCCTCTGATCTGCTTCCTCATCAAAATTCTTTCTGGCTCGATAAAGCTCGAACGGAGCTTTCTCCTCTTCTTCATCTCCTCCTCCTTTCTTGTTTCCATGACCTCTCTCGGCCATCTCCTCTCAAAGTTACTCCCGATTTCTGAATGGAATTTTTATGTCCTTGCAATCGGCATTATATCCGGGTTCTCTCTGATGGCAATTTTCACCACAGCCTTTCCGGAGAGACTTCTCCATTCCGCTCTTCTCTCAGCCATCTACCCATCCATCTCAGCTCTTTCTCTCCACTTCCTCGGACTTTCAGAAATTCTGCCTCTCTCCCTTGCCATAACCGCTGTTTCCATAACACTGAGCGCTCTCCTGATTAAATATCTTGATTCTCCTCTGAGAACATTTGGTATAAGTGGATTTGAATTTGTTTATCACTTTCTTGAACACGGAGAGAGTGGATCAAACGGAATGGAAGAAATTCTGAAGAGAATAGGAGAAGATGTCACAGTTCCCGTGACAGTTCTCTCCTTCTGGAACTCGGATGAGATTATTGGGGCTCTCGTCATTCCCTCAGTTCATCCCGGTCCTTTCGGAGAGATCGGAGGAGGAAATCTCCCGAAGATCATTTCCTCTTCATTCCCATTCCCAGTACTCGTTGCACACGGAACGTGCAACCACGATTTCAATCCGGTCAGCAGAGATGAGATCGGAAAAATAATTTCTGCTGTTGACAGAGCCATAAAAAACTCCGAAAGATTCAGTCTTGCGTCGCAACCGGTGAGAATTCAGGAAGGTTCTGTCAAGATGCTTGCTCAGAGATTTGGAGATTCAGTTCTCATGACCGTGACAACATCTCCGGAGACCATGGAGGACATAGAGCTCGGTGCAGGTATTGCTGTATGCTATGCTGCAAAATCAAAGGGATACAGGGAGGCTTCGCTCATAGATGCCCACAACTGTGGCGAACCTTATTCAAAGGATATCATGCCGGGAGACAGAAGAGTTTTACAGATGCTCGCATCTGCTGAGAGAGCTGGAGAGATGCTGAAAAACGCGGAGATGCACAGGCTAAAGGTTGGATTCGGATTCCATCCAAAAATAGGGGAGAGAAATGAGGGATTCGGAGATGACGGAATAAAAGCAATGGTGGTTGAAACAGGAGGAATCAGAACAGCATATGTGGTGATAGACGGGAACAATATGGTTAGAGGTCTGAGAGAGCGAATCCTTGAGAGCCTTCCGGTTGAGTGCGCTGAGATCATGACAACGGACAATCATGTTGTCAATCTGAAGGGCGGAGAGATTTTCGTTGGCTCAAAGGGAGAGGCATCGAGAATAATTGACGCATGCGTGAAAGCAGTGGAAGATGCAATGTCAAATATGAGGGATGCTGAGGTTTCCATGAAAACCGAGTTTGTTGAGAATATCAGAGTTTTCGGACCGGGAAAGTCCTCGATTCTTTCGGCAATAGGTTCTGCGACACTTTCAGCAGGAAAGGGTCTTGCAATCTATGCGCTCATCTCAGCAATTTCGCTTTCCCTTCTCGCATTTCTCCTGCTGTGATCATCTCCCGAATCTCCTCTCCCTTTTCTGATAATCTCTCATTGCTCTGAGAAAATCAATCTCCCTGAACTCATTCCAGCTTGCCTCCGTGAAATAAAGCTCTGAATACACGCTCTGCCATATCAGAGCATCCGCGAGAGCTGAGCCTCCTGTTCTGATAATCAGATCGGGTTCGCTTCTGAAAATCAGATATTCCTTCACCTTTTCGTCATCTATTTCCTCGGGCTTCATCTTTCCATCGAGAACATCTCTCGCAATTTTCCGAACTGCTCTTATGATCTCCTCTCTCCCCCTGATTCCGTAGAAAATTCTGATTTTCATTCTTCCCTTTCCTTCAGAACATCTTTCCCCATCCCCGATAATCTCGACACTGTATTTTTTCTTCAGCCTATTCAGAAACCTCCCAGCATCGATCCTGCTCTCCGAATAAAATGTTAGCTCTTCAATTCCTGCTTTCTCCGCCCACCGGGATATCTCCAGAATCTTCTCAAGATTCTCGGGATTTCTTCCCATTATTATAAAAACATGTCCTGGAAGATTTGCTCCCGAAATCTCCCTCAGAAGCTTTCTTGCATAGATTCTTTCAAGGACTCTCCTTATTCCCCTCAACGAGGACAAATTTTTTCTTCACCAATATAACAAACTTTCTGAAGATGTTCAGAAATTACGATAAAGCTGCAATCGCAGTAACTTTGCTTCTTGCCCTGCTTCTTCAGATTCTTCCCGCAGTATATCTTCTTCCGGTCACCATTCTTCTACTTCTCCACTCCCTCATTCATTCATGGAGAAGAGATTTCTTCCTCACTGTCTTCCTCCTTCATCTCTCCGCAATTCTGCTCGATCTCGAACCATACATCATGGGCTCCTCCATATTTCTCTCTGTCTGTCTCACCTTTTTCTCAGAAAAATTCAGAAACGTTACTGCTGAGGTTCTTTTTTTCACCTTCCTCCTCTTCCTCTCCCTCACAGTCCTGATAATTCTCTCCGGGAGACATCCAAACATCAGCTACATCATCTTCCTCTCCGTCATTGCAGGAATGGTTTCAGCTCTCCTTGATCTGATAGCCCGGAGAAACAAGGACGCAGTAGTTCTTCTCGGATGCTCAATGAGCATGTGGCTCTTCGTATCCTTTGCCCGCCCGATAGAGCTGAAATACCTCTTCGTTGCGTTTCTGCTCTCTCTCACTGTGGGATATCTCTCATACAGGTTTGGAGCAACCGATGAAGCTGGAATGGTGAGCGGAGCTCTAATAGGAGTCCTAATAATCATCTTCTCAGACCTGAGATGGTTTCTCATGATTCTTCTCTTCTTTCTCTCTGGAGGAATTTCAACAAAATACAAGTATGAGCTGAAGAAAAAAAGAGGCATGGCAGAGGACAGGAGCGGAAGGAGGAGCTACAACAATGTCTTCGGCAACGGCCTTGTTCCTCTCTGCTCCTCCATCCTCTACGGCGTGACCGGAAATGATGTTTTCAGAGTGCTGTTTCTGTCTTCCCTCTCAACCGTAACCGCGGACACCCTCGGGAGCGAGATTGGAGGCACATCCTCGACTGAACCGAGGATGATAACCACTCTGAAAAGAGCTCCTCATGGCACAAACGGAGCTGTGACTCCGCTTGGAGAATTTGCAACATTTTTCGGAGCCTTTCTGATTTCCTCGGCATCATTTTTACTTGGAACATCCGGAGAGAGCGAGATTTTGCTGATCCTCCTCTCCGGTTTCCTCGGTGCTCATGTTGACAGCATTCTCGGTGCAACTTTTGAAAACAGAGGGATTATCGGGAACTCCGGAGTGAACCTTCTCTCCTCTCTCGCAGGAGGTGTTTTCGGAGCACTCCTCTATCTCTCGCCAACGTAGTAATACTCTCCGATTGACTTCTGCCATCTGTCCATCTGAGAATCCGTCTTGTTTATTCTTGGCCTTCCGGTCTCTTCATCCCTTCTGAATGTTATTCCGAGAGATTTCAGGAATCTGTTCATCCCTTCCCTCATGGAGAGAGGTCTTGAGGCCTCTCCCCTCACTCCGGGTTCTCCCTCGAATATCATCAGCCTCTCCGCAAGCAGGTCTATCATGTAGATGTCATGATCAACAACAAGAATGCTCCTCTCCGAACTCTCTGAAAATCTCCTCAGAACTCTCGTGACTCCAACCCTCTGCTCAACATCCAGATGCGCGCTCGGCTCATCGAGAAGATAGAGTTCAGCCTCTCTTGAAAGGGTTGCCGCTATTGCAACTCTCTGAAGCTCTCCTCCGCTGAGATCGCAGATTCTTGAATCGAGAATCTCTCTGAGCTGGAGCGGTCTCAGAAACTCGGAATCATAATAGCTCGTGCCAAACTGAGGTGTCAGAGAGCTCAGGAGCTCTCTCACGGTTCTCTCATCCCCCTCTCCGCTCAGATACTGCGGTTTGTAGGATACCCGGATATCTCCACTGATTTCGCCGCTCTTTGGTTTAAGGACTCCGGCAAGAACCTTTGCGAAGGTGCTTTTGCCTATGCCATTGGGTCCCAGGACTCCAATTACCTCGCCCTTTCTTATCTCACCGCTCTCAACCCTCAGAGAGAATTTCTCGAACTCGACAACAATATTCTGGAATGTCACGAGAATTTCCTTTTCGCTTTCCTCGACAGGAGCCCTGACCTCAAAGCTTATTGGCTCCGACCTTATCCTCATGTTTTCCTCTGGCAAATATCCTTCAAGATACTGATTTATTCCGTTCCTCGTGCTTTTTGGATAGGTTATGATTCCGTAAACAGAGGGCTTCCCGTAACCGATGTGAACAACATCGGCAAGAAGATCGAGAATTGCGAGATCGTGCTCAACGACAAGGGAGGAGGAATTCCTTGTGTATTCTCTTATGACATTTGTTGCGTTTATTCTCTGATATATATCGAGATAGGGAGTTATCTCGTCGAA
>JACIWD010000068.1 GCA_014361165.1 Candidatus Mnemosynella bozhongmuii
GAATCAACCACCACAAGAGGATTCTCAGAATCTTTCAGAAGTGAAAGAAGAGACCTTATGAAAGCAGGCTTGTCCTCATATCTCACTGAGAGAAGAAAATCCGAAATCTGATCCTCCTCTCTCCGAAATCTTTTCATCGTTGCATCAACAAGAGATATCTCCTTTGATGCATCAAGAACCTTAATTCTCTGAATCTCCTCTCCGAGATGAGGATAGATCTCAAGAATCTCCTCGGGAGAGACTCTCGTCGAGATGTAAAAGAAATCTCCTTCATGAGATGAGATTAAGGAGAGCGCCATCAGAGTCTTTCCAGAACCGGGAGAACCTCTTATGAGAAGGGAGGAGCCTTTTCTTTCCGTAAAGTCGTAAAGGTTTTCAATCCCACCCATCATATGCTTCTCCTCCTGCTATTTTCAATTCTATCCTTTCTATTTATGTATTTTACTGAGAAAATTCTGAAAAGCGGTTTTTCAGAACATCTTCTCCAGAAACAGCATTTGATTTGAGCAAAAAAGAAATAAGAGGGGATGGATTTCTGAAAAGAGGTCTTCTGGAGAGTTTAAAAATATTGAGCTGAAGCGCCCTGAAAGTATTATCCCGAGAGGCCTTTCATCCGGAAAAGGAGAAAAGATGTAGAAATTATTCATGATGTGGTAAGCATCTTTCAGGCAATCTTCTCATCCTCTTTTGGAGGTTCAATCTCTTTAAGAAGCTGACGACTCAAAATGGAGGACAAAATTCCTCTCCGAGTAATCCCGGATATCCTCATCATCATGTCCTCTATTCCCCAAGAAGAAAGGATATTCAAACTTCCTATGTAGAGGATTTTATCATCCAAAGATTGCAGCTTTAACATGCGTTTTTCTTGCGTAAACTTCAATACCAGAGTTCAGAAGATCTCTCAGTTTTTCTCTCTCTGTTCCCTCTCTGACGACGAGTTTTACTTCAACCCCTTTACTGATTGCGGAGCTGAGTTTTTCGATTATGCTTCGATAACTCGGACACTTGGGTCAACATAAGGCGAGTATACCAAAACACTTTGAGAAGCCTTTTTTGAGAATCGGTGAGAGTTGAGATCTGTTGCAACATCACGAGAAATTTTTAAATACTTTTTTACATTATTTCTGCTCTCGTGATAAACGAGATTCTCTGGTTTCTGATGTGCTTCACAATTTTCATCCTCATAACTCTGGCCTACAAGTTCTTCGGAAAGAGCGGACTCTATGCATGGGTCGGAATTTCAGTCATCCTGGCGAATGTTCAGGTCGCGAAAATCATAAGTTTCTTCGGACTCGTTACAGCAATGGGAAATGTTATCTACGGTAGCTCTTTTCTGGCGACAGATATCCTGGCGGAGAAATACGGAAAGAAAGAGGCAAGAAAAGCTGTCTTCATAGGCTTCTTCATGCTCGTTTCGACAGCCATAATAATGAAGCTAACCCTTCTCTTCATTCCACACCCAAGCGACACGCTCAGTCCGGCTCTCGAACAGATCTTCGGTTTCATGCCGGATGCAACTGTTGCAAGTTTGACGGCTTATCTCATCTCACAGCTTCATGATGTCTGGGCATTTCACTTCTGGAAGACGAAAACTGGGGGAAGACATCTCTGGCTCAGAAATAATGCATCAACGATGGTTTCACAGCTCATAGACAATGCCGTCTTCACAACACTCTTCTTCGTGATCTTCAATCCTTCTTTCGTCTCCTCACTCGGACTTTCCGGAATCTTCGAGATCTTTCTGACCTCTTATCTTATGAAGTTCATCGTGGCGGTTCTGGATACGCCCTTCATCTACCTGAGCAGGAGAATTGAACCTGTTTATGAGGATTAATAATGTTTTGCAGGAAACCGATCTCTCTGCATCTCTGTTACAGGATTATCCGATCAGAACAGGAAACGTCCTTAAAAGTTTCAGGAAATCTGTGAATAGATGGGCCCGGCCGGATTTGAACCGGCGACCGCCCGGTTATGAGCCGGGTGCTCTGACCGGACTAAGCTACGGGCCCGCAATTTATAGATTTCATGCACCTGAATTTATTTGAAGTTTGCGGTTGAAAAGATGGGATGGGAGATGAGACTGAGAAAGCTTGAGATGATTCTTGAAAGGCTTGAGGACATTCCGAACCCTGATGCTTCCATGGAGCAGTACAGCACACCACCGGAGCTTGCTGCGAGAGTTCTTCACGAAGCCCATCTCAGAGGCGAGCTCAGAGAGGTTGTCGATCTCGGATGCGGAAACGGAATTCTGGCAATAGGTTCTGCTCTTCTCGGAGCAGAGAAGGTAACCGGAGTGGATGCAGATCCAGAGGCCATAGAAACAAGCAGGAGGAATGCGGAGAAAATTGGAGTTAAAGTGAACTTCGTATGCTCAAGGGTGGAGGACTTTGAATACGAGGGGGAAAGATGCACGGTTATCATGAATCCACCCTTCGGCGCTCAGAAGAGACATGCTGACAGAGTTTTTCTGAAGAAGGCTCTTGAGATTGGAAAGGTCATATATTCCATCCACAACAGGGGGAGCAGAGCTTTTGTCGAGAGCTTCATAGCTCCCTCGAAAATCACGAACATGTGGGTGGCAAAAATGCCTATAAAGAGAAGATTTAAATTTCACAAAAAGGATAGGGTGGATATCGAGGTTGAGATATACAGAATAGAGGTTCTGCCATGAACGGAAATAAATTTGTCATTCCAGGGGATCTTGTCGGCATAGCAGAAGAGTTTCTTGCTGGAGAGGGTGTTTACGAAGAGGGAGGCAAGCTCATAGCATCCGTCACAGGAATCGTGGAGGTCGATGAGAAGAGCAGAAGGATATCGGTAAAACCTGTGACAGGAGTTCCGGCAGTGATAAGAAAGGGAGACTGTGTCGTCGGAAGAGTCATAGATGTCAGAGAGTCAATCGCTCTTGTGGAGCTCTCAAAGATTAAGCCCAACGAGAAACGCGAGGTATCAAACAGCGGAGTTGCAATCATCCACATCTCAAATGTCAGGAAAGAATATGTTAAGGATCTGAATGAGGAGCTCTCGCCTCTTGATATTGTCAAAGCAAGGGTTCTCGATGAAAAGACCCTTCAGCTCTCCACTGTGGGAAGAAAGCTCGGAGTAATAAAATCACTCTGTCCCGATTGCAGGGTGACGCTCAGGAGAAATGGAAACACTCTTGAGTGTCCGAGGTGCAAGAGGAAATTCAAGAAGAAGATTTCAGAGGATTACGGAACCGGGATACTGTGAGGTGAGAGGATGGAGGTGAAAATAATTTCAAAGACCGATAACGAGCTTAAGATGGAGATAAGAGGAGAGGATCACACACTTCTCAATCTTCTGAGAACAAATCTCCTTGAATATCCGTCTGTCGAAGAGGTCTGGTATGACATATCCCACCCGATGGTCTCGCATCCTGTTCTGTATCTCAGAACAAAGGATGAGGATCCGATTGAGCTGTTAAAGAAGGTTCTGAATGTCATCAAAGAGGATCTCGATGAGCTGGATAGAAATTTCAGAGAGGCTCTTGGAATTGAGGAGTGAGCTCAGTAAGGGTATCTCCTCTTGAATCCACAGTTCAGGCATTCCACAACAACTCTTCTATTCTTCAATCTGACTCTAACATTCTTTCCGAAGATAAAATAGGAGTTGCATTTCCTGCAGAATCTCCTCCTGTAAATCTTCGGAATCCTCACTCTGTATTTCATGGAAATTTCTCTCGCGAGTTCAACACACCTCTTACTTCTCTCAGGATGAGAGTTTTTCCACTCCTCCGCAAGCTGAAAAAGCCGTTCAATTCTCTGAAGTGCCATATCCCTCATCCACTCCTTCCGCTTCACAGAAATTCCTCCAAAAATTTTAATATCGCTTTTCAGGAGAATTTCTATGAGAATTGATGAGATGTCTCATCATATATAAGTCCATTCATCACGGGAACACAAGAAAAGTGGCCGAAGCCATTGCAGAGGTTCTGAACGCAGAACTTGTGAGACCACAGGAGATAAATCCAGAGGAAATTCTGAGCTGCGATCTCACGGGCTTTGGCTCTGGAATTTATTACTTTCAGCATCACAGAGAGCTTCTAAAGCTCGTGGAGAGACTTCCAGAAGTCAGGGGAAGAAAAGCATTCATATTTTCAACCGCAGGAATTAATTTACCCTTCATATATCACAGAAAGCTCAGAAAGAAGCTCTCGGAGAAGGGATTTGAGATAATCGGTGAATTTTCATGCAGAGGATGGGACACATATGGCCTCTTCGGAAAACTCGGAGGAATAAGCAAAGGGCATCCGGATGAGAGAGATCTGGAAAATGCGAGAAAGTTCGCGGAAAAAATAAAAGAGAATTTCAGGAGATTTTGTGTCCGGAGAGATCCTCAATGATTGTTGCAATTCCCGAGTGGTCGTAATCGCCCCTCTTTTTCTGAACCATCGATTTGAACATCTCGTGAAGCATGTGGGTCACAGGAAGAACAGCACCGTATTCTGAAGCGGTTGAAACCGCAATTCTGAGGTCTTTCAGATGATAGCTTGACTTGAAACCCGGTTTGAAATCATGCTTCAGCATCTTTGGTGCTCTGGCTCTCAGAGCCCAGCAATCTGCAGCTCCTCCGGTTATTGCCTTAACAACTTTCTCGGGATCGACTCCTGCCTTTGAAGCAAGCATCAGAGCCTCCGAGACAATTTCAAGCGTTCCGGCAACGATTATCTGATTGCAGGCCTTTGCTATCTGCCCCGCACCGTTCTCTCCAACATGCACCACATTTCTTCCGAGGGTTTCGAAAATGTCTCTGTGCTTTTCAAAAACCTCTTTTTTGCCACCGACCATGATTGAGAGAGTTGCATTTATTGCTCCCTCCTCTCCTCCGCTGACAGGTGCATCGAGCATCTCAACGCCCTTCTCTCTTAACTTCTCCGCTATCCTCTTCGTGACAACAGGAGAGATTGTGCTCATGTCTATGACCGTCATGCCCTCTCTGACACCCTCTATCACTCCGTTCTCTCCGAGAATCACCTTCTCCACGTCCGGAGAATCCGGAAGCATTGTTATCACAACATCGCTCCTCTGAGCAACCTCTTTTGGTGAGAATGCCTCTTCTGCTCCCTCAGAAACAAGCTCTTTAACAGGTTCTCTGCTTCTGTTATGAACAACAAGAGGATATCCTGCTCTGAGAAGATTTCTCGCCATCGGCTTACCCATTATCCCGAGACCGATAAAACCAATTCTTTTCATTTTCTATCCCTCCAGAATTCTCTGATTTATCATATCCCATTTACCATCCATGATGGCAGATACGATCTCATCTTTCTCGACCACAATCTCAACTCTGTGCTGAGTTAGAACCTGAGCAAGCATCTTTCCGCTTCTGTCACCGTAACCACTGTGTTTTGAGGTAAATTCATAGCTCAGAATGAGTTTTTCCCCTTTTCTCTCCATTCCCGCAAATTTCAGATTGAATCCATCAAACTCATAGGTTGGAGACCTTTCGACGAATCTCATACCAATTTCCTTCCACTCCTCCTCAGAAGGACTCTCTGAGATCAGAGAGAGGCTGTAATGGACGATTCTGCCCTTCTCATCAATTACCTTAACGTAGATCTCATAACTGGCATTTTCCTCCTTCTGAACCCAGAGATTTATCGGCTCTGAAAGAGAGATATCCCTCAGAACTCCGGCACCCTGATATTCAAGCGTCTCATTTCCTCTCTCCATCCTCACAGCATACTGGATGCTGAAGGATGAGGGAGTGACCGAGCTGGGAGTGAGGATGAGGATGAGCTGGTCATCAACAACCCTGCTCTCGACGCTGAAGGTGACCTCAGAAGAACTGAAGCTCTGATTTAACTGCGCAGTTGCAACAAGAAGAATCCCCAGCACGAGGATTGCAAGGAGAAGTAGCGAGGAGACTCTGACCTTCATGGTAATCACAATGGAAAAAGACCTTCATATAACTTTTCCCCTATGGAAATGAAATTATAGGTGCTTCTCAGAAGAATTCTCTGTGCACCGAAGGGTCATCTGGATAGGAAAGGATGTGGAGCTTCCTTTAATAGGGTGTGTGGCATTTGGAATAATAGACAGAGGAACAAACCTTCTTCAAATCCGCCCTGCTTCAGGATGCAATCTCTCCTGTCCTTTCTGTTCCGTTGATGAAGGACCTCTTTCTAAAACGAGAATAACGCAGTATTTTGTGGAGACTGACTATCTTTTGGAGTATGCAAGAGAGATTGCAAGAAGAAAGAAATGCAGCGAGCTTGAAATGCACATAGATGGCTGCGGAGAACCGACACTTCACCCCGAGATAGTTGAGATTGTCCAGGCTCTTTCTGAAATCGAGAAAGTTTCCGTCATCTCAATGCAGACAAACGGAACTCTTCTCGATGAGAGAAGGATTGAGGAGCTTTCCGAAGCAGGACTGACAAGATTCAATCTGACAATAAATGCTCTTGATGATGAGCTCGCCAGGAAACTCGCGGGAACAGATAGGTATGAGCTCAGCAGAGTTCTCGATGCTGCAAGAACAATCTCGGAAAGCTCCTCTGATCTGCTCATAGCTCCCGTCTGGATGAAAGGTGTGAACGATTCCGAGATACCGAAGATAATAGAGTTTGCCAGAGATATTGGAGCTGGAAAGAGGTTTCCAGCTCTTGGAATACAGAACTATCTGATCCACAGAGCGGGAAGAAAGATGAAAGGGGTAAAGCAGATGAGCTGGAAGGAGTTCTACGGCAGGCTGAAGGAACTTGAAACCAAATTTGAGATGAAACTCATCCTCTCTCCAAAAGATTTCGGGATTTACAGATGCGATGAAGCCTTTCCCCGGAATTTCAGGAAATTCGAGAAAGTGTCGGTCAGAATTCTCGCGCCCGGATGGATGAGAGGAGAAATGCTGGGTGTTGCGGGAGATAGGACTGTAACCGTTGTTGATGCAGAGGGACTTCAGATTGGAGAGAGGGTGAAGGTCAGAATCATAGGGAACAAACACAACATCTATCTTGCAAGAGCTCTCTGAGATGGTATGAGAATTTCACCATCTTTTCCTGAAATCAGCTCTCCCTTTCCGCTGAGATAAAGAAGAACTGTAAGAGCGCAGAGTGCAGAATCCACAATGTGTTCATTCTCAAGCTCATCAAATGTCAGATAACTTCTCAGCTCTTCCTCAATTTCCCTCCACTCCTTCCTCTTCCTCTTCCCGGCCCCTATACCGAGAATCTTTCTCGTTGCATACGGATATACCTCGTAGACCTCTGTCCCTCCTCTCCTCAGCTCTTCAGCAATTTCAATTCCCCTTCTCACGGTTTTCTGAAAGAAAGGAGCTCCTGACGGGAAGAGCGGAATTCCTCTTCTGAGAAGCTCTCTTTCGCATTCCCGAAATGCTCCTTCAGCAGGAAAACTCAGCGGAGCATCCACTCCAGCAAATTCAGCTTCCGGAAGACTTTTCAGAGCTCCAGAGCTCTCAACCTTTGAGCCCTTTAAAAGCACAAACCACGAGACTCTGACTCCAACATCAATTCCCAGAATTTTCAGAGAGCCTGGCCTCTTCATGATACTCCTGAATCGATTTCACAGTTATCTTCTTCTCTTTTTTAATCGTCTCGATTGCTCTGAGTGCAGCATAGGCTCCGGAAAGGGTCGTGATGTAAGGAATTCCGTAATCGACTGCAGCCCTTCTTATAAGATAGCCTTCCTCTCTTCCCCTTTTTCCGCTCGGCGTGTTTATGACAAGGTGAATCTGCCTGTTGATTATGGCATCAAGAATGTTCGGTCTTCCCTGACTGACCTTCAGAATCCTCTCAACCTCGACTCCGTGCTCTTCGAGAAATTCAGCTGTTCCCTCTGTTGCAACAATCCTGAAGCCGAGGGAGCTGAACTTCCTTGCAAGCTCTATGGCTCTCTCTGTCTTATCCCTCTCTCTGAGGCTTATGAAGACCTTCCCCTCCAGAGGAAGCTCCATTCCAGCACCGAGCTCCGCTTTGTAATATGCAAGCCCGAAGTCATAATCTATTCCCATCACCTCTCCAGTAGACCTCATCTCCGGGCCAAGAGCTGGATCAACTCCCTGGAGTTTGATGAACGGAAAGACAGCTTCCTTAACCGCAACATGATTCAGCCTGAGCCTCTCCTTAATTCCCAGCTCTTTTAGCTTCTTACCCATCATAATTTTGGCTGCAATCTTGGCAAGAGGAATTCCAGTTGCCTTGCTCACAAAAGGAACTGTTCTGCTTGCTCTTGGATTTGCTTCGAGAACATAAACAACTCCATCCTTTACAGCATACTGAATGTTTATCAGACCAACCGTATGCAGTTTGAGTGCAATTTTCCTCGTGTATTCCACGATCCTCTCGATTGTTCCCTCATCGAGAGAGATCGGTGGCAGAACACATGCAGAGTCTCCGCTGTGAACTCCAGCTTCCTCTATGTGTTCCATGATACCTCCTATTACCACATCCTCTCCATCGCAGAGAGCATCAACCTCAACCTCTATTGCATCTTCAAGAAATTTGTCTATGAGAATAGGCTTCTCAGGACTTACTTCCAGCGCCTCTCTGATGTATCTCTCAAGAGTCTCCTCATCGTAGATTATCTCCATTGCTCTTCCACCCAGAACATAGCTCGGGCGAACAAGAACAGGATATCCGATTTTCTTTGCTATTTCCTTCGCCTCTTTAAGGCTGTATGCTATTCCATTCTTCGGCTGCGGAATTCCGAGTTCGCTGAGAAGCTTTGAAAATCTGTCTCTGTCCTCCGCAATGTCGATGGAGTCAACTGAAGTTCCGAGAATTCTCGCACCGCTTTCCTCAAGTTCTCTTGCTATGTTCAGCGGTGTCTGTCCTCCGAACTGAACAATGACACCCTCCGGTTCCTCATTCTCATAGATGTTCATCACATCCTCGTGAGTTATGGGCTCGAAATACAGTCTATCGGAGGTGTCGTAATCTGTTGAAACCGTCTCGGGATTGCAGTTCACCATGATTGTTTCATAGCCCTCCTCTTTCAAACTGAAGACCGCGTGAACGCAGCAGTAATCAAATTCTATTCCCTGTCCTATTCTGTTCGGACCAGCACCGAGAATCATGACGTTCTTCCTTCCAGTTCTCGGAGCATCGTTCTCATCCTCGTATGTGGAGTAATAATACGGAGTCTTCGCCTCAAACTCAGCAGCACAGGTGTCAACCATCTTGTAAACTGCTCTGATTCCTCTCCTCTTCCTCTCCTCTCTGACCTCCCTTTCGGTGCATCTGAAGATGTGGGCAATCTGCTTATCAGAGAATCCAAGCCTCTTGGCTTCTCTCAGAATTTCATCCGGAATTTCGGAAATTCTTCTCTCCTTTGCCATTTCCCTGAGCTTCTCCTCAAAACAAACTATGTTCCTTATCTTTTCGAGGAACCAGGGATCAATTTTGGTGAGCTCGTGGATTTCCTCTGTTGTGAATCCCATCTGATATGCGTAACGAATGTAGAAGACTCTCTCAGCATTCGGGAATCTCAGCTTCTTTACAACCTCCTCTCTCGTAACTTTCCTGTCCTTTCCATCCGCTCCAAGTCCGTATCTTCCTATTTCAAGACTTCTGAGAGCTTTCTGAAGAGCCTCCTCAAAGGTTCTTCCAACTGCCATGACCTCTCCAACACTTTTCATCTGGCTCCCGAGAACCCAGTCAGCAGATGGGAACTTGTCAAACGCAAATCTTGGAATCTTGACAACCACGTAATCAATCGTTGGTTCGAAGCTTGCAGGAGTCTCCTTTGTTATGTCATTCGGGATCTCATCAAGAGTGTATCCAACCGCAAGTTTTGCTGCTATTTTCGCTATCGGGAAACCGGTTGCCTTTGAGGCAAGAGCAGATGATCTCGAAACTCTTGGATTCATCTCAATGGCAACGAATCTATCTGAAGAGGGATGGACGGCAAACTGTATGTTGCTTCCTCCAGTTTCGACTCCAATCTCCCTTATGATGTCAATTGCCGCATTTCTCAGCCTCTGATATTCAACATCGCTCAGAGTCTGTGCTGGAGCCACGGTTATGCTATCTCCTGTGTGAACTCCCATCGGATCGAAGTTCTCGATTGAGCATATGATCACAACGTTATCCGCGAGGTCTCTCATGACCTCGAGCTCGAACTCCTTCCATCCGAGAACTCCTTCTTCGATGAGAACCTGATTTATCATCGACAGCTTCAGGCCTCTTGAAGCTATTTCCTTGAGCTCCTCTCGGTTGTATGCAATTCCTCCTCCTGTTCCTCCGAGAGTGAAAGCAGGTCTCACGACAACAGGATAACCTATTTCGTCCGCCACCCGCAGCGCATCCTCAACGCTGCTTGCCACATCACTCTTTGGCACATCTATCCCGATCTTCCTCATCGATTCCTTGAAGAGCTCTCTGTCTTCAGCCTTTCTTATGGCCTCAGCCTTTGCTCCGATAAGCTCCACTCCATACTTTTCGAGAACACCCATTTCATCAAGCTGAACTGCAAGATTTAGGGCGGTCTGACCTCCGAGAGTTGGAAGAAGCGCATCCGGCTGCTCCCTCTCGATGATCCTCTCGACAATCCTTGCATCGAGAGGCTCAATGTAAATTCTATCCGCCATGTCCGGATCCGTCATGATTGTAGCTGGATTTGAATTCACGAGAACAACTTCATAGCCCTCTTCCTTGAGAGCCTTGCATGCCTGAGAGCCGGAATAATCGAATTCAGCCGCCTGACCGATGACTATCGGCCCGGAGCCTATGACCATGATCTTTTTAATATCCTCTCTCTTGGGCATCCCATCACCATCTTCTCAGCATCTCAACAAATCTGTCGAAGAAGAAGTATGTGTCATGGGGTCCCGGACCAGCTTCCGGATGGTACTGCACGGTCATGAGGGGAAGCTCCCTGTGAACGAGACCCTCAACTGTGCGGTCATTCAGATTTATCTGGGTTACCTCAAGCTCTTTCGGAACTGTTCTCTCATCCACCGCAAAGTTGTGATTCTGGCTTGAGATGAAGACCCTTCCTGTTTCAAGATCCTTGACCGGCTGGTTGCTTCCGTGATGGCCGAACTTGAGTTTAAATGTTTTTGCTCCGAGAGCTATTGCAGTTAGCTGATGTCCGAGACAGATTCCAGCTAAGGGAACCTTTCCAGCGAGAGCTCTTATTGTTTCGATTGTCTCTTTAACTCTCGCCGGATCTCCGGGACCGTTTGAGATGAAAACACCGTCCGGATCTCTCTCCATGATCTTCTCCGCAGGCGTGTCATATGGCACCAGAGTTACATTCACACCCCTTTTCAGAAGCTGTCTGACTATGCTCCTCTTAACACCGCAGTCAATGAGAACAACCTCGTATTTTCCCTTTGCATCTATTCTCTTCTCCTCTGTAACGCAGACCTTGTCGACGAGATCAATCTCCGTGATATCCGGTTGAGAGACAGCTCTTTTTATGAGCTTCTCCCTGTCAACATCTCCTACTCCTATCGCAGCCTTCATCGAGCCATAAATCCTTATCTTTCTCGTGAGCATCCTCGTGTCGACTCCCTCTATTCCCGGAACTCCGTATTCCTTCAGCAGCTCATCGACGCTCATCTCACTTCTCCAGTTGCTCGGCTTTTTGCAGAGTTCTCTGACAACAAATCCCTCCACCTTAACTCCATCGCTTTCGAAATCCTCTCTGCAGACGCCGTAGTTTCCGATAAGCGGATAGGTCATCATGAGAATTTGCCCTTTATAGCTCGGATCTGTGAGAGCCTCCACGTAACCGGTCATCGAGGTGCAGAAAACTATCTCTCCAAGGGCATCTCTCTCTGCTCCGAAGGCTCTTCCCTCAAGATACGTTCCATCTTCAAGAGCCAGAGCGGCCTTCATTCGAGAACCTCTTTAAGTTCCTTAACAACAGTTTTCAGCGCGGGGACATCAAAGAATTTTCTTCCGGTCACCTCATTGCAGAGAGACATGTAGAGTTCAGAAACGAGTTTCCTCACATCTTCTGGAAGCTTCGGAGGAACTCCTGCAAGTTCTCTCCAGTTCTTCTTTCCTTTCAGCTCCTTAACCCTCTCATACCATTCAGTTCTTCTGTAATATTTTCTGAGAAATTCCTTGCTGACCTCAAAACCATCATATCTGAAGCGGCATTCATCAGGAGTTCCGACGGCGTCAACCACCATGAGTCTTCTGTTCTCATCAAACGCCAGCTCAATCTTTCCATCCTCATTCTCAATTCCGCTCTTCGAGAGCCTCTCTGTTATGAGCTCATCCACCTGAACCGCAATTTTGAGAAGCTCCTCAAACTCCCCGTCACTGAGCGATGAGATCCTCTTTGCCTCTTCATAGCTGAGATATCTGTCTATATCCTCAAGCTTTGTGCTGAAATCTATTATTGGCTTCTCAAGCTTCATGTTCGGTTTTATTTCCTTCAGTCCGAAATCCTCCGGTTTGACTTCACCGCTCTCAATTCTCCTGAGGAGGGAGGAACCCTCCGGGATGCTGTTTCGGTAGATGATCTCAAGAGGGATCAGGAAGTTTCCTTTCAGAGATGAGAAGATCGAGTAATCATAGCTTCCGTTCTTTCTCTCCGGATGAATTACTCTGACAAGCCTCACCTCCATGGTATTTGAGGGTCCATTCAGCTCATCAAATCTCTTAAGCACTCCGTCTTCAAGGACACCGAGGTAATGCGTCTGGATTCCCTTTTCCTCAAGCTTCTCGAAGAAAAATGACGACATCAGACAGAGGGATTCTCCCTTTCCCTCGATTTTATCCGGCATCTCGCCATAGTCAAAGACGGAATAGCGATTTGAGAATATGAACCTTCCGCGACCGCAGGAATCCTCCGGAGGCTCAATCACAACGAGATCCTTTACACTCCCCAACTTCACTCACCGGCGAAAGGGATTAGAGAGAGGAGTTAAAAAAGTTTCGGAGTTCGCTCTTCCGGCGTGAGACATATTCATTTTAATTAAAGTATCTAACTTTGACTCATCTTTGACGAGGTAAATTTTGGCTAACTCTGGCCGGGAAACCATTATAAAATTTCAAAACAAAAACCTAAACATGGCATACTGGCTCTGCATCACCAACGAGGAGAACTGGAAGGTGATCAGAGAGAAGAACATCTGGGGAGTTCCCGAAAGGCATGAGAACACGATAAGGAGGGTGAAACCCGGAGATAAGCTTCTGATTTACCTCAAGCAGGAAAGAGATAAAGATGTAATTAAAGAACCGAGAATCGTTGCAGTTTACGAAGCAGCCTCCGAGGTTTTCAGAGATTCCTCAAGAATCTTCAAAACTCCAAAAGGAATGGGAAGCGAAACCTTCCCGCTCAGGATTAAGCT
>JACIWD010000069.1 GCA_014361165.1 Candidatus Mnemosynella bozhongmuii
CACCTCTCTCATTCACAAATGTTGCGCGGTCAGCATCTCCGTCATGAGCAACACCGAGATCTGCGGAGGAGAGCTTCACGATCTCCTTCAGAAGCCCGAGGTTTTCATCAACCGGTTCAGCCTCCCTCTGCGGAAATCTGCCATCTGGATGGGAATTTATTGAGATTACCTGGGCATCGAGCTCTTTCAGAAGTTCTGGACTTGTGAAGCATCCTGCTCCATTTCCGCAGTCGAGAACAACTTTAAAATTCTCCTTTCTTATTCTCTCAACGTTCACACAGCTCTTTATTCCATCCAGATAGAGCCTTATTGAGCTGTCATGATAAATGGAGCCAACTTCATTCCACTTCACAATTCTGAACTCTTTTTTCATGTAAATTCTCTCGCTTTCTTCATCCATCTCTCTCGTGAACTCGGTTCCATCCCAGTTCACAAACTTTATTCCATTGTATTCTCTCGGATTGTGGCTTGCGGTTACGATAACTCCTGCTGAAATCTCCTCTCTTCTCTTAACATAATACTGAAGAGCAGGGGTTGGGGCAAATCCGAGATCAACAACATCCGAGCCACATGAGGTGATTCCGGAGATGACAGCAGATTTCAGCATCTGGGATGAGATTCTTGTATCCGAGGCGACCGCAATCCTTCCTGGTTTGAGTGTTGCAATTGTTCTCCCGAGATTGAGTGCCATTTCTGCAGTCAGCTCCTCATTTGCAATTCCCCTTACTCCGTTTGTTCCGAAGAGCTTCCCGGCTCCACCAATTCTTGTCATGAGAGTGAAGTTTCTCGGAATGGATTATAAAACTTAACTCATCTCATGAGTCTGCAGAATTTGCATACTTTTCCAGAAGTGGCGTATCCGCATATCTCGCAGTTTCTGATTTCCCCCTCGCTTCTGATACTCTCTTCAATCCTCTCGAAGGAGCTCATCAGATTGAGAAGGGCCCTCGGATTGAAATCCTCAAGCCTCATCACCCAGCTCTTGAGCTCGAGAGTGGTTGCACCCGGGCTCAGAGGACACTCCTCCTGAGAGAAAGGAATTTTGTTTACGAGATTGTAGACAAGAGTCTCCCTGTCTCTGAGGAAATACAGGGGTCTTAACCTGGAAACAAGTTTTAATTTCTGATTTCCGGGAACAACAGGTTTAAAACCTCTTAAATAGGCAATCTGAGAATTTATGAGGTTGTTCAGAATAAATGTTGCAAGATCGCTGAGATTGTGTCCTGTGGCGAGATAATCCGCTCCAGTTTCGTAAGCATATCTGTTCATCAGATATCTCTTAACAGTTCCGCAGATCGAACACGGGGCGCCCCTCCTTCTTTTACTCAGCTCCTCAACACTCTTTCCGTACTCCTTTTTCAGATCAATGACCTCAAGCTTCAATCCGAGCTTTTGGGCGAGCTCCTCGCAAACTTTTCTGAGAGCTTCTGAATAGTTTCCAATTCCGAGATCCAGGTAAAACGGATGAAGCTCAAGCTCTCTGAAGTGCGTGAGGGCTTCAAGCATTGCTGTGGAGTCCTTTCCGCCGGAAAGAGCGACCGCAACGTCTCCTCTAACCTGATATTTGTCGATGACCTTCCTTATCTGCCCGATAAAGTAGTTTCTGAAGTGCTTCTCGCAGTAGCTTTTGTTCTTCCACTTCACCGTTATGATTGCTTCTTCAGAACAGCTGGAGCACCTCAAAAACCAAACCCCTGAGGAGAATAAATGGTTGCATCGACTTAAACCTTTTTACCTTTTCGGACACTCCTCCTCAATTCCACTCATTTTCAGGAATTTCAGGGAAAAAGTTAAAAAGTTTCATATTCAAATAATTTAATCATGAAGAATTTGAAGAATG
>JACIWD010000007.1 GCA_014361165.1 Candidatus Mnemosynella bozhongmuii
CCCGTGATGGCAAAGGTCAGAATAGGTCACACTGCGGAGGCTCTGATCCTCGAAGCTCTCGGAGTTGATATGATAGATGAGAGCGAGGTTCTCACTCCTGCAGATCCTTTCTTCCACATCGATAAGCGGAAGTTCAATGTTCCATTTGTCTGCGGAGCGAGAAATCTTGGAGAGGCCGTGAGAAGAATCTGGGAAGGGGCTGCCATGATAAGAACAAAGGGAGAGGCTGGAACAGGAAATATCATTGAAGCCGTACGACATGTCAGACTCGTGAATCAGAACATAAAGATGATTCAGAAGATGAAGGATGAGGAGCTCTTCTCGGTCGCCCAGAAGTTTGCTGAACCTTACCTCAGACTGAACAGAGAGATAAAGGAGCTCTGTGGAGTTTCAGAGAGGATTCTTGAAGAGGAGGTTTACGAGAACTACACATTCGGCGAGATCGTTTCTGGAATCCACGAAATCCTCATTGAAATAAAGAGGCTTGGAAGACTCCCTGTTGTGAACTTTGCCGCAGGTGGAGTTGCAACTCCTGCCGATGCAGCACTGATGATGCAGATGGGAATGGATGGGGTCTTTGTGGGTTCAGGCATCTTCAAATCAGAAAGCCCCGAGAGGATGGCAAGAGCGATTGTTGAGGCTGTGAATAACTATGACAAACCAGAGGTTCTTGCAGAGATTTCAAAGGGTCTCGGTGAGCCGATGAGAGGAATTGATGTCAAGGAGATTGAAGAAGGAGAGAAGCTTCAGGTGAGAGGTTGGTGATGAAATTCGGAGTTCTTTCACTTCAGGGAGATGTTGAGGAGCACATAGAAGCAATGAGAAAGGCTTCTGAGAGAAAGGGAGTCAGAGGAGAGGTCATCAGGATAAAACACAGCGGAGAGCTTCAGGACTGCGATGCCCTGATAATTCCCGGAGGGGAGAGCACAACGCTTAGCAGACTGATGATAAGAGAGGGAATTTTCGAAGAGGTTAGGGATTTTGCAAAAGAGGGCAGACCGATCATGGGGGTGTGCGCAGGTCTGGTTCTTCTAGCAAAGAGATGCGAGAATCCTCAGAAAAAACAGAAACTTCTGGAACTGATGGACATAACAGTCAGAAGAAATGCATTTGGAAGGCAGAAAGACTCCTTCGAAGCTGAGCTGGAAATTGATGGAAGACCCTATCACTGTGTTTTCATAAGAGCTCCGGCTGTAGTTGAGGTTGGAGAGAGCGTGAAGGTCAGAGGAAGGTTTCAGGAATATGCCATTGCAGTTCAGGAGAATAACATCGTTGGATTTTCATTTCATCCAGAGCTTACAGACGACACAAGATTTCACGAAGAGCTCATAGATATGGCAAAACGCTAAAATCTGAACTCTTCTATTTCAGAAAAAGTCAAATCCAGCGAGGAGAGAGCTCTTCTCACCATCTCCATGTATTTCTCTTTTCTATTTCCGTAGTGTCTTCTTGCGGTGAGATAGGGTTCTTCTTCAGACTCAAGCTTCTTCAATCTCTCAAGAGTTGCTCTCGCAGTATCGTACACCCAGAAATCCCTTGAAAGTTCATCTGAGCTCGATATTCTTTCAACCCTTATCGCAGAGAGAGAATCTCCAGACTCTCTCGTGATGATATAGGGTTTTCCAGTAATAGCGATGAAAGACGGTGCCTCTATTTCACCGAGATTCCTGAGAGCTTCTGGCTGAAACTGACCGACATAAGAGATGAATGTTCCTGTTGGGTCCGAAATTCTCAATCTCCAGTATTCTGAATCGCTTCCTATATCCTCCTTCTCAAGAAGGACTCCCACGATGAAAAGGCGATTGCATTTTGCTCCTGTTGGCGTGATGACATAAGAGGGGGCATACTGACCCTCTCCCTCCCTAACTGAGAGATTGCTGTCTCTGAATTCTTCTGCAAAAACTCTTCTCGCGGGTTCTCTCTTAATCATTTCATCTCCACCTCCTCAAAAAGTTCCTCCAGCTCCTCCCTCTGAAGCTCAAGGGGTCTCATCCCCTCAACAAAGAAATATCTGCCCAGCATTCTTCCTTTCACGGTAAAATACTTTCCGAAGAGTTTCTCTGCTATGTAATCCTCGACAACACTCTTATCCAGAGACTCTGCAATCATCTTCTTCGCCCTCTCAACATCAAGATTGCAGAGCTTCTGAACCCTTTCGCTGTCCAGAAAGAGATCATAGGTTTCCTCTCCATCATCAAGAACAGCACGAACTCTGAGATCATAAATTCCCGTGACCTTTCCGTGAGTTGCACATATTCCCTTGTTTATTATCCTTCTGCATTCAGGACATCGTTGAATCAGACCGCTTCCAGAGTAGATATCAACCACTGCACCTCTGAGCTCAATTTCTCTGGGTCTCGTTGAGATGTCTTCCTGAAGTTCAATAATCTCGCTGTTCCTGTTAACATTTATCTGAATTCTCCCCTGATAAACATCGGATATGACATTTTTGAAGAGATAGCTCTTTCCCTCCTCAACGTCTGGAAGTTCTGATTTTGACCACACCACAAATTTCATGATTCCGGTCTCATCCCCAATCAGACCCACTTGAGAGACGCTATCGCTTCTTGGTTCCCAGATTTCCAGCACTTTTGCCTTGAGAGAGACCCATCTGCCACCCTCTCTTATATCAGAGATTTTCACCAGCTCTGAATCTCTTGAGACTGGAAGGAACTTCAGGTTGAGCTCCTTGAGAAAGTAATTGTAAACGCTTCTCTTTGCCTCGTCTTCAGGAACCCTGAACTTCAAGAGGAGAATTTCAAGCCTCTTCTCGATTTCCTCAACTGGAATGTCGTGTCCACCGAGGAAGAACTCCCTTCTTATTTCCTCCGCAATTCTTCTTATCATCCTGAGAGAGTTTGCAGAGGGAAGATTAATATAATTATGGTTGTGAGTCGAAAGTGATGAGCGTGAGAGTATTTGTTGTGAATAACTACGGGCAGTATTGCCATCTAATTTTCAGAACTCTCAGAGACCTCGGAGCCGAGACAAAAATTGTGAGAAATGATTTGAGCGTGGAGGAGCTTGAGGCCATGGAGCCAGATGGAATCGTTCTGAGCGGGGGTCCTTCGCTTGAGAGAAGTGGTAGATGCGAGGAGTATGTGAAGATGATGAATGTCCCTATTCTTGGAATCTGTCTCGGTCATCAGATTATCGCAAAAGCCTATGGAGGGGAGGTCAGGAGAGGAAAACAGGGTGGTTATGCAGAGGTCATTGTCGAGATTCTTGAAGAGGATGATATTTTCAGAGGTCTTCCAAAATATATCAGAACGTGGGCATCTCATTCAGATGAGGTTGCTGTCCTTCCAGAAAATTTTGAGATTCTGGCAAGATCCGAGATCTGTGAAATTGAGGCGATGAGACACAGGGATAAAGACATCTTTGGAATTCAGTGGCATCCTGAAGTTGCCCATACCGAGAGAGGAGAGGATGTTTTCCGGAATTTCATGAGAATCTGCAGAATTTAGAG
>JACIWD010000070.1 GCA_014361165.1 Candidatus Mnemosynella bozhongmuii
GCATTTCTCCATGATCCAACGATAGTCAGAAGATTGAGAGCAGGAGTTCTAACCAGGAGAGATGCTCTCAGACTCTCCGCACTTGGACCGACTGCAAGAGGTTCTGGAGTCAAAAAGGATGTTCGCTGGGGATACGGACCTCTTGCCTACGGAAATCTCAGAGATGATTACGGATACAAACCAATCATTCATCATGATGGAGATGTTTACGCAAAGACATATGTGAGGCTCATGGAGGTTGAGCAGTCAATTGACATCATGGAGAAGGCTCTTGATGACATGCCTTCTGGACCCTACAGGGCGATTGAGGGGAAAGCACCAAAGGTAATAGCAACTCTGAAGAAGGTCAGCGGAACTGAGGGCATAGGAAGGCATGAAGCTCCGAGAGGCGAGGTCATTCACTATGTCAGAATGGAGGGCGGTGAGGGTCCTTACAGATGGAGGCCGAGAGCACCCTCGCTCAATAACAACTTCACGCTTCCCGTCATGCTCAAGGGATGTCAGGTTGCAGATATCCCGATAGTTGTTGCATCCATTGACCCGTGCTTCTCATGCACAGACAGGATGACCTTCATAGACGAGAACCACAGAAAATTCGTTCTCTCTTATGAGCAGCTCGTTCAGATTTCAAGAGAAGCAACATGGAGGGATGCCTGATGAATGTTGCTGAAGCCATCATAGGGCTTTTCGTATTTCCGGGATTCCTCTTCCTGTTCATCTTCGGACTACTCTTCCAGGGTATCAACAGAAAGCTAATAGCGAGACTTCAGGGAAGATACGGTCCTCCTGTGATACAGCCCTTCTACGATTTCCTCAAGCTTCTCGGAAAGGAGAATATAGTTCCGAGGAACGCAAATTCATTCTGGTTCAATCTTGCTCCGATCATAGCGGTCGCATCGGTTGTGACTCTCATGCTCTACATCCCGGTGGGCTATGTTGGACCTCTGTCACCTGTTCTGTCAAGCGGATTCGGGGATCTGATAGTAATTCTCTATCTCTTCGCACTTCCAGCAATCGCTCTGATAATAGGCGCTTCTGCCTCAGGCTCTCCTTATGCTGCGATAGGAGCTCAGAGAGAGCTCTCAATGCTCATATCGTATGAATTCCCTCTTGCAATTGCAATCTTCGCTCTTGCCTGGAGGGCGGGAACTTTTGACATTGCGGAAATCTTCATGAAGCAGCCCTGGACTCTCGGAGGGCCTCTGAATGCGCTGGGATTCCTTCTCATCTTCCTGACAGCTCTCTCAGTAATTCCTGGAAAGGTGGGAGTTGGGGCATTTGACATACCCGAAGCCAAGGAAGAGCTTGCAGGAGGTCCTCTCGTTGAATACAGCGGCAGAAATCTCGCTCTGTTTGAGCTCGCCCACTACATGAAGATGTTCGTTGCTTCAGCATTCGTTGTTGCTCTCTTCCTCGGAGCACCACTGTCTCCGCTTCTGGGATTGAGCGGAGCTTCAGCAATCTTCGTGGATGTTCTCTGGTTCCTCTTCAAGGTCTTCATAGTCATCTTCTTCACAGTAACCTTGGTTGCTGCGGTTACAGCAAGACTGAAGATAACCCAGGCAGTCACATTCTACTGGTTTGTCGTCGATGCTCTGGCAATCGTCGGACTGATTCTCATAGCTGTCGATCACTTCTTCCTCTCAGGGGTGGTGTGAAATGGCATTTCCAAAGCTTGTGAAAATCGGTTTGAGGCAGCTCATTGAAGGTCCTTACACAAATCTCTTCCCGAAAACTCCTCCAGTTCCGGTTCCAAAGGAATTCAGAGGAAAGCCGAGATATGATAGAGAGAAGTGCATAGGGTGCGGTGCATGCGTTAAGGTCTGTCCTTCAGGCGCAGTTCAGCTTGTTGAAGATCCCAGGGCTGAAGATCCAAAGAAAAAGAAGAAAGTCCAGTTCTACATGGGTCTCTGCATCTTCTGCTATTTCTGCATGGAAGCCTGTCCTGTGGATGCAATAAGCTATGGAGATGAGTGGATTCTCTCTTCATACGATAAATTCGATGACAAGCTGATCGTCAGCGATCTTCCCGAAAGGGAGCAGGCTCAGAAAGAAGGGTGATGAAGAGTTTCACGAGCTCTTTCATCACTCCTGCAACCTCTTCGCTCATTTTATCTCCTATCTCACTTCTTTTTGGCTGAACTCCTAAGAAGAAAATCTCCGCGCCTGTCTCTTTTCTGAGATAGGAGGCAAGTGCCGAGAGCGGAATTTTGTGCGTGCTCGTCAGCACGCCTCTTATGCTTCCCTCTTCAAACATCACGAGATCTCCGGGAGAACCTCCAAAGTCTGTTGAATCAACAATAAGAATTCTCTCGGGTTTGAAATTTCTGATTTTTCCTGTGTAATTCTCGGGCATGATCTCCGCATCTATCACCAAAACCCTTTCAGAGGAGAATTTTCTTTTCAGGGCTCGCACAAAAATCGAGCCAAATCCATCATCCCCTCTGATAGGATTTCCAACTCCGATTATTGCAACTCTTCCTTCGAGAGCCCTTCTAAGCTCTTTTTCTAATTCCTCCATCCCAGATGCCTCTCACCTTTCCTTTAAGGGCAAGTCTCCCCATGACCTTCTTAACCTCACCGGAAATTCTTACCGGAGTCTCATTCTCATAAGGAGTCCCGGGAAGAGGGAAGAAATAGTGAGATCTTATCTCTCCTCCCATCCTGACAATCTCTTTTACCATCTCAAGCGTCATGAGCTGATCCTCCTCTCTCTCACACGGGAGACCGAAGAT
>JACIWD010000071.1 GCA_014361165.1 Candidatus Mnemosynella bozhongmuii
GTGTCAACTCCTTCAGTCGCCTTCTTTATCAGCATGAGAACAGAGCATCCAACTTTATCCTCGACTTCATAAACTCTTCTCTTGATCTCCTCATAGCTCATGTGAGCCCACTCGGAGACAATTGGATGGGTGGGCGAGACTCCATCCGGGGCTGGTGTTATGAAGATGAGAACTCCCCCATCTCTTACAGCTCTTCTCGCATATGTCAGTGGTTTCCCTCCCTGCCAGAGATCTATATCTGTGGGATGCGCATCGAAAATCACAATGTCCGCTTTTTCCGGAATCTCTCTGAGAAATATCTTCTTTGAAACCTCTATTCCGGCATCATGTGCTTTTATGAAGTCTCCCGCAACAACCTTCACAAGCTCTTTCTTGCTGTTGAAAACAACATTCACGATGAAATTAAGGCCAACTTTCTTTGCTACTGCTCTCATTTCCTCCATGATTCTGTTCTTCGTGGTTCCGGCATAGTTGAGAACCTCATTGTCGTCCTCGAAGAGAAGAAGATGTGTTGCGGCGGTTGTGTCCCATCCGCAGATTCCTGGTTGAATCATTTTTGCTCCTCCGCCAAATCCAGCGAAGCAGTGCGGAACAATGCTTCCGAGAGCTATAAGGAAATCCGCTTCGTAGGCAATTCTGTTAACAGTTACCGGAGTTCCGTTTTCGGTGAATCCGAGCCTCACGAGATTCTTCTCATCCTTCCATTCATGATTCACGACTCTCACTCTTCTGACAACCTCTTCTCCGAAATTTTCCAGAATTTCCTCTTCTGTCATGTATCTGTGAGTCCCGAGAGCTATGAGCACCGTTATGTCTTCATCAGGAATTCCTATTCTGTTCAGTTCATCAAGAAGAATTGGAATTAT
>JACIWD010000072.1 GCA_014361165.1 Candidatus Mnemosynella bozhongmuii
ATGGAGAACGTCTGCAATGTTCCCGTGATCAGAGGAGTGAAGCCGAAGACGCAGTATTATGCGATGCTCGTTGATCTCTCTGAAGGCTTCCCGAGGTTGAGGTTTGAGAAGGTTGAATAGAGTCATCCTGAAGAACTTAGGAAGTTCGCAAAAAATATTAACCGCTTGAGGAAAAAGATAACTTCTGATGAATTTCAAAAACAGAGACATACTCTCAACAAGAGAGCTTACAAGAGAGGAGATAGATCATATTTTAAAGACGGCAAGTAAATTTGATGAGAATCCCCAGGAATTTTCCGATATTCTCAGAGGAAAAATTCTTGCACTTGTTTTCTATGAGCCGAGCACGAGAACCAGAATGTCATTCGAGACCGCAATGAAGAGACTCGGAGGAGATGTCATAAACCTCGGAGCCATAGAAGCCAGTTCAATTGCGAAGGGAGAGAATCTGTGCGACACGATCAGAATCATCTCAAACTATGCGGACGCAATAGTTCTGAGACATCCGAAGGACGGTGCTTCCAAACTTGCTGCAGAAGTCTCGCCTGTTCCCGTGATAAATGGGGGAGATGGTGCCGGACATCATCCGACTCAGACACTTCTCGATCTTTACACCATGAGAAAAGAGGGCAAACTCGGAAGAGTCAAGGTTGCACTTGTCGGAGACCTCAAATACGGGAGAACTGTCCATTCCCTAATTTACGCTCTAACACTCTATGATGCCGAGATCATCCTTGTTTCTCCAAAGGAGCTTGCAATGCCTCATGACATCGTGGAGGACATCAGAAAAGCTGGAGGAAAGATAAGGGAGACAGAAGATCTGAAAGAGGTTATTCCCGAGGTGGATGTTCTCTACATGACAAGAATACAGAAGGAAAGATTTCCTGATCCGAATGAATACAAGAGGGTTGCCGGAATCTACAGACTGACTCCGGAGCTTCTGAAAGATGCGAAAGAGGATATGATTGTGATGCATCCTCTACCGAGAGTAGACGAGATCGATCCGAGAGTGGATGAGCTCCCGAATGCCAAATATTTTGAGCAGGCGAGAAACGGGATTCCTGTCAGAATGGCTGTTTTATCCCTTGTTATGGGGGTTATGGAATGAACAGGGAGCTGAGGGTCAGACCCATAAAGGATGGAACTGTAATAGACCATGTCAAGGCAGGTCAGGCTCTGAACGTTCTGAGGATTCTTGGAATAAAACCCGGTTCGGAAGAAATCGTGAGCATGGTTATGAATGTTCCCAGCAAGAAGATGGGAAGAAAGGACATTGTGAAGGTGGAGAACAGAGAACTCAAAGAGGAGGAGGTTGCCCAGATATCGCTGATCTCACCCGAGGCAACCATAAACATCATCAGGAATTATGAGGTGGTGGAGAAATACAGGGTGAGTCCTCCAGAGTATGTTACCGGTCTCATCCGCTGTCCGAATCTGAACTGCATATCAAACACCTCTGAGCCTGTCAGCTCAAAGTTTATTGTCATGAGAGATGATGGGATAAAGCTAAGATGCTATTACTGTGAGAGGGTCATCTCGGACAACATTGCCGATCATTTGCTCTGAAGCTCTTCGAGAAGCTCTCTTGCCCTGTCAATCCTTATGTTACCTTCCTCCACCATTTTCTTTGCGATGATGTCTATGAGCTCTCCTTTTGCTCCGGCCATCATTGCTATGTTTCTTGAATGAAGGGACATGTGACCTCTCTGAATTCCCTCGGTTGCGAGAGCTCTTAGAGCTGCAAAATTCTGAGCCAGTCCAACCGCACCCATGACCTCTGCAAGCTCTCTTGCTGTCTTGACTCCGAGGATTTTCAGACAGGCCTTTGCTGTTGGATGAACAGCGGTTGCTCCTCCGATTATTCCGACCGCCATTGGCATTTCAAGAGTTCCCACGAGATCTCCATCCGCATTCTTCTCCCATGTTGTCAGAGGTCTGTAAACTCCGGTTCTTGAAGCATATGCATGAGCTCCTGCTTCAAGAGCTCTTGTATCATTTCCCGTTGCCAGAGCAACCGCAATGACGCCGTTCATGATTCCCTTGTTATGGGTGGCTGCTCTGTAGGGATCAGCGAGAGCAAATGCATATGCTTCAAGAATTCCATCCACAACTTCCTCTCCTCCGATTGCATCCTTATCAAAAACCGCCCTTGCTCTCACAAGTCTTCTGTCAGCAAGATTCGAGAGTATTCTGAGATAAACCTTTCCGCCTGTTACCTCTTCGATGAAGGGAGCAACAGCCTCGCACATGGTGTTAACCGCGTTTGCTCCCATCGCATCAAGACAGTTCACGAGAAGATGAACAACAAGCATCGGACCCCTTATTGTGTCAAGAACTCTTGCCTCAACGTCAACAGCTCCTCCCCCGAGATCTACGAGCACCGGATCTCTTTCATTCGCAATTCTGAGAATCTCATCCTTTTTTTCAAGAACCCTCATCTTGGCTCCAAAAGGGTCTCTCAGACCTGTTACCTGAATCTGACCTATCATGATTGAATCGGTTGCCTTTGAGAAGAATCCTCCCTTGACTCTTGCCATCTTGGCGGCATTGCTGGCTGCTGCTATAACAGATGCCTCCTCAATTGCCATGGGAATGAGATAATCCTTTCCGTTTATTCTGAAGTTCACGGCTATCCCGAGAGGTATTTCCATAGCGCCAATCACATTCTCAACCATTCTGTTCGCAATCTCAATTCCCAGAGCTCCGGTATTGCTGAGCGTCCTCATTTCATCTTCATTCAATCCCGAGAACTCCGAAACAATTCTCAATCTCTCCTCCGGAGAGAATTTGTAAAAGCCCTCAATTCTCGAACTCTTCATTTCAAACACCTCAGTTAAATCTTTCCTCAGGTATGAACTTCGTTCCGTAATGAATGATTCCCGACTCACCCTCCTCAAGAATCTTCCTGAAGACTGCTCTGACCCTCATACCTATGTGAATTTCCTCGGGCCTGCAGTCAACCTGAGCTGTCAATCTCGGACCCTCATCAAGTTTGATGATTGCAAGAACATACGGTGCACCGTATTTGAAATCCTTTGGAGCAGAATGAATTACCGTGAAGGTAACCACTTCACCTCTTCCGGAGAACCTGTATTCCTCGATTTCACCCCTTCTCCTGCACTTTGGACAGATGTTTCTTGGAGGGAAGTAAAAGGAGTTGCACCTTTTGCAGTGTGTTCCGATTAGATTGTATCTGCTTCTTATTTTCCTCCAGAATCTCGGAACGGTCATTTTCAATCACCTCTTTCAAAGATGTGCACCACTGCGGTTCCGCCAGTTCCTCCGACATTGTGAGTGAGACCTATTTCTGCTCCGTCAACCTGTCTTTTTCCTGCCTCACCCCTCAGCTGAAGAACTATTTCAACAGCCTGCTTGATGCCTGTTGCCCCAACTGGATGACCGCATGCCTTCAGACCACCGCTCGGATTGACCGGAAAATCTCCATCGAGATGGAAAATGCCTTCCTCAAGTGCTCTTCCTCCTTCTCCCTTCTTCACAAACCCGAGATCTTCAACTGCAAGAATCTCGGCAATTGAGAAGCAGTCATGAACTTCAAGGACATCAACATCTTTCGGTTCGATTCCGGCCATCCTGAAGGCTCTTCTCGAAGCATGAACGGTTGCATCCAGCGTTGTTATGTCTCTTCTGTCATGAAGGGAGATTGTATCCGATGCCTGAGCGGATGCAAGAATTCTTATCGGAGTGTCCGTGAACTCTCTCGCCCTCTCCATTGGTGCAAGAACAACGGCTGCTGCTCCATCGCTTATGGGAGAGCAGTCCAGAACTGTGAGAGGATATGCCACCAGCGGTGCTCTGAGAACATCCTCAATCGTTATCTTTCTCTGAAAATGAGCATAGGGATTCTTTGTTGCATTTTCATGATTCTTGACTGAGACCATTGCCATCTGCTCTCTCGTTGTCCCGTAGCGGTGCATGTGAAGCGTTGCAATCATGGCATACAAACCCGGGAAGGTTGCACCCATGTGACCCTCCCATTCTCTGTCTGCTGCCGAGGCAAGAATATCCGAGGCAACTTCCGAGCCGACATCTGTCATCTTCTCAACTCCTGCGGCAATGACGATGTCCAGATGACCGGAAGCAACAGCGAGAAATGCCTCTCTCAGGGCGAGCCCACCCGAGGCGCATGCTGCCTCAACCCTCGTGCTCGGAATGTGAAGCTCTGAACCCAGACCAGAATAATCCGCGATGATTGAACCGATGTGCTCCTGTTCGATCAGCCTTCCGGCACTCATGTTGCCAACATACATGGCTTCGATTTCATCACCGTGAAGATTTGCGTCTTCAAGAGCCTTCAAACCGGCCTCAATGAAGAGATCTCTGAAAGATTTGTCCCAGAGCTCGCCGAATTTCGTGCATCCAACACCGATGATTGCCACATCCCTCATTCAAATCACCCTGATCTTTCTTCTGAACTTCAGATACATTCCGTAATCCAGATACTCAACATTCCTGAGATAATCCTCTATCTTCGGTCTGGAATCTCTGAGTTCCTCTATCTCATCCGTCACGATGATGCTGAAGGAGTCGCTTCCCGCACCAGAACCGAATGATGTCATGAAGATTCTCTCACCCGGACTAGCGATGTCAAGAACAGCACAGAGACCGAGAAGTGATGAAGCTGAATAGGTGTTTCCTATCTCCGGAACAAGCAACCCGGGTTTCACCTGCTTTTCCGTGAATCCCAGAATTTTCGCAACCCTCAAAGGAAACTTTCCGTTTGGCTGGTGAAAAACTGCGTAATCGTAATCCTCCGGAGTTCTTCCAAGTTTTTCGAGAAGCATTCTCGATGCCTCTACAACATGCCTGAAATAAGCTGGCTCTCCCGTGAACCTTCCGCCATGAGAGGGATATGGCATTCCCTCTCTCCTCCAGAAATCCGGAGTGTCTGTTGTGAATGAGCAGGTGTCCTCTATCTCGGCTATGACCCTCTCCTTCCCGGTTATGAAGGCTGCGCTCCCAGCTGCTGCCGTGTATTCAAGGGCATCTCCGGGTGCACCCTGAGAGGTGTCCGAACCTATTGCCAGAGCCATCTCCACGGTTCCGGCCTTCACAAGAGAGAGGCAGACCTGAAGAGCTGCGGTTCCTGCCTTGCACGCAAACTCAAAATCAGCAGCTGTCAGTCTGTGATCTGAGCAGATAGCCTCTGAAACGATGGTTGCAGTTGGTTTGACCGCATAGGGATGGCTTTCTGAACCAACATAGATGGCACCTATTTTCCCGGGGTCTATTCTCCTTCTCTCAAGAGCGATTCTCGATGCCTCAACAGCCATGGTGGCAGCATCCTCATCAATGCCCGGCACAGACTTCTGATATACGAGAAGTCCATTTTTTATGTCCTCCGGATCCTCTCCCCATATTCTGGCTATTTCCTCAACCTTTATCCTGTATCTCGGAATATATGCCCCGTAACTAACTATTCCCGCCATATCAGAACCTCAACCTGTTTATCATTTCCTCAATATCCATTTCCGTGAGAATCAGAGGTATTCTCTCAATTTCAGCTATTCTGACCGCTATCTCGTCAAGGCTCTCCTTTTTCAGTTCATGAAGAACAACCACTCCGGGTTTGAGATTTGTGACTCTGAGTGCAACCATCGGAGACTTTCCGGTTGAAACCTTCGTGAATATAAGTGCTCTCTCGGTACTCCATCCGTAAAGCCTGTAAAACTCATCTGAGGAGAGTCTCAGAATTGCCTTCAGACTGTCTATGATTGTGTGACCGTTTATCAGCTTTTTCGTATCCCCCACCACGAGCTCTCCTGAAATTGCCTCGATGAAATCCTCAAGCCTAACAGGAGTTGAATACTCCTTGATGTCGTAGATCACATCCATGCTGAAATCTGACCTAAGAATTCTCTCGTATGCCTTTATTGTCTTGCCTCCCCTCATTTCATCGATCTCGAGAAGAGCCTCAACAATCCTCTTTATCATCGATAAACCGGGAGATTTTCTTCTTCCATTCTCATAATCGCTTATGACAGAGGAAGATACTCCGACAGCCTCTGCAAGGTCGCTTTGAGATACATTGAAGCTTGTTCTCCATTTCTTTATCGT
>JACIWD010000073.1 GCA_014361165.1 Candidatus Mnemosynella bozhongmuii
TCTTGAAAAGCGTCATTTATGAGAGAAACACGCCTGAAGAACTCCGTTTTCAAATTTCTCAATTCTTGCAAATCCAAACCTCTCAAATTGCACCACGTTCCCGATCTCTCCAAGCACCCCTCTTTCCGAGATCCCCTCGAATGTTCCCTCGGGAGAGAGAACTCTTGTTTTAACTCCATCCGGAGGAGCCCAGTGAATTATTCTGTAACCTTTCAGAGCTTCTCCCTCAAATCTTGCCCTCAGAGGATTGAGACTCACGATTTCAACATTGCAGAGATCCTTCAGTCTTATGCAATCCCCTTCTCTGAGCTCTCTGAAATCACTTTCAGCTATGAGAACCTCGCCTCCAACCTCAATCTCGCGGAATCCGAGGTTCTTCTTTGGATGAAGAGGAGCTCTTGCAACAAGCCTCCCGGGAAATTCCAGAATTTCCATTTTAACAGGGCTGTGGACAAAGAAGTATCTTCTCGCAATGCCATCGATTATCTTTCTGTTCTCGGCATAGAGATTCTCCATGCTTATGCTGATATCATTCTCTCCAACGCCAAGAGAGATGAAGAACCTTCTGATTGCCTCGGCTGTGATTCCTCTTCTTCTCAGAGCTCTCAGAGTCGGAAGTCTGACATCATCCCAGCCACTGTAAATTCCTTCCTGAATGCCCTTTGCTATCATGCTCGTGCTCAGCTTCCCGAACTCATGAATCTTCAGCCTTCCCCAGTAGATCGTCTTCGGATACTTCCAGTTGAAGTATGAGTATATGTATCTCTGCCTTGCCTCGCTGTCCCTCAAATCCTTCCCTCTGATGATGTGCGTAACATTCTGAAGGTGATCCTCAATTGCAGATTCAAAATCAAGAGTTGGCCAGACCCTGAATCTGTCCCCCACCCTCGGATGAGGGACATCAATGATTCTGAAAGCAACCCAGTCCCGAACAGCAGGATCGGGATGCTGCATATCGGTCTTTATCCTGAGGACAGCCTCCCCGGGAGAGAGCTCTCCGGAAAGCATCTTCTCCCAGAGCTCAAGGTTATCTTCACTGGCTCTATCCCTGTGCGGACATGCTCTTGAGCTGTCCTTGAACTTCTTGAACTCCTCTCTCGAGCACTCGCAGACATATGCGAAGCCCATCTCAATGAGCTTCTCCGCATATTCATAATAAATGGGAATTCTCTCAGAGGCTGCAATGATTACATCCGGTTTGTATCCGAGCCACTCGAAATCCTCAACATACCAGTCATACGCTTCAGGAATCGGTCTCTTTGTCTTCGGATCGGTGTCATCGAATCGGAGAATGAGCTTTCCATCATGCATCTTCGCATACTCACCATTTATCACCATTCCCCTCGCGCTTCCGAGAGTTGGTGGACCGTTTGGATTCGGTGCAAATCTCATGACAGGATGCTCGGCATCCAGAGGAGGCAATCCAGTTACTTCTTTCCTCTCCTTTCTTCTCTCCAGAAGCTCCGGAGAGATTTCTCTCAGAATTCTTTCCCCCTCCTCCTTTGAGAGAGAGTTAACGTAAGAGATGACCTCATCGAAAACGGGCATGAGATTTCTGAGCTCCTTCTTAAGCTCCGGAGCCTCTGCCACGACCTTTCCTATAACCGCACCTTTCTCGGCTTTACCGTATTTCAGAGCATTTGCCAGAGCATGTTTGAGGATGAGTTCTCTCGCGTTCATCAGTAACTCCTCTCTATCATGAAATCTGCAAGCTCAAGAAGAATTCTCTTTGCATGACTCTCTGGAAATATATCGAGAGCCTTCTTCCCTCTCTCAATGTACTCTCTCGCCTTATTTCTCGCATACTCCATGACTCCTGAATTTTCGAGAATTCTGAGAGCCTCCTCCACACTTCTTTCATCCCTCTTTCTGACTTCCGGAAGCCTCACGCCGAGTTCACGCGCTTTTATAACAAGAAGGGTTTTCTTGCCCTCCGCAATATCGCTGCCCCTGTCCTTCCCTATCTCCTCATCCTTTGCCATGACATCGAGAATGTCATCATAAATCTGAAATCCAATTCCGATGTTCCTTCCGTACTCTCCGAGAGCTTTTATCTGCTCTTCAGAACCGCCTCCCATGATTCCCCCGAGAACAGCACTGGCCTCATAAAGAGCTCCGGTCTTTTTTGCAACCATTATCAGATACTCCTCCTCGGAAACATCCTCCCTCTTCTCAAACTCCATGTCCATCCACTGACCCTCGCATATCTCGACACAGGCATTTGAGAGAGTCTCAACAGCTCTCACGATCCTCTCAGCGGGAGCATCTGATTTTGAGAGGAGATGAAAGGAGAGAGCATGGAGAGTGTCTCCTGCAAGAATTGCATATGGAATTCCCCAGATGGAATGAACGGTTGGCATTCCCCTTCTCATCTCATCCTCATCCATTATATCATCGTGAATCAGGGTGAAGTTGTGAAGCAGCTCAACAGAGATGGCCGCATGAATTGCGGATTTCACATCACCTCCAACGAGTTCAGAGGAGAGGAGGACTGTCACAGGCCTCAGTCTCTTTCCTCCAGCATTGAGAAGATGTTTTGACGCTTCATAAAGTTCCTTTGGCTCTCCATCCTTCACAAGCTCCTTCAGAGCATCCTCAACAATTTCCTTTCTCTTCTTCAGCTCCTCCTCAAGCACCATACCACCTCACACTATCAGCTCCTGAGAATTTCTCAAAATATGAACCGTGCTTCCGAGAACATATCCCTCCTCCTCGGCAAGCTCCACATACGCTCCGGTCATCTCGATTGAACCGTGAGTTGGAATTATGTGTTCTGGCTGCAGCATCCTTATCAGATCCCTGTGGTCTTCTCTGTAAGCATGACCCGAAACATGGACATTTGGGTAGAGTCTTGCACCCCTCATTCTCAGTTTTGTCTCCACAGCATAGCGATTCGCAATGTTTATCGGTGCCGGAATTGAAGAGGAGGAAAATATCACGTTATCACCCTTCTCCACCACGAAGGGAGTTTTCCCATCAGAAATTCTTGTTAGGACTGCTCCCGGCTCTCCCTGATGTCCGGTGACAACAGGAAGATAATTCTCCTTCCCTTCCTTCATGATCTCCTTCATCTTCTTTTCAACCTGAGCTCTGTTGGAATAGCATTCAAATTTCTTCTCTATTATCCCCATCTTAACTCCAGCCTGAGAGTAGCGCTCCATTGACCTTCCGAGAAGAACCGGAGCTCTTCCCATCTTCTCTGCAACCTCAACAATCGTCTTTATCCTTGCAAGATGTGATGAAAAAGTTGTCACGATGATTCCACGCTCGTCTTCGAGGCTCAGAAGCACATCGGTGAGCATGTTTGAGGCAATTCTCTCAGAAGGCGTTCTTCCACCCTCATTAACTCTGACGCTTTCCGTGATGAGAGCAAGGACTCCCTCTCTTCCGAGTTCCCTTAATCTCGTGAAATCAGGAGGATCTCCAAGAACCGGAGTTCTGTCAAATTTGAAATCATTCGCATAAACAATCGCGCCTCTCGGTGTGTGGAAAACTGCGAAGACGCAATCAACTATGCTGTGCTGAACATTAACAAACTCCAGCTCGATGTCATCGGTAATCCTGAAAGTTCTTCCCGAGCTGAGAGATATGAGGTTGTTTTCAACGCCAAATTTCTTCTCCTGCTTTATCTGCTCCGAAATGAGCTCTGTTGTGAAGGGTGTCGAGATTATCGGAACATCATATCTGTGGGCAAGCTTTGGGATTGCACCTATGTGATCGAGATGACCGTGAGTGCAGACAATTGCCCTGACTCTGCCGTTCACATTCGAAAGGACCGTATCATCTGGAATCGCTCCTATGTTTATCAGATCAAGCGAATGCATTTTCTCAAGCTCAACATCCTCGTGAATCAGGACTCTGTCAAGCCGCAGTCCCATGTCGCAGAGGATGATGTCCTTCCCTATTTTCACGCCGGTCATATTTCTTCCGACTTCCTCATATCCCCCGATTCCTATTATGCTGACATCCATTTCCATCTACCTTCTCGCAAATTTCACAACATCATGTCCTCTGAGCTCGAACATCTCCCTGAGCCTTCCGGTGATCAGAAGGGGAACTCTTGAAATCTCGGAAAGCTTTCTGCAACCTGTGAGAAACATTGAGGCCCTGAGACCATAAATAAAGATGTTCATCAGATTTAAAACTTCCTGCTTACCGCTGACTGCTGCTCTGAGAACAGGAAGTGCAACTCCAGAGAGGGATGCTCCGAGCGAGATGGATTTGAATGCATCAACCCCGCTTCTTATCCCTCCGCTTGCAATTACAGGAACTCCTCCGGAACACTCAACAATACTCAGTGCTGTGGGAATCCCCCAGTCCCACAGAGAGAGACCCACCGCCTCCTTGATACCATTACCGCGGTTACGGGCTCTGTAAACTTCCACAGCCGAAAATGAAGTTCCTCCGAGACCTCCAACATCTATTGCACTTACACCTGCCGAGATGAGTTCTCTTGCGACCTCTCTCGAAATTCCTGCTCCTGTTTCCTTTGCTATCACAGGAACAGGAGACTCCTGACAGACCTTCTCTATCCTCTCGAGAACCCCTCTCGCATCAAGATCTCCCTCTGGCTGAACAACTTCCTGAAGGTAGTTCAGATGAATTGCAAGAGCATCGGCATCAATGACATCAACTATCTTGAAGAGCCTCTCCATCCCGTATTCAGAGAGCTGAGGTGCTCCTATGTTGGCATATATGAAAGAGTCCGGAGCTCTTTCCCTGACGACTTTAAAAGAGTGAAGGTCTCCACCCTCAAGAAGAACTCTCTGACTTCCAACACCCATTCCTATCCCGAGTTCGTGAACAGCGGAGGCTATGTTTTCATTTATCTTTCTTGCCTCAGAAGTTCCTCCGGTGATTGAAGAAATCAGAAACGGAGCTCTGAGCTCCTTTCCGAAGAACTCAACAGAGGTGTCAATTTCATCCCAGTCTATCTCCGGAAGAGCTCTGTGCATTATCATGATTTCCCGAAAGGAGTCAAAGCTTGATTCGACATCTTCCCGAAGGCAAATTTCTATGTGTTCAGCTTTCCTTATTTCACTTTCCATCTAATCACTCCTGATTAGCGTTCCTACCCTTTCTCCTCTTAAAAACTTTTCAATGTTTCCCGGAACAGAGGCGTTGAAAATTTGCGACTCTATTCCCCTTTCCGCAAGTTTCAGAAGCTCCAGAACTTTCCCCTTCATCTCGCCAGTAACATCAGTCTTTCCGGAAGAGAAGAAGACCCCCTCGATTTCTCTGAAGCTCTCGGGAGTTATCTCCTCCACCACATCACCCCTCTCATCCATCACCCCATCAACATCTGTTCCCATGCCTATCCTCTTTGCTGAGAAAAGGAGAGAGAGATAGGAGACGAGCCTGTCTCCGGAGATTATCGAGTTTCCTCTGATGATATCGAAAACAACATCACCGTGAGTTACGGGTGTGATTCCGCGGTTGAGAGCTTCACGAATGGGAACTGTGAATGCCTCTCTGATTTCTCCGTTTTCCGCAAGAATAATGTCTGAGGGGTGAAATGAGAGAGCTGGAAAATGAGTGTTCAGGATGTCAACAAAGATGTGATTCAATCTCGAAACCGCTGAGTGAGTTGCACAGAATCCGGGAGCATGAAATCTGCTGTTGAGAGAGTATCTTCTGGCATGAGGATGACCGAATGATCCGACTCCATGGACGAGGATGAGCCTCTCTCTCTTCTTTGCGAGTTCTCCCGCTATTCTCCTCATCTCTCCAATATTGGCCTTTTCAAGAGAGCTCTTCTCGGTTATGACACTTCCTCCGATCTTCAGAACGATCACTCTTCTCTAACCCCCTGAAAATCGATTGAAGTTCTGAGAACACTGCGAGCGAGTGGAGAGAGCGCCTCCTTTATCTCCTCTGACTTTTCAGGAGGTGAGAGAACGATGATTGAACCGCCTCCGCCCGCTCCTGTAATCTTTGCTCCGTAGGCCCCTTTCTCCCTTGCAGCGTAAACCATCGAGGATATCTGCTTATTTGAGACTCCTATTGAATCGAGAAGTCCCTGATTTATGTTCATCAGCTCTCCTAGGCTGCGAAGGTCTCCTTTTTCGAGCTTCTCCTTTACCCTGAAGGAGAGAGCATCTATAACATCCATTATTTCATCGAGGATCTCGGGATATCTGTCTCTCAGAGCTCTAACAGAGGAGACGAGCTCCTTTGTGGAGGAGCTCACACCGGTGAATGCTATGATGATGTCTGCATGACCTTTCATCGAGACCTCCTCGCCTTCGGGAAGCATCCTTATGCCTCCGAAAGTTGAAACGAACGTATCTGTTCTGCTTGCTGAACCCTGAACATCTCTTTCGACCTCGTGGGCAATTCTTGCTATTTCCTCCCTCTCAAGCTCCAGATCATATGCGAGAGAGAGAGCTTTCAGAACTGCAACAGTGACAGAAGCAGATGAACCCAGTCCGGAAGCTGGAGGGATCTCGGAAGTTATTTTAATTTTCAGCGGCTCCGGTTTGTGAAACTCGCTGATTTTCTCAACCGCCCTTGAAACATACGGGTAGATTTCAGAGGGAAGACTGCGGGAGATCCCGAGGTAGGAGTCTATCAGAAACTCTGAGGACCTTTCAACTTCAACATAAGTCCTCAGATTTACGGAGCCTGCTATCCCGTGTTTTCCGTAGACAACAGCATGCTCACCGCAGAAATAAATTTTTCCAGGAGCTGAAACCCGAATCATGGCTCACTCTATCAGAATTCCCGCATATCCAACAACCGATGACCTGTCTCCGATCACATCTCCGCTTGTCATGTATGCAACCTTTTTTCCTCTCTCTGCACCGAGAAGTTTTGAGGAGTGAATTGCAGCCGCTATCGGGCCATATCCGCAGACCGTAACTCCTCTTTCAAAAATTCTTCTGTACATCTCATCAACATCGAGTCTGAGGATTGCGTCAATCACATACGAATCATCCTCGTATGCTCTGTCATAAGGAACATAGTGGGAGAAATCGGAAGAGGCGATGATGACTGTATCTCCAAATTCTTTCGTGACCTCTGCAAGCTTCTTGCCGAGCTCCGCGGATGTCAGCTCATCCTGAAGAGACATGCAGAGCGGAACAATTTTGAAATCTTTAAAGCGATACTGCAGAAACGGAATCTGAACCTCTATGGAGTGTTCTCTGAGATGGGCTCTCTCATCAACAACTGCCTCATCGAAAAGAGCGTCCACAAATTCTCCATCCACTTCAACAACTCCAAGAGGAGTTTTCCACTGTTCTTTCGAGGCGGAAACCGGTGCTCCAGTGGAATGGTGATTCGGACCAATTATCACATATCTCGAAACTTCCGGGATTCTCGAATAGACCGCGGCTGCAACCTTTCCGGAAAACATGTAGCCTGCGTGAGGCGAGACAGCAGAGATAACCTTCTCTTCCTCAATCTCAAAATTTGAGAAAAGTTTCTCAAGAGTTTTCAGGAGTCTCTCGGGATCTCCGGGATAGAACTGACCTGCAACCGCGGGATATCTCATCAACACCCCCTCACAGCTCCACCTCGAAGTCCTCCACCACGTATCTGAACTCGTCCTCTCTTCCCCAGATTTTCATGAGCTCTCTGGTCAGAAGCCAGTAAACAAGAGCGAGAGCTTTCCTTCCCTTGTTGTTCGTTGGTATTGCAAGATCAACATTTGCAAGAGAGTTGTTGCTGTCGCACAGAGCAACAACGGGTATCCCTATTTCAACAGCTTCGTGAACGGCCTGAGAATCTCCTATCGGATCGGTGGCAAGAAGGACATCTGGCTCGACATAATACGGAAGCGATGGATTCGTGAGAGTTCCGGGAACGAATCTTCCCGTTATTGCCTTGGCTCCGATCGTCTTTGCGAACATCATGGCTGGTTTCTGACCGTACTGGCGGGCTGAAACTGCGAGAATTTTATCTGGTTCGTATCTTGAGAGAAACTTGGAGGCAATCCTTATCCTCGCATCCGTGGAATAAATGTCGAGAATGTAAAGTCCGTCGTTCCTCACTCTGTAAATGAATTTCAGCATATCCTTTGTCTTCTGCTGCGTCCCTATGTGCACTCCTGCTGCCAGATACTCCTCCACTGGAACGAGAAGCTGAATTTCGGATTTTCCTTCATCATATTCCACTCGAAATCACCCCTTTCTTAGAGATGCCATTTTCGGGCTCACAAGCTCTTCCTCAATCCTTATGAGTTCGTTCAGCTTTGCTATTCTCTCCCCTCCGACAACTCCTGTTTTTATTATCGGAAGTTCGAGAGCGACTGCGAGATGCGCTATTGTGTTATCCGTTGTCTCTCCCGAGCGATGAGAGATGACACATGTGTATCCGTGCTCCCTTGCAAGGGAGACAGCTCTGAAAGTATCGGTAAGAGTTCCTATCTGGTTTGGCTTTATGAGAACAGCATTTCCGGCTTTGAGCTCAATACCCTTTCTTATTCTCTCCACATTAGTCACAAAAAGGTCATCACCGCATATGAGCGCTTTGACCGAAGAGGTCAGCTCTGCAAAGCTTTCGAAATCCTCCTCATGGAACGGATCCTCAACATAGTAAAGCTGATATCTGTCTATCATCTCTCCGATGAAGGATAGCTGCTCCTCCGGAGACCTCCTGACATCTTTATAAACATAATTCTCTCCGTCCCACAGCTCGGAAGCCGCGACATCAACACCAAATCTTATTTCAAATCCGAGTTCATCCGAGACCTCTTCAGTTGCTCTTTTCATTATCTCGAATGCCTTCTCATCAGATATCTGCGGAGCCCATGCCCCCTCATCGCCCTTTCCGCAGAAGATGCCCTCTGAGGAGAGAATGCTCTTTACTTTCTTGTGAACCGCAGCATTTGCGAAAACAGCATCGAGAACAGAAGAGGCGCCAACAGGAATTGAGAGAAACTCCTGAATGGATGTTGCGCCCTCTGCATGAGCTCCTCCGCCTATCACATTTCCGAGAGGATAGGGAAGAGATGACGAGAACGGAGTGCCGAGATATCTGTAAAGAGGAATCTGAAGAGAGTTTGCAGCTGCTTTCGCAACCGCCATCGAAATCGCAATTGCAGTATTTCCACCAATCTGGGAGAAATTCTCGGTTCCATCAACCTCTCTTAAAACCTCATCCACATACTCCTGTTCGAAAACGCATATTCCTATGAGTTCGGAAATGAGTTTTTCTTCAGCTTTCTCGATAGCCTCATCAACCGGGATAACTTTGGCTTCATACTTTCCCGTGCTCGCTCCGCTCGGAGCGGCTGCAATCCCTTTCACTCCATCTTCAGTTATGACCTCGGCTTCAATAGTTGGATTTCCACGGCTATCGAGAATCTTTCTGAGATAAACATCCTCTATATAACAGCCTTCTCTCATTCTTCTCACCTGACTTTTCTCTTAACCGTTATCGGTATTAAACCTCTCCTGAATTCTTCAAGAGCAATCTGAAGCGGGTCTCCCTTCACATCTATAAACACGGGAGCCCCCATTGTTATTTGAAGGGCTCTTGCACCGATAATCCTCGCCTTTTCGAACCTTGTGTACCGGTTGAGCCTCTCATAAATAACGTTAATTCTCGGCTCCGGTCTCTTTTCCAATCCATCACCCTCTTTTATTAAATTTAAATGGGGGTTATGGGGTCGCTGAGATTTGAACTCAGGTCCCGGCGTCCCGAACGCCGGAGGATATCCAAGCTACCCCACGACCCCAACCTAATCATATCTCGAAACCAGATCTATCAGATCAACATGAGTTAGAAGCATGCGGCGGCAGCAGTAGCGCGTCACTCCGAGATCGTCGAGGACCTTTCCGGGAGGTTCGCTCTCGATTCTCTTCGAGAACTCCTCCCAGAGGTCTCCTATCACCTTTCCACAGGTGAAACATCTGACCGGAATCATCATCTTAAGCTCACCTGTATGACTTCTGTCTTCTGGCTCTTGCTCCTCTTCCTCCAAACTTCTTCGGCTCTTTATATCTTATGTCATTCACAAGCAGAGTTCTGTCATACTTCAGATATGCATCTCTTAGAGCCTCATCCTTCGTGAATTCAACGAGGGCTCTCGCTATCGCTGTTCTGGCTGCCTCTGCCTGAGCCATGAAGCCCCCACCACTGACCTTTACATCTATGTCAAGAGAATCAAGAATTTCCGATGCGAAGACGAGAGCTTCCTCAATCTTCAACCTCGCAAGTTCTGGCTGATAAATTTCAAGAGGAATCTTGTTGATCCTGACTCTTCCCTTCCCCTCTCTCACAACCGCTCTCGCAATTGCGGTCTTTCTCTTTCCGCTTGCAACAACAACCTTCATAACGCATCACACCTTTGCTCCGAGCATTCTGCTTATCTCACCGAGAACGACATATTTGGGAACCTCAAGCTTTGAAACATGAATCTCCGGAATCGTGATCTTTTCAGCCTTTTCAAATTCTTCAGGAACTCCTATATAAACTTTCAACCGTGAGAGAGCCTCCCTTCCTTTCGCCTTTTTATAGGGTAGCATCCCTCTGACTGTTCTCTTAACTATTCTGTCCGGCATTCTCGGATAATAAGGTCCTTTCTCCTTGGAACCTCTCTCCCTCTTTTCCCTGAACTTCTCCAGAACCATCTGTCTGTCTCCGCTCACAACACACTTCTCCGCATTGACTATGACTATCTGCTCTCCCTTCAAAAGCTCTTTCGCAACTATGCTTGCAAGTCTTCCGAGAATGAGCCCATCTGCATCTATAACCTTCATCATCTCACCTCATTATTCTGATTCCGGTTCCCTCTGGATTCTCCTCCATGAGCTCCTCAATCCTTATGCACCTTCCTCCGGCTTCCCTGATTTTCTTCCTCGCACTCTCGCTGAAGCTCAGAGCGGCAACCGTGACAGGGAAATCTATCTCACCGCTTCCCAGAAGCTTTCCGGGAATCAGCACTGTTTCTCCTTCCGAGGCATATCTGGCAATCTTCCCGACATTAACCTCTGCATAGTTTCTCGAGGGACCCTCAAGTCTTTCCGCAATATCCTTCCAGATTTTTGCCCCGGTCTCATGCGACCTTCTTCTCAGTGCTCTGATAAGCGAAATTAATCTCGGATTTGTCTTCCTGATTCTCCTCATCACAATCCCTCTAATATCTTGGTGAGTTCTTCAACCTTGTCCTTCAGAATATTCACGGCTTCAACAACCATCTCATCGGTTTTCATCGAGCCATCCGACTCAAACTGAAAGACAAATTTTGATTCATCGAACTCAAGTTTCAGAGCCTCCCTCTCACAGGAATCAACGCAGAGCTTGCACATGGTGCAGTCCGCAGGATTGAACAGCTCAATTTTCCCTCCAGACTCTCTGAGAACTCCCCTGGGACACGCCTCTATGCATCTCTCGCAGAGATTGCACTCCTGAGAGACGCTGATTCTGGGAAGATTCTTGTATCCGCACGCCACCGCACACTGCCATTTCGCATGCTTTTTACCTGTTCCGAGCCTTGCTATTGCCTCAAGCCTTATCCTCTGTCCTTCTTTTAGCTTCACTATGGGAATCTTCGGGCTCACGATTTTAACCTCTGGATCAGAGGATTTCAGATCTCCCGAATAAACGGTCTTCGGACCAACTTCATCGAGAGTGAAGATGACCTGGCAGAGAGAGCAACCCTTCCCGCCACATCTGCACTCTTCCGGGAAATAATAAACTCTGATGTCAGCCTTTATTGGAATGAGAGCCATTCTGAGAGCTATCTGCTCATCGTAGAGTGCAGACGTGTTCTCATAGATTATGAGTTCATCTATTGCCATCTTGGGAATCTCTGAAATGAGAACTCTCCTCAGGGCATTTGCCATTGCCGGAGTTACACCTGAGAGAAGAAATCTCATTCTGTTATCTGAACGCTCTATGATTTCGACTTCCATTTACACTCTCCTTCCTCTCTTACCGCCTTTCGGTCTTGTTCCATCATGCGGAATTGGAGTGACATCCTCTATTCTGCCAATTCTGAGACCGGCTCTTGCAAGAGCTCTGATTGCAGCCTGTGCTCCCGGTCCGGGAGTTTTCTGCTTGTTTCCTCCCGGAGCTCTAACCTTTATGTGAACTCCAACAATACCCTTTTCCTTTGCTATTTCAGCCACCTGAAGCGCCATCTGCATCGCGGTATACGGAGAGCTCTCATCTCTGTCCGCCTTCACAATTCTTCCACCGGAAGACCTCGCTATGGTCTCCGCTCCGGTAATGTCGGTGATTGTTATTATCGTGTTGTTGAAGGAAGCATATATGTGAGCTATTCCCCATTTCCCATCACTCATTCGAATCACCTTCCGGGGTCACCCTTATTATTCTCTGAGGATGCTCCGCACTCGCAAGAGGCGAACCGGGATAATAATCTATCAGCTCCTCCTCATCTCTCGTGACAAGATAGCTCGGAACGGTTACCCTTCTTCCTCCTATTGCTATATGCCCGTGGACTATGAACTGGCGGGCCTGTTTGATTGTTGAGGCAAGACCCTTTCTGTAAACAAGAGTCTGGAGTCTTCTCTCGAGAAAGTCCTCGACAGTGAGGGAGAGAATATCATTCAGAGTTGAGTCCTCTTCGAGAACTCCAAGTTTTTTGAGTCTTGAGAGAACAGCGTCAACCTCTCTCTGAACCTCCTCGGTTAATCCTCTCGTGCTTATGATTCCCTGAA